>NZ_JAVAYA010000008.1:0-211933 GCF_041954855.1 Agrobacterium sp. LR_9
CTTGTCCCGAGGATCCAACCACGTCTCGTTAGAACAATCGGTTGCAGATGCTCGGGACAGGCCCGAGCATGACGAAGGAGAGGCTTTGGGCCTCTTTAAAGCCGAGATCCCCGACGTGGATAAAGCCTCAGAAAAACGCCTGAATGCCCGTCTGCGCCCGGCCGAGGATCAGCGCGTGGACGTCGTGCGTGCCCTCATAGGTGTTGACCGTCTCAAGGTTCTGGGCGTGGCGCATGACGTGATATTCGATCTGGATGCCGTTGCCACCATGCATATCGCGGGCCTGGCGGGCGATATCCAGCGCCTTGCCGCAATTGTTGCGCTTGATGATGGAGATCATTTCCGGCGCCATCTTGTGCTCGTCCATCAGTTGGCCGACGCGGAGCGATGCCTGAAGTCCGAGCGCGATTTCGGTCTGCATGTCGGCGAGCTTCTTCTGGTAAAGCTGCATGCCGGCCAGCGGCTTGCCGAACTGCTTGCGGTCGAGACCATATTGCCGGGCGCGGAACCAGCAATCTTCCGCAGCCCCCATGACACCCCAGGAAATGCCATAACGGGCGCGGTTAAGGCAGCCGAACGGGCCTTTCAGGCCGGAAACATTGGGCAGCAGCGCGTCTTCGCCCACTTCCACACCGTCCAGAACGATCTCGCCGGTGATGGAGGCGCGCAGCGACAGCTTGCCGCCGATTTTGGGAGCGGAGAGGCCCTTCATGCCCTTTTCCAGCACGAAGCCGCGGATCTGGTTGTCATGCGCTTCCGATTTCGCCCAGACGACGAAGACATCGGCGATTGGCGCATTGGAAATCCACATTTTCGAACCGCGCAGACGATAGCCGCCGGCGATCTTTTCAGCGCGGGTCTTCATGCCGCCGGGATCGGAGCCGGCATCCGGCTCGGTCAGGCCGAAACAGCCGATCAGTTCACCCGAGACGAGGCCGGGCAGGTATTTCTTCTTCTGCTCGTCGGAGCCATAGGCGAAGATCGGATGGATGACGAGCGAGGACTGCACGCTCATCATCGAGCGGTAACCGCTGTCGATGCGCTCCACCTCGCGGGCGACGAGGCCGTAAGCCACATAGCTGGCATTGGCCGCGCCATATTCTTCCGGCAGGGTGACGCCGAGCAGGCCGGTGCGGCCCATCAGGCGGAACAGTTCCGGCTCGGTGGTCTCGGAAAGATAGGCTTCGGAGACACGCGGCAAGAGTTCGGATTTGCCAAAGGCGGCGGCGGCGTCGCGGATCATCCGCTCGTCGTGGGTCAGTTGGTCTTCGAGCAGAAAAGGGTCCTGCCAATTGAATGCTGCGTGTTCGCTCACGTGATGCCTCCGGATTTGGTGGCCGGATTATTGGTATTCGAGCCAGTCGGCACAAGCCATGTTTACTCATTTTTGCATTACATATAGTAATGGCTGATGACGTCTCTCAGCCGCAAACTCCTGCCTTCCACCAGTGCGCTCGCCGCCTTCGATTCCGTGGCCCGGCTCGGCAGCTTTTCCGCGGCCGCCGATGAGCTTGCCCTGACGCAGGGGGCGATCAGCCGGCAGGTTATGTCACTGGAAGAACAGCTTGGCGTGCGCCTTTTCGAACGCGGCGCACGCGGCGTGGCGCTGACGGCGGAAGGCCGTGCCTATGCAAAATCGATTGCCTCCGCCCTTGGCGAGATACGCTCCGCCTCACTGCAGATCATGACCAAAACGCATGGCAATACCTTGAACCTTGCCATGTTGCCCACCTTCGGCACCCGCTGGCTTCTGCCGCGTATCCCGGATTTCGTGGCGAACCACCCCGAAATCACCATCAATTTCGCCACCCGCATCGGCCAATTCGACTTTGAGCGTGAGCAGCTGGATATGGCGATCCATATCGGCCAGGCCGATTGGCCGGGGGCGGAAAGCACCTTTCTCATGCATGAAATGGTCGCGCCGGTGTGCAGCCCGCAATTCCTCAGCGCCCATCCCGTGGAAAAGGGAGAGGATATCGCCGCCCTGCCGCTGCTGCACATGGCCTCGCGGCCCGGCGCATGGGGGCACTGGTTCGAAAGCCTCGGCCTGTCGCTCGCCCTGCCGCAGGGCATGCGCTTCGAACAGTTTTCCAGCGTGGCGCAGGCTTGCATCGCCGGGCTCGGTGTGGCGCTGATGCCGCTGTTTCTGATCGATAACGAGCTGAAATCGAAGCAACTGGTAAAGGCCTTCGATCATCAGGCGAGAAGCCCCAGTTCCTATTATGCGGTGGCGCCGCTTTCGCGTGCCAATCATGTCCCGGTCGTGCTGTTTCGCGATTGGCTGGTGCGCCAGGTTGAGGCTTATCGCGCCGCCAGCACTCAGGCCCTGTAAAAAATAATCGCTCTTTTTTCGGGCATTTAACCTTTGTGCCCAGCTTTTCGCCGTATTTCGCCGGCGCAGGACTCGACAGCGGCCCGCGCCTCGCTTATCCTGATTAAACGTTTAATCAGCTTTCCCGGACCATCCATGGCGTCGTCACGGCCTGCCACCAATCTGAGCGCGATAGCAGCGGCACTCGGCGTGTCGGTTGCAACCGTGTCCAATGCGCTGTCGGGTAAAGGCCGTGTTTCACCTGATCTGGTAGAGCGTATCCGCAAGACGGCAAGTGAACTGGGTTATGTGCCGAGTTCGGCGGGCAGGGCGTTGCGCACCGGCAGAAGCGGTGTTCTGGGGCTGGTTCTGCCTGACATTGCTAACCCGCTCTTCCCGCAGATCGCGCAGGCCATTGAAAAGGCTGCCGTTACTGCCGGTTACGGCGTGCTGATCGCCGACTCCCGTGGCGATATCGCCCTGCAGACGGATGCGATCAACCGGCTGATCGAGCGCGGGGTCGATGGTATGGTGGTCGTTCCCCGCCGTGGCACGCGCATTTCCGATGTCGATTGCCCGGTCGCCGTCATCGACAGCCCGTCAACACCGGGCAATACCGTCGCCGCCGACCATTGGGATGGTGGCCGGCAGGTGGGTGACTATCTGGCAGGCCTTGGCCACCGCAAGGTGGTGCTGGTGGGCAAGAACCGCGATTCCAATGTGCAGAACGACCGTCTCGGCGGCATTCGGGATGGTCTTGGCAAGGCCTGCGTGACCCGGACGCTCTGGATCGACAGCATCGAAGAGTCTGACGGTGCGGGTTGCCGGCTGGGGCTTGCCGATCTGGTGGCGGATGGTTTTACCGGCTTTGCCGCCATTTCCGACCTGCATGCGCTGCGGGCGCTGACCGAGTTGCAGCGTGAGGGCATCGAGGTGCCGGAAGAAGCAAGCGTCACCGGTTTCGATGATCTCATCTTTTCCGCCGTGGTCACCCCGCCGCTCACGACCATGCGCATGGATATGGGCCGGATAGCCGATCTCGCCGTCGGCGCGCTGCTGCGCGCGATCGATGGCGCGGGCGAAAACGGCATCGCGGGCGAAGTGACCGCGGATATTTCGAAAGTACCGATGGCGCTGATCATGCGCGGTTCCACCGGCAAGGCAAAGCATGATGCGATTGAAGCCAAAAAAACGACAGCAGGAGAACTCACACCATGAAAAAGATCATTCTCGCATCGGGCAGCGCCCTGATGCTGACGATGGGGGCCGCTGAGGCGCAGGACAAGACGCTGACGATTTCCGTCTATGCCTTCGCGCAGGACGAATTCAAGGAACTGGTCTATACGCCGTTTGAGCAGAAATGCGGTTGCAAGCTGGTCGTCGAGACCGGCAACAGCGTCGAGCGTCTGGCCAAGATGGAGGCCAACAAGGCCAATCCGGTGGTCGATCTCGCCATCGTCTCCATGGCGGATGCGCTTTCGGCCACCCGCAAGGATCTGATCCAGAAGATCGATGCTTCCAAGGTTCCGAATATCGAAAAGCTCTATGACATCGCCAAGGATCCGAATGGCGACGGCATGAGCGTCGGCGTCAATTTCTACGCCACCTCAATTGTTTACCGCACCGACAAGATGAAGATCGACAGCTGGGCCGATCTTTTGAAGGACGATATCGTCGACCACGTCGCCTTCCCGAATGTTACCACCAATCAGGGCCCGCCGGCGCTTTATATGCTCGGCAAAGCTATCGGCAAGGACACGCCCGATCTTTCCGGCGCCATCGAGGCCGTGGGCGAAAAGAAGGACGACATCGTCACTTTCTACGTCAAATCCTCGCAGTTGGTGCAGTTGATGCAGCAGGAAGAAATCTGGGCAGCCCCGATCGGCCGCTTCTCCTGGGCGCCTTTCACCAAGCTCGACCTGCCGCTTGCCTGGGCGACGCCCAAGGAAGGCCAGACCGGCGGCATGAACGTGCTCGTGGTGCCGAAGGGTACGAAGAACGAAGATCTGGCGTTGCAGTTCATGGATTTCTGGCTATCGACCGACGTTCAGAAGGCGCTGGCCGAAAAGCTGGTGGACAGCCCGACCAACAGGGAAGTCAAGGTTTCCGATGAGGTGGCGAATAACATCACCTATGGCGACGAAACCGCAAAAAGCCTGCAGCTCATTCCGTCCGACGTGACGCTGGATAACCGCGACAAGTGGCTGTCGGAGTGGAACGCGAAGGTGGGCCAGTAAGCCCATTCACCGTTTGGAATGGGGCATTTAAACGTCCGCAAGGACGGCTCCATTCCCGGAAAAGCGGTTCGGTCGTCCCCTGACCGCTTTTCCACCCTTTTTGATCGTAGGCCGGCGCGTCTGGCTGCCGTAACAACCGGCCCTCAGGCCGTTCAGGGAATAAACCCATGTTTCAGAACCGGGCCGAAGCGCTGGCGCTTGCCTTGCCTGCCGCAATTTTCGCGGCGGCGGTCTTTCTTGTGCCGGTCTTCATGCTGCTGTCGGAGGGTTTTCGCACCGCCGATGGCTGGACGTTGTCGGCTTACGCCGATTTCTTCACCGATCCGCTGAACCAGACGGTTTTCCTGCGCACCCTGAAGCTCGGCGCGCTTGTCACCATCGTCTCGGCGGTGGTGGGTTATGCGGCGGCCTTCGCCATCGTCAACCTGTCGCAGGGCGCGAAGGGGCACGTCGTCAATCTGGTCGTGCTGCCGCTGATGATTTCACCCGTCGCCCGCACCTATGCCTGGATCGTCATTCTGGGTCGAACCGGCATCGTCAATCAGGCGCTGCAGGCTGTCGGCCTCAGCGACGGGCCGATCCGCATCCTGTTTTCCGAAACCGCCGTCTTCATCGGCCTTCTGCAATTGTTCTTGCCATTGATGATCATCTCGCTCATCAGCGCGCTTGAGAATATGCCGAAGGATACGATTGCGGCTGCCCGCGTTCTCGGCGCAAGCTGGCTGCAGGTGTTCTGGAAGGTCATCCTGCCGCTCACCAAGGAAGGGCTGGTCGTCGGCGGCACGCTGGTCTTCACCGGTTCGCTCACGGCCTATATCACGCCCGCCATTCTCGGCGGCTCCAAGGTGCTGATGCTGGAAACCCTGCTTTACCAGCAGGTCACGGTTTCCAACAATTTCGTCTCCGCCAGCGTCATCGCCTTCATCCTGATCGTCATGAGCTTTGCCGCCAATATCCTGCTGAAGCGCATCGCCACCGCAAGGAACAAGAAATGACCCGGCAGCTCTTCATTCCGCTCACGCTTCTGCTTGTCGTCGGTTTCCTGATCGGGCCGTTCCTCATCATCGTCGCGGCCTCGTTTTCGGCCGGCGATACGCTCGCCTTTCCGCCACAGGGTTTTTCGCTGAAATGGATCGCCAAGGTCTTCACGGTGGAAAGTTTTCGCGAAAGCTTTGCGATGTCGATGTTCCTCGCCATCGGCGGTACGTTTGCGGCGCTCATCCTCGGCATCCCCGCTTCTTACGCCATGTCGCGCTATAAGCTGCCTTTTGCCGAGACGGTGCGCACCATCGTTTCCGCGCCGATCATCGTGCCGGGTATCATCGTCGGCTTAGCGCTGCTGCGCTATTTCGTCGTGCCTTTCGGCATCGGCATCACGCTTGCTTTGTTCCTCGCCCACACGGCGCTCATCCTGCCCTATGCGGTGCGGGTGGTGTCGGCCAGCCTCAACAATCTGCGCTCGGATATCGAGGAGGCGGCGGTGCTGCTCGGCTCGTCGCGGGTGGGTGCGTTTTTCCGCGTTGTGCTGCCGAATATTCGCGGCGGCATTCTCTCAGCCTTCATTCTCGGTTTCGTAACGAGCTTCAACCAGGTGCCGGTGTCGCTGTTCCTGTCAGGCCCCGGCGTTCGCACGCTGCCCATTGATATGCTGGGCTACATGGAAATCGTCTTCGATCCTTCCGTGGCCGCACTCTCCTCGCTGCTCGCCTTCCTTTCCATCGGCATCGTCTTCCTGGCCGAACGTTTCTTGGGGTTCTCCCGTTATGTCTGACGCAAATTACCTTTCGCTCAAAAAAGTCTCGCTCGCCTATGGCGGCAATGTCGCCGTCAAGGACCTCGATCTCGATATCCGCAAGGGCGAGCTGCTCGCGCTTCTCGGGCCTTCCGGCTGCGGCAAGACCACGACGATGCGCGCCATTGCCGGGCTGATGCCGGTGGCCGGCGGGCGCATCGATCTCGATGGGGCCGATATCACGCGCGTTGCAGCCAACAAGCGTGCCGTGGGTCTGGTGTTCCAGTCCTATGCGCTCTTCCCGCATCTGACGGTCTATGAAAACGTCGCCTTCGGCCTGAAGCTCAAGGGCATGAACGGCAAGGCGCTGGAAGACAAGGTCGCCTCCGGCCTGAAATCGGTGGGCTTGTCCAGCTTCGCCTCGCGAAAGCCGGCGGAGCTTTCCGGCGGCCAGCAGCAGCGCGTGGCGCTGGCGCGCTCCATGGTCATGGAGCCGAAGGTGCTCCTGCTCGATGAGCCGCTCTCCAACCTCGATGCGCGTCTCAGGCTCGAAATGCGCACCGAATTGCAGCGCGTGCAGAAGGAGACCGGCGTGACGATGATCTTCGTCACCCATGACCAGATCGAGGCTTTGGCGCTCGCCGACCGCATTGTCGTCATGAAGGGCGGCAAGATTGAGCAGATCGGCACGCCGGAAGACATTTACAACGCGCCGGTTTCGTCCTTCGTGGCGGATTTCGTCGGCTTTGAAAACATCTTCGCGCTGGAAGGCGGCGCGCTCAAAACCGCAAACGGCGCAACACCGCTTCCCGGACCAGTCCTTTCAGCATCCGGACTGGCCTGGCGGCCGCGCATGGTCACCCTCGGTTCAGGTCCTTTCCAGGGAACCGTGCGCGGCACCTCCTTTGCCGGCAACAGCCGCGAATATCTGCTCGATACGCCGCTTGGCCCCATCAAGGCGGAAACGGACGCCGCCCTGACCTCCCACGCAATCGGCGATACGCTCGCCTTCGACCTGCCGGTCGAAAAAGCGGCGAGCCTCAAGGTGTTCAACTGACCATGGGTGTATGGATCGATACCGATATGGGCTTCGACGATATCGCCGCCATCATGGTGGTGCAATCGTCGGGCCTTGCCATCGACGGCATTTCGCTGGTCTTCGGCAACGCGACACTTCAGGCCGTCTGCCGCAATGCCGCAGGCGCCGTCTCAGCCTTCGGCTGGTCGATGCCGATCCATCAGGGCCGCACCATGCCGGTGCTCGGTGCACTCGAAACCGCGCAATGCATTCTGGGCGATAACGGCATTCCGACCGTCGGCCAAAACTTGCCGGATGCGCCGGTCTTGCCGAAAAGCGATGCCTTTGCCGCCCTGTGCAACTGGCTTGAGGGTGATGGTGAGAAGCGCATTCTGGCACTCGGCCCACTCACCAATATCGCCGCGCTTTGCCTTGCCCGGCCTGATCTTGCCGCCAGAATTTCCGATCTCACCTGGATGGGTGGTGGCGTGACCAGCGGCAACCACACGGCCTCGGCCGAATTCAACGCCTTTGCCGATCCGGAAGCGCTGGCCATCGTGCTCTCCCACGGCCTGCCGTTGCGCATGGTCGATCTGGACGCCTGCCGCAAAGTCACCGCCTCGCCGGCCGATGTGCTGCCGATCCGTAATGCCGGCGGCAAGAATGCCGGGCTGATCGCCGATCTGCTGGAAGGTTTCATCGGCATCGTCACCAGCCGTGGCAGAGCTGCCATGGCGCTTTACGATCCCGTTGCCGCCGTCGCATTCGTCTCCGGTCTCATCGGTTGGCGTCATGCGCGGATCGATGTCGAGCTTCAGGCGACGCTGACGCGCGGGCGAACCGTGGTCGAGACGCGCGCTGAGAAAGCTCACGCCTTCAACGCGCATTTCGCCGAAACGGTGGATGCCGAAGGTGCGAAGACGGCGATTCTCGAGGCGTTGCGCCGGGAGGCCGCCCGATGAGCGCGAACTTTCCGACACGCGAGCCTGCCGATCTCACCGATGATGCGCTGCGCAGCCGCGCGGTCGCCGCCGCACGCGGCGATGCACCTTTCGATGTTCTCGTCAGCGGCGGAACATTGGTGGATGTGGTGACGGGAGAGCTTCGCGCCGCCGATATCGGCATTGTCGGCGCTTTGATCGCCAGCGTGCACGAGCGAGCAAGCCGCAGCGACGCTGCACGGATCATCGATGCGGCAGGCGCCTATGTCTCGCCCGGCCTCATCGACACACATATGCATATCGAAAGCTCGATGGTCACGCCGGCCGCCTATGCGGCAGCCGTGGTTGCCCGTGGCGTCACCACCATCGTCTGGGACCCGCATGAATTCGGCAATGTGCATGGGGTGGAAGGGGTGCGCTGGGCGGCGAAATCCATCCAGAACCTGCCCCTGCGCGCCATTCTGCTCGCGCCCTCCTGCGTGCCTTCCGCACCGGGGCTGGAGCGCGGCGGGGCGGATTTCGACGCTGCCACTCTCGCCGATATCCTGTCGTGGCCGCAGGTCGGCGGTGTCGCGGAAATCATGAATATGCGCGGCGTCATCGAGCGCGATCCGCGCATGAGCGGCATCGTGCAGGCCGGGCTTGCCTCGGAAAAGCTGGTCTGCGGCCATGCACGCGGCCTGAAGGGCGCCGATCTCAACGCCTTCATGGCGGCGGGCGTTTCTTCCGATCACGAGCTGGTCTCGGGCGAAGACCTGATGGCGAAACTGCGGGCAGGAATGACGATTGAGTTGCGCGGCTCGCACGATCACCTGCTACCGGAATTCGTGGAAGCGCTGAACGCCCTCGGCCACCTGCCGCAGACGGTGACACTCTGTACCGACGACGTCTTCCCCGATGATCTGCTACGAGGCGGTGGGCTTGACGATGTGGTGCGCCGCCTCGTCCGTTATGGCCTGAAGCCCGAATGGGCGCTGCGCGCCGCAACGCTCAATGCCGCGCAAAGGCTCGGCCGTGCCGATCTCGGCCTCATCGCCGCCGGCCGTCGCGCCGATATCGTCGTCTTTGAGGATTTGAGCGGTTTTGCCGCCCGCCACGTTCTGGCCGAGGGCAGGGCGGTTGCGGAAGGCGGGCATATGCTCGTCGACGTTCAGGCCTGCGATGCGGCGGCGCTCGAAGGCTCGATGAAGCTGCCGCTGCGCGCAGCCGATGATTTCCGGGTTGCCTGCGAAGGGGCAAAGGTACGCCTCGCCACCATCGACCGCCCGCGCTTCACGCAATGGGGCGAGGCGGAAGCCGAGGTGAAGGACGGTTTCGTCGTTCCCCCTGAGGGCGCCACGATGATTTCCGTCACCCATCGCCACGGCATGGCCGAGCCGATCACCAGAACCGGCTTTCTCACCGGCTGGGGAAACTGGAACGGCGCCTTCGCCACCACCGTCTCGCATGACAGCCACAACCTCACCGTTTTCGGCGGTAATGCGGAGGACATGGCGCTCGCCGCAAATGCGGTGATAAAGGCCGGCGGCGGCATGGCTGTCGCTTCCGAAGGCAGGGTGACCGCACTTCTCCCGTTGCCGCTTTCCGGCCTCGTTTCCGATGCCCCGCTTGACGACGTGGCAAAGGCTTTCGAAGAATTGCGCGAAGCCGTCGGCAGGCTGGTGGAATGGCAGCCGCCCTATCTCGTCTTCAAGGCCTGCTTCGGCGCCACACTCGCCTGCAATATCGGCCCGCACCAGACAGATATGGGCATTGCCGATGTGTTGACGGGCAGGGTGATGGAAAGCCCGGTGATTTCGGTTGTGAGCTAGAACATCCGCTCACATCTTTCGGTTGTCATCGCGCGGACGGAGCGTGCCGCGGGCTTCATTGATCCGCCGCCAGTTCCTGCTCCACCAGCGTCGCCCAGAACGCCACGCCCGGCACGATGGCCGCATCGTTAAAGTCGTAGGAGGTGTTGTGGTGCAGCGCGCCATCCACCGCAGGACCGTTGCCGAGCCAGACATAGCAGCCGGGCGCTTCGCCTGCGAAGAAGGCGAAATCGTCGCCGGCGGTCGAGGGCGGGAAGGCGTTGCGGGTCCTGTTGCCGAAGACTGTTTTGGCGGCCCGGAGCGCCCGTTTCGTTGCATCGGCGTCGTTGATGACGGGCGGAATGCGGCGGATGAACTCATAACTTGCTTCGATGCCGAACATCGCCGCCGTGCCCTTTGCCAGCCTGCCGATTTCCGCTTCCAGCTGGTCGCGCACGTCAGCCGCATAAGCGCGCGCCGTGCCGCCGATTTCGACGAGATCGGGAATGACGTTGAGCGCCTTCGGGTCGCCCGCCTGCACCGAACAGGCGCTGACCACGGCGGGCTGCAGCGGATCGACGACGCGGCCGACGATGGTTTGCAGCGAGGCGAGGAAGGTGCCCGCCGCCGTCACCGGATCGCGGCCGAGATGCGGCTTGGCGCCGTGCGTGCCGATGCCTTTGAAGGTGACGCGCCAGCTGTCGGAAGAGGCGAGCTGCGGGCCTTCCACCACCGCCATTTCGTCGATGCCGAGCCCCGGCATATTGTGCAGGCCATAGACCGCATCGCAGGGAAACAGGGTGAAAAGCCCGTCCTCCACCATTTTTTTCGCGCCGCCGCGGCCTTCTTCGGCCGGCTGGAAAATGAAATGCACGGTGCCGGAAAAATCGCGGGTCTTTGCGAGGTAACGCGCCGCACCCAGCAGCATGGCGGTGTGGCCGTCATGGCCGCAGGCATGCATCTTGCCGGGAAATTTCGATTTATAGGGCCGGTCGGGCACTTCCGGCATGGCAAGCGCATCCATGTCGGCGCGCAGGCCGATGCTGCGGGTGCCGTTGCCCACCTGCAGCGTGGCGACCACGCCGGTGCCGCCGAGACCGCGATGCACCTTCAGCCCGGCACGCTCGAGAAGATCGGCGACGATGGCGCTGGTTCTTTCCTCTTCGAAGCCCAGTTCGGGATGCGCGTGCAGGTCGTGGCGAAGCTCCGTCAGGAATGGCAGGTCCTCGCCGATGCGGTCCAGCAGTCTCATGGGCAGCTTGTCCTTGAATATGGGAAAAACCCGCGTCATAGGTGGGTTCATCCGAATGCCTGTTGCTTTTTTCTCTTCTAGAGCATTTCCAGCAAAAGTGTGTAGCGGTTTTGCGTTCGGAAATGCGTAAACCAAAGAGCCAGGGTATTTCCGTGTTTCGGATAAAAACGGAAATACCCTAGCGGAAAAAGCCAATGAAATGAACCCGCAGTGTCTCTGTGGTTGCTAAAATGACTAATCTGCCGAACGGGATTGGCGTGGCCGAAAACCGCCTGCGCCTTGCGCCATCCCGGTTCTGAAAGGAAAAACCGATGCCGCCATCCGCATCGCCTGCCGCCCATTCTCCCGCCGCGCCGCATGAGTTCTGGCAGGAGATCCATCCGCTCCGCAGCTTCGAAACGGCAGGCCCGCATTCCACCTTTTTTCCGGCGGCGCTGGATGACGGAAGGCAGATATGCCTGCCGATAAGGCCGCTCGCGGATGGCGAACATGCGCTCGCCTCGCTTATCGTCAATCAGGCCTCTTTCGAAGTGCTCGAGGCGCTGGCGGCCGACCTTGCCGCACAGCTTCTTCCCTTCAAGCCCGATGTCGTCATCGGCCTGCCGACGCTGGGGCTGACGCTCGCCGCCGCCGTCGCCCGGCATCTCGGCCATTCCCGTTACGTGCCGCTCGGCACTTCGCGCAAATTCTGGTATCTCGAGGAACTGTCGGTGCCGATGTCCTCCGTCACCACAAGGCAGGAAAAACGGCTTTATATCGATCCGCGCATGCTGCCGCTCATCGAGAACCGGCGGGTGGCGCTGGTGGATGATGTGATCTCCAGCGGCAGCTCCATCATAGCGGGTCTTTCTCTTCTCGCCGCCTCCGGCATTCGGCCCGCCGTCATCGGCGCGGCCATGCTGCAATCGGATCGCTGGCGGGAAAAAATCGCCGCTTTCGGGCCGGAATGGCCGGAGCGGGTGAGGGGTGTTTTTTCAACGCCGCTGCTCACCAAAGCGGAAGGCGGCTGGCGCGCCTGACGAAGCGCAAATTCCGGCAAAAGGCAAGTGGTGATAATTTCACCGCTGCCTAATTTGTGTCTTGCGAAGCTCGAAGAGATCGTCCTAAGATCGCCTCCGACAGACAATAGCGGTCGGCGAACAATGCGCCGGTTTGCTTTCGCGCGGTGTCATCCCGGCGTCTGCCCGCCCCCGTTTTGTTCTTTCCGATGACTGGAATTTCTTCCCATGCATGCAGTGTTTGACGGTCATAATGATGTGCTGCTTCGGTTGTGGCGCAACAGCAGGGCCGGTGCCGATCCGGTGGCCGAATTCAGGAACGGCACGCGCGAAGGCCATATAGACGGCCCGCGTGCAAGGGCAGGCGGTCTCGGCGGCGGCATCTGCGCGATCTATATTCCCTCCGGCGATCTCATCTTGCAGGAACCGGATGAAAGCGGCCATTACAACACGCCGCTCGCCTCCCCACTGGAGCGCCAGCCTTCGCTCGATATCGCCATGGAAAAGGCGGCGATTGCGCTGAGGCTCGACCGCGCCGGCGCGTGGCGGCTTTGCCGCTCCACGGCCGATATCCGCAAGGCCTTTGCCGAGGATATCTTCGCCGCCGTGCTGCATATGGAGGGCTGCGAGGCGATCGACGCCGATCTCGATGCGCTGAACGTGTTTTACGCCGCCGGCCTGCGCTCGCTCGGCCCGGTCTGGAGCCGGCACAATATCTTCGGCCATGGCGTTCCGTTCTCTTACCCCATGTCTCCCGATACGGCGCCCGGCCTCACCGATGCCGGTTTTGCGCTGGTGAAGGAATGCAACAGGCTCGGCATTCTCATCGATCTCGCGCACATCACCGAAAAAGGCTTCTGGGATGTGGCGAAGACCACCAACCAGCCGCTGATCGCCAGCCATTCAAACGCACATGCGCTTACCCCCGTCGCCCGCAATCTCACCGACAGGCAGATGGATGCCATCAGGGAAAGCGGCGGGCTGGTGGGGCTTAATTATGCCGTGACCATGCTGCGCGCGGATGCGCGGGACATTGCCGATACGCCGCTTTCCGACATGGTGCGCCATATCGATTACATGGTGGAGCGCATGGGCATTGATTGCGTGGCGCTGGGATCGGACTTCGACGGCGCGACGATACCCGTCGGCGTTGCCGATGCGAGCGGCAATCACAATCTGGTTGCGGCGCTGAAATCGGCGGGCTACGGTGATGGAGAACTTGCTAAAATATGCCGGGAAAACTGGCTGCGTGTTTTGTCTCAGGCCTGGCACGAGGCGGCCTGAGAAGAGCTGAAGCGAACCAAATCAAGCTTATAACAAAAGGGGAGATCCTATGATCAAATCGCTCAACAAATCCATGCGTATTCTCAGCGCCAGCGCCGCTTTGTCGCTGATGATGCTGGCCGCGCCCCATGCTTTTGCCGCAACGCCGGCCGATACGCTGGTCGAAGGTTTCGCCATCGACGACATCATCACGCTCGATCCGGGCGAGGCTTTCGAACTTTCCGCAGCTGAAGTTACCGGCAACACCTACAGCAAGCTGGTTTCCATCGATCTTAACGACACGTCCAAGGTGATCGGCGATCTGGCCGAAAGCTGGACGACCTCCGACGACGGCCTCACCTATACGTTCAAGCTGAAATCCGGCCTGAAATTCGCGTCGGGCAATCCGGTCACGGCCGATGATGTGGCCTTCTCCTTCGAACGCGCCGTGAAGCTCGACAAGTCGCCGGCATTCCTCTTGACGCAGTTCGGCCTCAGCGGTGACAACGTCACCGAAAAGGCGAAGGCTGCGGATGCGAACACATTCGTTCTGACGGTCGACAAGCCCTATGCGCCGAGCTTCGTGCTGAACGTGCTGACCGCAACCGTCGCTTCGGTGGTCGACAAGAAATTCGTGACGGAAAAGGCCAAGTCGGTTACGCCGAGCGCCGATTACAAATACGATACCGATTTCGGCAACGAGTTCCTGAAGACCGGTTATGCCGGTTCCGGCCCCTACAAAATCCTCGGCTGGAAGGCCAATGAAGCGGTCATCCTCGAGGCCAACCCGAATTATTACGGTGAGAAGCCGAAGCTGAAGCGCGTCGTCTATCGCCACATGAAGGAAAGCTCGGGCCAGCGCCTGGCGCTTGAGAACGGTGACATCGATGTGGCCCGCAACCTCGAGCCGGGCGACATGGAAGCCGTTTCCAAGAAGGAAGGCCTTGCCGTCACCTCCGCGCCGAAGGGCACCGTCTATTATTTCAGCCTCAACCAGAAGAACGAGAACCTGAAGAAGCCCGAAGTCATCGAAGCCTTCAAATATCTGGTCGACTACGATGCCATCGGTGCGACGATCATCAAGGGCATCGGCGAAGTTCACCAGACCTTCCTGCCGAAGGGCCAGCTCGGCGCGCTTGACGAGAACCCCTACAAGCTGGACGTCGCCAAGGCGAAGGAGCTTCTCGCCAAGGCCGGCCTGAAGGACGGCTTCACCGTGTCCATGGATGTGCGCAACACCCAGCCGGTAACCGGCATTGCCGAAAGCGTGCAGCAGACGCTGGCGCAGGCCGGTATCAAGCTGGAAATCATCCCCGGCGACGGCAAGCAGACGCTGACCAAATATCGCGCCCGCACGCATGATATCTACATTGGCCAGTGGGGTTCGGACTATTTCGACCCGAACTCGAATGCGGAAACCTTCACCATCAACTACGACAATTCCGACGAGGGCAAGAACAAGACGCTCGCCTGGCGCAATGCCTGGGACGTTCCTGACCTGACCAAGGAAACCCAGTCGGCGCTTCTGGAGAAGGACAGCGCCAAGCGCGCCGCCATCTATGAAAACCTGCAGAAGGAAGTTCTGGCGAAGGGTCCCTTCGTCATCATCTTCCAGCAGACGGAAGTGGCAGGATATTCCGCCAAGCTGAAGGGCCTGAAGCTCGGACCGAGCTTCGACACCAACTTCGTCTACACCATTTCCAAGGAATGATCCGGAAGGATCGGTCTCTTGAGCATGGTTGAAAGCAACAGCAGGGCGAGGCACGGCAAACGCCGTGTCAATGCCCGCGTGAAAGCCGTTCTCGGCTTCGCCGTCACCGTCATCACCACCTTTCTGGGGCTGATGGCGGTCACATTCTTCATTGGCCGCGTCGTGCCGATCGATCCTGCGCTGGCGATCGTCGGCGACCGTGCGCCTGCGCATGTGGTCGAGCGGGTGCGTGAGCAGCTCGGCCTCAACCTGCCGCTCTGGCAGCAGTTCTTCCTTTATCTGAAACAGGCGCTATCGGGCGATTTCGGCACCTCCGTCCTCACCACCAATCCGGTGATGGAGGATATCAAGCGGGTGTTTCCGGCGACGATAGAACTTGCCACGCTCGGCACCATCATCGGCGCCGTCTTCGGCATTCCGCTTGGCGTGCTTGCCGCCGTCAAGCGTGGCAGCTTTGCCGATCAGGTGGTGCGCGTCATCGGCCTCATCGGTTATTCTGTGCCGATCTTCTGGCTCGGCCTTCTGGCGCTGCTGGTGTTTTACGCCCGGCTGCAATGGGTGGCTTATCCCGGCCGCATGGATATCGTTTATGAATTCACCTTCACGCCGGTCACGGGCTTCTTCCTGATCGACGCGATCTGGCAGCGGCAATGGGACGTGTTGTGGGATCTCTTCCGCCACATCATCCTGCCGGCCTGTCTGCTCGGTTATTTTTCGCTGGCCTATATCAGCCGCATGACGCGCTCCTTCATGCTGAACGAGCTTAGCCAGGAATATATCGTCGCGGCCCGCGCCAAGGGGCTTTCGGAAACCCGCATCATCTGGTTCCACGCGCTGCGCAACGCCGCCGTGCCGCTGGTGACAGTGATTGCACTCTCCTATGCCGGTCTGCTGGAAGGTTCGGTGCTCACCGAAACCATCTTCGCCTGGCCGGGGCTTGGCCTCTACATCACCAATTCCCTGCAGAATGCGGATATGAATGCCGTTCTCGGCGGCACGATCGTGATCGGCGCCATCTTCGTTGGCATCAATCTCTTCTCCGATCTGCTTTACCGGACGCTCGATCCAAGGACGCGCAGCCGATGACCCTTTCGACCGATACGATCAAACCCTATAGCCGCGAATGGCTGCTCTCCGACCGGCCGGCCTCGCGCAGGCAGGCGCGGCTTGGCCGCGCCTATGTCATCTGGCGGCGCTTTTCGGAAAACCGTCTGGCGCTGCTTGGGCTCGGCATCATCATCGCGCTGCTGTTCGTGGCGCTGTTTGCCGATGTTCTGGCGCCGCATAACCCGGTGCAGGGCGATCTGCGCAATGCCCGGCTGTTGCCGCCCGGCACGGAAGGTTATCTGCTTGGCACCGACGATCAGGGCCGCGATATTCTCTCGCGCCTCATTCACGGTTCGCGGCTGACGCTTTTCGTCGTGCTTCTGGTCGCCATCATCGCAGCCCCCGTCGGCCTCATCGTCGGCACGGTTTCCGGTTATGCCGGCGGCTGGGTGGATGCGGTTTTGATGCGCATCACCGATATTTTCCTTGCCTTTCCGAAGCTCGTTCTGGCGCTGGCGCTGGTCGCGGCGCTTGGGCCGGGCATTGAAAACGCGGTGCTCGCCATCGCGCTCACCTCATGGCCGCCCTATGCGCGCATCGCGCGCGCCGAAACCATGACTTTCCGCAATTCCGATTTCATCGCCGCGGTCAAACTCATGGGCGCGTCGCCCTTCCGTATCGTGCTGAAGCACGTCATGCCGCTCTGCCTGTCGTCGCTCATCGTGCGCGTGACGCTGGATATGGCGGGCATCATCCTCACCGCCGCAGGCCTCGGCTTCCTCGGTCTCGGCGCACAGCCGCCGCTGCCGGAATGGGGCGCGATGATCGCTTCCGGCCGCCGCTTCATCCTCGACCAATGGTGGGTCGCGGCCATGCCCGGCGTGGCGATCCTCATCGTCAGCCTCGGTTTCAATCTTCTGGGCGACGGTCTGCGCGATGCGCTGGACCCCAAGGAGGCGGGCCAATGAGCGCGCCGCTTCTGACCGTCCAGAATCTCCGCGTGTCCTTTCCCACCCGCACCGGGCTGGTGGAGGCGGTGCGCGGCGTGTCCTTCACGCTCGGCCGCGAGCGTCTCGGCATCGTCGGCGAATCCGGTTCCGGCAAATCGCAGACCGGCCGCGCCATCATGGGGCTGACGCCCAAAAATGCGCGCATCGAGGCCGATGCGCTGCGCTTCGGCGATATTGATCTGCTCAAGGCGTCTGCAAAAGAGCGGCGGATCATGCGCGGCAAGCGCATGGCCATGATCCTGCAGGACCCGAAATATTCGCTGAACCCGGTCATGACCATCGGCCGCCAGATCATGGAAACCCTGCGCACCCATGAAAAGATCGGTGGCGGCGAGGCGCGCCAGCGCACGCTCGCCATGCTCGAAGCCGTGCAGATACGCGACCCGGAACGCGTCTTCGATCTTTACCCGCACGAGGTTTCGGGCGGCATGGGCCAGCGTGTCATGATCGCCATGATGCTGGTCTGCGGCCCGGAACTGCTGATCGCCGACGAACCGACATCGGCGCTCGACGTGACGGTGCAGCTGGAAGTGCTCGACATTCTCGACAAGCTGGTGCGCGACCGCGGCATGGGGCTGATCTTCGTCAGCCACGATCTCAGGCTGGTATCGTCTTTCTGCGACCGCGTTCTGGTCATGTATGCCGGCAAGGTGGTGGAGGAACTGTCCTCGGCCAATCTGAAAGAAGCGAAACATCCCTATACGCAGGGCCTGCTGAACTGCCTGCCGGAAATCGGCGGCCACCGGCATCCGCTGCCGGTTCTGGAACGCAAGCCGGAGTGGCGCGCATGAGTTCAGTTCTTTCCGTTCGCGACATGGTGGTCGATTTCGACGGTTATATCGCGCTCGACCGCGTCAGCATCGATGTGGCCGAGGGTGAATCTTTCGGCATCGTCGGCGAGTCCGGCTCCGGCAAATCGACGTTGCTGCGCGCCATTGCCGGCCTTAATCATTTCGATGAAGGCTCCTTGATGGTGGCCGGACGCTCCTATACCGGCAAGCACCGCGACAAGAGCTTCTATAGCGACGTGCAGATGGTGTTTCAGGACCCCTATGGCTCGCTTCACCCGCGCCAGACGGTGGATGCGCTGCTGCTCGAGCCGCTGGTCATCCACGGTCTCGATAATCGCGAGCAGCGCATTGCCCGGGCATTGGACGAGGTGGGCCTCGGTTCCGGCTTCCGCTTCCGTTATTCGCACCAGCTTTCCGGCGGCCAGCGCCAGCGCATCGCCATTGCGCGTGCGCTGATCGTCGAGCCGAAAATCCTGCTGCTGGATGAGCCGACTTCGGCGCTCGACGCCTCCATTCAGGCGGAAATCCTCAACCTGCTGGAACAGGCCCGCAAGGATCGCAACCTCACCTTCGTCATGGTCAGCCACGATCTCGGCGTCATCAGCCATATGTGCGATCGCCTTGCGGTGATGAAAAGCGGCAGGGTGGTGGAAATGCTGGAGGCCGAGGCGCTGGAAAGCCGGGAATTCAGCGCGGATTATACAAGGCAGTTGCTGGTGGCGAGCGAGGGCTTCAAGCGCGTTTGAGGTGCCGCTATAGTCGGGTCAAATGACATCTTCCGTCATTCCGGCCTTGAGCCGGAATCCAGCGACCGCGCGTCTGCGCGGTCAGAGACTCTACTGCGATCAAGGACTTGATCGCGCTGGATGCCGGGTCAAGCCCGGCATGACGGACGGTGTCGGCCAAAACAAGGTATCCAGACCATGCAACTGCGCGCCCTGATGTATTTCGACGAACTCGTCCGCACCAATTCCATGCGCGCCGCGGCGGAAAATCTGAATGTCGCGCCGACAGCGGTGAGCCGGCAGATCGAGAACCTTGAATATTATTTCGGCTCGCCGCTGGTGGAGCGTTCCAGCCGCGGCGTGAAGCTGACGGCTGCGGGAGAGCTGCTAGCTGCCCGCGCCGGCAAGACGTTGCGGGAACTCGACCACGTCCACCAGCTCATCGATGATCTGAAGGGCCTGCAGCGCGGCCGCGTCACGGTCTATGCCAATGGTGCGACGGTGGCGAACCTTCTGGCGCCGGTGCTGGCGCAGTTCAGTCTGAAATATCCGAAGTTGCGTTTCGAGGTGCATATTACCAGCGCCCGGCAGGCAATGGAGGCGCTGGGTGCTGCGGAGGCCGATCTGGTCGTCAGCCTGTTTGCCCCTAAGCTTTCTGGCGTGAAAGTGCGCTCTCACACCCGCATCAGCTACGACGCCATCTTCCCGGCCGGCCATGCGCTTGCCGGGCAGACGGAAGTCTCGCTCAAAGAGCTGGCCAGCCTGCCGCTTGCTTTGCCGGACAAGAGTTTCGCGGCGCGTCAGGCTTTCGACACGCTGTTTGCCGATGCGGGCATCGAGCTTGATCCCGTCTTCATTACCAGCTCTTTGGAAATGCTGAAGGAACTGGTGCTGGGCCACGCCGCCGCCACGCTTTTGCCGGCGCTTTCTGTGGCGCGGGAAATCCGCAGCGGGCAGATGGTCGCCGTTCCGCTCTCCGGCAAGAAGGGCATCCATACTCAGATCGATCTCTGTGTCGCGCCCGACCGGCAATTGTCCTTCGCCGCCTCCAAGCTTGCCGATTTCATCGAGCGCTTCATGCGCGAGGCGACGGCGGGATAAGCGAGATGGCCGGCAATCTGCCCGGAAGGTTGATTTCCATCCGCATTTCCGTGTAGCCATTTCAGCTACACGGAGCACACAAAAATCGAGATTGTGTGTGCGCCTGCAACATGACACTCTTTTTGCAACGGGCGGTCTTCGGAAGGGCAAAAATGCTCCGGCCGCCAGACAGGGGACAATGATGCCACGCACTTATCTTTCGCAGGCGGCAACGCTTTCGCGCCGCACCGCGCTGACCCTTGCATTGGGCACGGCGCTCTGGCTGCCGCTTTCGGCAACGGTTGCCGAAGCCGCGCCGAAAACCGCGCTGACGCTTGGCATGGCCGTCGAGCCGGCCGGTCTCGATCCGACCATCGCCGCCCCCGTCGCCATCGGCCAGGTCACCTGGCAGAATGTCTTCGAAGGTCTGGTGAAGATCGACCGCGAAGGCAAGGTAAAGCCGCAGCTTGCCGAAAGCTGGGAAATTTCCCCTGATGGCAAGACCTATACGTTCAAGCTGCGCAAGGGCGTCACCTTCCATGATGGCGAGGCTTTCGATTCCACTGTCGCGAAATTTGCGCTGGATCGGGCGCGTGGCGAAAGCTCGGTCAATCCGCAGAAACGCTTCTTCGCCGCCATCGACAGTATAGAGACACCGGATGCCGCAACGCTGGTGCTGAAGCTTAAGCAGCCGGCCGGCAGCCTTCTCTACTGGCTCGGCTGGCCGGCCTCCGTGATGGTGGCGCCGAAAAGCGCGGAGAATAACCGCACCACACCAATCGGCACCGGCCCGTTCAAATTCGTGGCCTGGGCCAAGGGCGACAAGGTCGAGCTGCGGAAGAACGACGCCTATTGGGACAAGGCCGTGGCGGTGAAGCTGGAGAAAGCGACCTTCCGTTTCGTCTCCGATCCACAGGCGCAGGCCGCCGCACTGAAATCTGGCGATATCGATGCCTTCCCGGAATTCGGCGCTCCGGAACTGATGACCTCCTTCGATGGCGACGCGCGCCTCGGCACCTTCGTCGGCAATACCGAGCTGAAGGTCGTGGCGGGCATGAACAATGCCCGCAAGCCCTTCGATGACAAGCGCGTGCGTCAGGCGCTGATGATGGCTGTGGATCGCGGCACTGTCATTGAAGGCGCCTGGTCCGGCTTCGGCACGGCCATCGGCAGCCATTACACGCCGAATGACCGCGGCTATATCGATACGACTGGGGTACATCCTTACGATATAGACAAGGCCAAGGCGCTGCTTGCCGAAGCCGGTTATCCGGATGGTTTCAGCTTCACCATCAAAGCCCCGCAAATGGCCTATGCCCAGCGCACCTCGCAAATCCTGCAGGCGATGTTTGCCGAAATCGGCGTGACCATGACCATCGAGACCACCGAGTTTCCGGCGAAATGGGTGGCGGATGTTCTTAAAGGCGCGGATTACGACATGACCATCGTTGCCCATGCCGAGCCGATGGATATCGATATCTATGCGCGCGACCCCTATTATTTCAATTACAAGAACCCGACTTTCAACGAAGTCGTGGCGAATGTGGAAAAGACGGCGGATGCCGGCGAGCAGGAAAAGCTCTATGGCGAAGCTCAGAAAATCCTCGCGGAAGATGTACCCGCCCTTTATCTTTTCGTCATGCCGAAACTCGGCGTCTGGGACAGGAAGGTGAAGGGGCTCTGGGAAAACGAGCCCATTCCCTCGAATGTGCTGACGGATGTGCATTGGGAAGAGTGACGTTTGTCGATAGCCGTTTCTTCCTTCATGCCGGTCCCCGGGTCGAGCCCGAGGATGATCCGGCATCCAGCCAGCCCAAGTCCTTGGGCTGAAAGGGCTCTCTCCGCCGCGCAGACGCGCGTCGGCTGGATTCCGGCTCAGGGCCGGAATGACGGGAGAGAGATAACCGGACCTTCGACCGCAGGCGAAACAAAGCAAGGAGAAGATGCCAGATGTTAGCCGTCCTCATCCGGCGTCTTTTAAGCCTCGTCATCACCCTGTTTGCCGTTTCCCTCATCATCTATGTCGTCATGGGCCTGCTGCCGGGCGATCCTGCCGCCATCATGCTCGGAACCTCGGCGAGCCCCGATACGCTCGCGGCGCTGCAGAAGCAGATGGGCCTCGATCAGCCGCTGCCGCTGCGTTATCTCCACTGGTTGGCCGGCGTGTTTCATGGCGATCTCGGGCAATCCTATACCTATGGCGTGCCGGTGGCAGGGCTGATCCTGGAGCGGCTGGCCGTTACCCTGCCGCTTGCGCTGCTGGCCGTCTGCCTTTCGGTGGCCATCGCCATTCCGCTCGGCGTGGCGGCGGCGAGGAGCCGCAACGGGGCGCTGGATTTTGCGGCCGGGCTGTTTTCGCATGTGGGCATTGCCGTGCCCGGCTTCTGGGTTGGGCTGCTGCTCATCATCGTCTTTTCCACCACGCTCGGCTGGATGCCGGCCGGCGGTTTTCCCGGCTGGACGCCGAGCTTTTCAGCGGGTCTTACAGCGCTCATCCTTCCGGCGGTGGCGCTGGCGCTGTCGCAGGCCGGCGTTCTTACGCGCGTCTGCCGCTCCGCCGTGCTGGAAGTGATGAATGAGGATTTCGTGCGCACCGCGCGCGCCAAGGGCCTGAGCGAGCGGGTGGCGTTGTGGCGCCATGCGGTGCCGAATGCGATGATCCCTGTCGTCACCATGATCGGCCTGCAATTCACCTTCCTCATTGCCGGCGCGGTGCTGGTGGAAAATGTCTTCAACCTGCCGGGTCTCGGGCGGCTTGCCTATCAGGCGCTGACCCAGCGCGATATCGTCGTCATGCAATCCGTCGTGCTGTTTTTCTCGGCGCTGGTGATCGTCATGAATTTCGTGGTCGATATTGCCTATCTCTTCATCGATCCGAGACTGCGGGCAGGTGCGCGATGATGCGATTGATCCGCCGCCGCCCCGCCTTTGCCGTCGGCATCGCCGTCACGGTCTTTCTGGTCGCAGTCGCCCTGCTGTCGCTGGTCTGGACGCCTGTGTCCCCCACAAAGATGCAGATCGTCCAGAAGCTGAAATCGCCGTTCGTTTATGGCGGTCTCGGCACAGATCATTTCGGCCGCGACGTGTTGTCGATGCTGATGGCCGGCGCGTGGAACTCGCTCTCCACCTCCATCGCCGCCGTCGCCATCGGCGCATTTATCGGCACGACCATTGGCGTTGCGGTTGCGGCGCTGCGCGGTTTCATCGAAACCGTGGTCATGCGCATCTGCGACATCATCTTCGCCGTGCCGCCCATCCTGTCGGCGATGATGCTCGGCGCTTTCATCGGCACGGGCCGTTTTACCGCCATCATCGCCATCGCCACCTTCATGGTGCCGGTCTTTGCCCGGCTGACGCTGGGGGCGGCGTTGCAGATATGGTCGCGGGAATATGTCACCGCCGCCACCAGCATCGGCCAGAACCGCGCCAAGATCACGCTTTTCCACATCGTGCCGAATATTTCCAACCAGATCATCGTGCAGGTGACGATCCAGCTCGGTCTTGCGATATTGACGGAAGCAGGCCTTTCTTTCCTCGGTCTCGGCATGCCGCCGCCCGCCGCCACCTGGGGACGAATGCTGGCCGATGCCCAGACCTATCTCGGCACAGCACCCTGGCTCGCCATCATGCCCGGCCTTGCGATTGCGCTCGCCGTCTTCGGCCTCAATCTTCTCGGCGATGGCCTGCGCGACCTGCTGGACCCGCGGGATACCAGCTGACCGTTTCAAGCCGATATCGCCCTTATTTCCTGTTTTTCTGACGAGACGATGCCATGACCGATCTCATAGACCTCAACACGCTCGAAATCCTGGCGCTTTACCGGGAGAGGAAGCTTTCGCCATCGGAATATTGGCAGGCCGTGGAAGCGCGTATCGATGCTTTCGAACCGGTGGTGAACGCGCTTTACGCCTACGATCCGGAGGATGCACGCAGGCAGGCGCTGGCCTCGACGCAACGTTGGCAAAAAGGCGACACGCTTGGGCCCCTCGATGGCATTCCGGTTTCGCTGAAGGAATTGATCGCCACGAAAGGCCATCCGGTGCCGCTCGGCACCAAAGCGGTGGAACTGGTGCCCGCGGTAGAGGACGCGCCGGTGGCCGCTCGCTGCCGTGAGGATGGCGCGATTATTTACGCCAAGACGACCTGCCCGGATTACGGCATGCTGTCCTCCGGCCTTTCCAGTTTCCACAAGCTCAGCCGCAATCCGTGGGACCCCACCCAGAACCCCGGCGGCTCCAGCGCGGGTGCGGCCTCGGCCGGGGCTGCGGGTTACGGCACGCTGCATGTCGGCACGGATATTGGCGGCTCGGTGCGGCTGCCGGCGGGCTGGACCGGCCTGTTCGGTTTCAAGCCGAGCCAGGGCCGCATCCCGGTCGATCCCTATTATACCGGCCGCTGCGCCGGGCCGATGACACGCACCGTTGCCGACGCCGCCTATGCCATGGCGACGCTTTCCCGCCCTGACTGGCGCGACGGCACGGCGCTGCCGCCCAACGATATCGACTGGATGGACCTCGATATTAATGTGAAGGGCCTGAAAATCGGCCTGCTGCTGGATGCCGGCTGCGGCCTGCCGCTGGACGAGGAGGTGCGCGACGCCGTGCTCTCCGCCGCGAAACTGTTCGAGGCGGCTGGCGCCATCATCATCCCTGTCGAGCCGGTGCTGACGCGGGAAATGCTGGACGGGCTGGACGATTTCTGGCGGGCGAAGTTCTGGGGCGATATGACGGCGCTGAGCGCGGACCGTCGCGCCGCGATCCTTCCCTATATTCATGAATGGGCGCAGAAGGGGGCGGATGTTTCCGGCGCGCGCGCCGTTTTCGGTTTCAACCAGACCATGGAAATGCGTAAGGCTTGCGGGCGGTTGATGCAGTCCGTTGATGCGGTGATTTCACCCGTCAATCCCATCGTGTCCTATCCGGCCGACTGGGCCTCGCCCACCAATGATCCCGAGCGGCCCTTCGAACATATAGCCTTCACGGTGCCGTGGAACATGTCGGAGCAGCCGGCCTCCTCGATCAATTGTGGCTTCTCCAGATCGGGAATGCCCATCGGCTTGCAGATCGTCGGGCCGCGTTACGAAGATTTGTTCGTGCTGAAGCTTTCAAAGGCCTTTGAGAGTTGGGGCGGCGGTGTGCGGCGCTGGCCGCAGCCGCCGCAGGCCCGCTGATCCCAGCTTTATCGACCCTGTAGTATTGCCATAATACCCGCATCTCGATCCCGCCTGTTAGGGTGCCCAAAGGCATTCGAAAACGGGAGGAGCAGACATGCCAAAGAAGATTTTGATGATCGCCGGCGATTTCGCCGAGGATTATGAGACCATGGTGCCGTTCCAGACGCTGCTCGCGGTCGGCCACACGGTACATGCCGTCTGCCCGGGCAAGAAGGCGGGCCAGACCATTGCCACGGCCATCCATGATTTCGAGGGCGACCAGACCTATTCGGAAAAACGCGGCCATAATTTCGCGCTCAACGCCACCTTCGCCGATATCAAGGTTGCGGATTACGATGCGCTGGTCATTCCCGGCGGTCGCGCGCCGGAATATCTGCGGCTCAATGCGGATGTGCTTTCTGCGGTGAAACATTTCTTCGAGGCCGACAAGCCGGTGGCCGCCGTCTGCCATGGTGCGCAACTGCTGGCGGCTGCGGGCGTCCTGAAGGGCCGCACCTGCTCGGCCTATCCCGCCTGCCGCCCTGAAGTGGAACTGGCGGGCGGCACCTATGCCGATATCGCCATCGATGCGGCCGTTACTGACGGCAAGCTGGTGACGGCGCCCGCATGGCCGGCACATCCGGCCTGGCTTTCGCAATTCATGGCCGTGCTCGGCAAATGAGACCGGCGAAACGGGGCTTTTTCCGGCCTCGTTTTCCGCCTATCTTTCAGGCGTGGTGAGGGAGGAAACCATGTGCAAGCTTTTCATCAAGGCAGACCCGACGCTTTGGGAGAGCCATACGCGGTCGCTCAGGATCGATGGCATGGTCACCAGTGTCAGGCTTGAAAACTTCTTCTGGTCGACGCTGGACGAGATCGCGCGGCGTGACGGCATGAACAGCGTGCAGCTCATCGCCAAGCTTTATAATGAATCGATCGATGCCGGGCACGATCTGGGCAATTTCACCTCGTTCCTTCGGGTCTGCTGCGGGCGTTATCTCGCGCTTCAGCTTTCCGGCGATATTCCGGCGCGCAGCGATATTCCGATTGCCGCGCTGGATGCGGACAGCATTCTTGAGGCGGAGAAGGTGAATTACCACTAGGGCACGTTCGTTTTTTATGTGCCGGGGCATCCCCTCAACCTCATTCCTGTGCTTGTCACAGGAATCCAGCCGACGCGCGTCTGCGCGGCGGGGAGAGTTCTTTCAGCCCAAGGACTTGGGCTGGCTGGATCCCTGTGACAAGCACAGGGATGAGGGAAGGGGAGCGCTCAGCTCTTAAGCGCCCTTGGATCAAGCGCATCACGCACAGCATCACCGATGTAATTCACACTCAGAACCGTTAGCGAAATCGCCAGCCCCGGCCACAGCACGCGCGAGGGCGTCAGTTGCAGGAAGTTCGCGCCGTCGAACAGCAGCCGTCCCCAGGTCGGAAAATCGGAGGGGAAGCCGAGGCCGAGGAAGGACAGCGCGGATTCCGTGATGATGGCGGCGGCAATGCCGAGCGTGGCCGAGACCATGATCGAGCTCAGCACATTCGGCAATATATGCCTGAGGATGATGCGGTATTCGCGCATGCCGCTCGATTTCGCCGCCATGATGAATTCCTGGCTTTTGATCGTCAGCACATCGCCGCGCACGATACGGGCCGTATGCATCCAGCTGGTTATCCCGATCACGAAGACGATGAGGATGAAGATGCCGGTTTCCGGCCCGAAGGCGGCGCGCAGCGTATCGCGAAACAGCATCAGGATGACGAGCAGCAGCGGCAAGAGCGGCAGCGCCAGGAACAGGTCGGTCAGCCGCATCAGCGGGCCGTCGAGCCTGCGGAAATAGCCGGACAGCACGCCCACCAGCGTTCCGAGAAACAGCGCCAGCAGCATGGCGGTGATGCCGACGGCAAGCGAAATGCGCCCGCCGGCCAGAACCTGCGCCAGCATGTCCTTGCCGAGATTATCGGTGCCGAAAGGATGCGCAAGCGACGGCCACTGGTTGCGCGCCTTCACATTGATGGCGTTGGGCGCAACGGTGTGGATATAAGGGCCGACATAGACCGCCAGCAGGATGAAAACGAAGACGAAGAGGCCCGCCACGCCGCCCTTGTGAACGCGGAACTGTTTCCAGATATCGGCAAGGGCGGATTGCGTGGGGGTGGCCGCAACCGTCGGCGCTGCGATGGTGGCGTCAGTCATAGCGGATCCTCGGGTCGAGAATGCCATACAGCACGTCGGCAATCAGGTTGAAGAGCACGATAAGCACGGCGAAAATGAAGGTCAGCGTCTGCACCAGCGGAATATCCGCGCCCTGAACGGCGGTGATCAGCAATTGGCCAAGCCCGTTCACGCGGAAAATCTGCTCGGTAATGATGGCGCCGGAAAAGATCGTCGGCACGCCGAGCGCAATCACGGTCACGACCGGGATCAGGCTGTTGCGCAGCACGTGGATGAGCAGCACGGATTTTTCCTTCACGCCCTTGGCGCGCGCGGTGCGCACATAATCCTGATGCAGATTGTCGAGCATGGAGGCGCGTACGAAGCGGCTGATCTGCGAGACATTGTAGAGCGTTAGCACCAGCACCGGCAGGAACATCTGCTTTACCTGCGCCACGAAACTTCCCCAGTCGGTCACCTGAAGATTGGTGTCGTAAACGGAAGGGAACCATTGCAGGTAGGAGCTGAAGATGACGACCAGCAGAACGCCGGTAAAGAAGGTCGGCACCGAATAACCGACCATCGAGACAAAGGTGCCGATCTGGTCGAAGATCGAATATTGCTTATAGGCGGAGATGACGCCGATCGGGATCGCCAGCAGCGCACCGAAGAGATAGGCGAGGCCCACCACCCACAGCGTCTGCGGCATGCGCTGAATGACGAGATCGACCACCGGGCTGCGTGTCGCCCAGGAGAGCACCCGCATGCGGCTGCCATCGCCGATCTGCCAGCCGGTCAGCTTTTCCAGGAGGTTCAGCGGTTCGTTGATGAAGAACTGCTGAAGCCACATGAGGTAACGGATGAAGAAGGGCTGGTCGAGGCCAAGCGAGGCGCGGATTTGCTCGCGCACTTCCGGCGGGATGGTGAGCGGCAGGTCGCCGGTCGGGTCGTTCGGCGCAAGATCGAGCAGCGCGAAGATGACGAAGCTGATGACAAGCAGCGTCGGTACGGCAAAGGCAAGCCGCCGGAGCGTAAAGGTAAACATCTGAAACTCTCCAGACCCAGAGCGCGACAGGACGAAAATTGGGAGCGTTTTCGCCTTAACGCGGCAAATGTGTCTTCAGATCATGGTCCAGGGGCATGCAGAAGGCCGGCCTCTCCGGGGGGAGAAGCCGGCGCATCTGCGTGTTACTTCTTGCGGGACCAGTCCGCGACGTTCCAGAGTTCCGAATCCCAGGCATTCATACGAACGCCTTCCAGCGTCAGCGAATGCGAGGAAACGCTGCCGCGGTGGATGAGCGGAATATGCGCGCCTTCCTCCGTCAGCATGTCGTTCAGCTGCTTGGAAATCTCCGCGCGCTTGGCAAGCTCGGCGGTCTTGGAGAGTTCACCCACCAGCTTGTCGAATTCCGGGTTGCAATAACGCGGAATATTCTGGCCCTGCCAGCCGTTTTCCGGGGCCGGAATCTTGTCGCACAGCCATTCCGCCAGATATTTTTCCGGGTCCGTGCCGTCGAAATTGTTGGTGTACATTTCGACGTCGGCATAAAATTTCTGGAAGGTATCCGGGCTTGCCGGGTCGCCGCCGAAGAAGACCGAAGCGCTGACATTGCGCAGTTCGGAGGCAACGCCAATCTGCGACCACATGTCCTTCACCAGTTCCTGCGTGGCCTGGCGAACCGAGTTGGTGGAGGTCTGGTAGAGGAAGGAGAGCTTCACGCCATTCTTGGCGCGAATGCCATCGGCGCCCTTCACCCAGCCGGCATCGTCCAGCAGCTTGTTTGCGCCTTCCACATCCTGCTTCAGGCACCAGCTGTCATTCTTGGTGGAAGCGACGGCTTCCGGCGCCGGCACGATGTTGCAGGTCGGCTTGCCCGCTTCGCCATAACCCGCTTCGTCGATGACATCGCGGTCGATGGCGAGCGACAATGCACGGCGCACGGCGGGATCGGAAAGGGCAGGGTGCGGGCCGGCCTGCCTGGTGGAGCGCTTGTCGCCCAGCGAAGGATCGGCATTGTACCAGTTGAGATTGATACGCTCGACCTGGGTGCCGAAGGCTGTCTCAAGCTTGCCTTTACCGGCGGCCACCATGGTGGCGAGGATTTCCGGCTCCACCTGCATGTTCCAGGCATAGTCGAATTCGCCGGTTTCAAGAACGGCGCGTGCGGCGGAAGCGGCATCACCGCCGCCCTTCAGGGTCGCCGTGGCGAAGGCGGGCTTGGCGGGGTCGCGGTAATTGGTGTTGGCGACGAAGCTGATCACGTCATTCGGCTTGAAATCCTTGACCACGAAGGGGCCGGTGCCGATGGGACCGAAATTGGCGGATGTGCAGCCGGGTGCGGCAGCGCCGACGCATTTTTCAAACTGCTTCTTCTGGATGACCGGCGACTGTGCGCCGACGAATGCGGAATAGGGGTAAGGTTTCGGTTCGGTGAAGCTGACCTTGACGGTGTGGGCGTCGACGGCCTCGACATTCTTCACGCCCTCATATTGCGCCGCCTGCGCGCAGCCGCCATCCGGTGCGGTGCAATATTTCCAGGTGAAAATAACATCCTCGGCGGTGAACGGCGTGCCATCCGACCACTTCACGTCGCTTTTCAGCTTCCAGGTCATGCTGAGCAAATCCTTCGCGACGCCGCCATTGTCGATCGTCGGAATTTCGGTGACCAGCATCGGCACCAGCTCGCCCTTTTCGTCGTAGCGCGCCAGCGGCTCAATCACCATGGACGAGCTGTAGACTTCCTTCGTGCCACCGGAAAGATAAGGATTAAGTGTCGATACTGCTTGCCAGAACAGGATTTTCAGTTCGCCGTCACTGCCGCGCTCGGCATGGGCGGCAGAGCCTGCCAGGGCCATGGCCGCCACCGTGCTGGCAAAGAGAACGCTGCGCTTCTTCATTGTCGTTTTCCCCTTTTTGGATTTTATCTGTTTGAATGTTTGACGCTTTTCCCGTCGTCATGTGCAAGGTCTGTTATTCTAAGTATTTGACTTTGCTAAGGAATATTCCTCCATTCCCGATGATGCTATTGTCAGTTTTTTTGAAAAGCAAGTCCCAATGTTCCTTTGATGAACAAAAATTGAGCCATTCAGTTTTGGGCCTATTTTTCGCTCATGCAGCAAATTTCATGCTTGCAAAACGAGAATTTCCAAACGCAATATGGCGTCCGACAACCCGGCGGGGAACAAAAAAAGGGAAAAAGAGAATGCCGATATTGAACCGTGTGGCTGAAATGCAGGAAGAAGTTGCCGGCTGGAGGCGCCATCTGCACGAACACCCGGAACTGCTCTACGATGTCTTCGAAACATCGAAATTCGTGGCCGAAAAACTGAAATCCTTCGGCTGCGACGTCGTCGAGACCGGCATTGGCAAGACCGGCGTGGTCGGCATCATCAAGGGCCGGCACGGGGATGGCCCGACCATCGGTTTCCGTTCCGACATGGACGCGCTGCCGATCCTTGAGACAAGCGGCAAGCCCTGGGCTTCGAAGACGCCGGGCAAGGCCCATTCCTGCGGTCATGACGGGCACACCGCCATGCTTTTGGGTGCGGCGCAATATCTGGCCGAGACCCGCAATTTCAAGGGCTCCGTGGCGGTGATTTTCCAGCCGGCGGAAGAGGGCGGCGCTGGCGCGCTCGCCATGCTGAACGACGGCATGATGGAGAAATTCGGCATTTCGCAGGTCTATGGCATGCATAACGAGCCGGGCATTCCGGTCGGCAATTTCGCCATCCGCAAGGGATCGACCATGGCGGCGGCGGATAGTTTCGAAATCGTCATCACCGGCAAGGGCAGCCATGCGGCCGCCCCACATCTTTCCATCGATCCTGTGCTGACCTCGGCGCATATCATCATCGCCCTGCAATCCATCGTCTCGCGGGAGACGGATCCGCTGAAATCGCTGGTCGTCACCGTCGCCACCACCCATGGCGGCACGGCCGTCAATGTCATTCCCGGTGCGGTGACGCTGACGGGAACGGTGCGCACGCTGCTGCCGGAAACCCGCGATTTCGCCGAAAAGCGCCTGAAGGAAGTGGCCACCGCCACCGCCATGGCGCATGGCGCCACCGTGGAGGTGAATTATCATCGCGGTTATCCCGTCACCTTCAACCACAGTGACGAGACCGAATTCGCGACCGGCGTGGCGATGGGCGTGGCCGGTGCGAACGCCGTCAACACCAATCCAAACCCGCATATGGGGGCAGAGGATTTCTCCTATATGCTGGAAGCGCGCCCCGGCGCCTTCATCTTCATCGGCAATGGCGATACCGCCGGGCTGCACAATGCGGCCTATGATTTCAACGACGATGCGCTGCCTTACGGCATCAGCTACTGGGTTTCGATGGCCGAAACCGCACTTGCTGCGTAAGACATCCGGCGGCCTTCATGGCCGCCTTTTGCTTTTCAGGAGATCGGCATGCTTTTGGCGGCAACGTCCATGGAACAGACCGGCGGTTCGGTAAGCCCGGTTTTATCGGTTCAAAATCTCACCACATCCTTCCGCGTCGATGGCGGCTGGAAATCCGTGGTCCGCAATATGAGTTTCGAGATCGCGCCGCGCGAAACGGTGGCGATCGTCGGCGAAAGCGGCTCCGGCAAGAGCGTTACCTCGCTCTCCATCATGCGGCTGCTCGATAAAAAGACGAGCCGCATCGAAGGCAAGGTCATGCTCGGCGGGCGCGACCTGCTGGCGCTGCCGGAAGAGGAGATGCGCAAGGTTCGCGGCAAGGACATTTCGATGATCTTCCAGGAGCCGATGACCAGCCTTAACCCGATCTTCCCGATCGGCAAGCAGATCGCCGAGGCGCTGACCGTGCATCAGGATATTTCCTCATCCGCTGCGCGCGCCGAGGTCATTCGCCTGCTTGAGAAGGTCCGTATTCCCAATGCGAAGAACCGTTTCGATGATTACCCGCACCAGTTTTCCGGCGGCATGCGCCAGCGCGTGATGATCGCCATGGCGCTCGCCTCCAAACCGAAGCTGCTGATCGCCGACGAGCCGACAACGGCGCTCGACGTCACCATTCAGGGCCAGATTCTCGACCTCATCAAGACGCTGCAGGAAGAGGAGGGCATGTCGGTCCTGTTCATCACCCATGATATGGGCGTGGTGGCGGAAGTCTCGGACCGCACCATCGTCATGTTCCGCGGCGATGTGGTGGAAACCGGCACCACCGACGACATCTTCCATCGTGGCCGCCATCCTTATACGCGGGCGCTGCTTTCGGCGGTGCCGAAGCTCGGCTCGATGAAGGAGAGGGTGCTGCCGGCCCGTTTCCCGATCATCGATATCAAGACCGGCGAAAGCCAGCCCGTCGCGGAGGTGAAGGATACGGTCTCCGGCGGCCGCACGCCCATTCTTTCCGTCAAGGACCTCACCACCCGTTTCGATATCCGCACCGGCCTTTTCGGCCGCAAATCCGGCGCCGTGCATGCGGTGGAAAAGGTCTCCTTCGATCTCGCCGAGGGCGAAACCCTGTCTCTCGTGGGTGAATCGGGCTGCGGCAAGTCCACCACGGGCCGCTCCATCACCCGGCTGATCGAGCCGACATCCGGCAATGTCATGCTTGACGGTTACGAGGTGCTGAAGCTCGACAAGACGACGCTGCGCACCATGCGCCGCAGCGTGCAGATGATCTTCCAGGATCCCTTCGCCTCGCTCGATCCGCGCATGAGCATCGGCACGGCGATCATGGAGCCCTTTATCGAGCATCGCCTTGGAACCAAGCAGCAGGCTCGCGAAAAGGCGGCCGATCTTCTGGAAAAGGTGGGCCTCAGCCCGGATATGATGCGGCGTTTCCCGCACGAATTTTCCGGCGGACAGCGCCAGCGTATCGCCATTGCCCGCTCGCTGATGCTCGATCCGAAGGTTATCGTCGCCGATGAGGCGGTGTCTGCGCTCGATGTGTCCATCAAGGCGCAGGTCTGCAACCTGCTGCTCGACCTGCAACAGAGCCTCAACCTCGCTTTCCTGTTTATCAGCCATGACATGGCGGTGGTGGAGCGCGTCAGCCATCGTGTGGCGGTGATGTATCTCGGCGAGATCGTCGAAATCGGGCCGCGCGCGGCGGTTTTCGACAATCCGCAACATCCCTATACGAAAAAGCTGATGTCCGCCGTTCCGGTGCCGGACCCGGCGCGGCGGCAGATCCGGCGCAACATGGCGACCGACGAGATCAAAAGCCCGATTCGGCCGGTGGATTATGTGCCGCCGCAGCGCCATTACCGCGAGGTTTCCGCCGGGCATCTGGTGCAGGAAGCAGCGTGAATGAGGGTATGGGCGGAGAGCTGGTAAGGAACCGAGCGGTCGCCGCGCATTTCTTCTCCCCGTGGGGGAGAAGGTCGCGGCAGCGGGATGAGGGGGCAAGTTCTCCGTATATCGCTAACGTTGCCCCCTCATCCGACCCTTCGGGCCACCTTCTCCCCGGCGGGGAGAAGAAATTTGCCGCACCGCCACGCCAGATGATTTTAGGCCCGCCGCACGCCCTCTTCCGAATCCCCCGTTTGACAGCCGACGCAAAAAAATGCCAGCAAATGCGCAAGCATAATTCTTAAAGGGCGGCGGCATGGCCAGACGAAACGACGCACATGGACGGCTGGATGATGCGGCCCGTGCCGGCTGGCTTTATTATGTCGCTGGGCGCACGCAGGATGAGATCGCCGCCGCCATGGGCATTTCCCGGCAATCGGCGCAGCGGCTTGTGTCGCTTGCCGTCGCCGAGCGGTTGATCAAGGTGCGGCTCGATCACCCTATCGCCGCCTGTCTCGAAAAAGCCGAACGGCTGAAAGAGAAATTCGACCTGAAATATATCGAGGTGGTGCCGAGCGATCCGGCCGGGGTCTCCTCAACTGTCGGCATTGCCGAGGCCGGGGCGGCGGAAATCGAGCGCTGGCTGAAGAATGCCGATCCCATCGTGCTCGCCATCGGCACCGGCCGTACCTTGAAGGCCGCCGTCGACCAGCTGCCCCCGATGGAATGCCCCCAGCATCGCATCGTGTCGCTGACGGGCAATATCGGGCCGGATGGCTCGGCCGCCTATTATAACGTCATCTTCAGCATGGCCGATGCTATCAAGGCACGGCATTTCCCAATGCCGCTGCCGGTTCTATGTTCTTCTGCGGAAGAGCGCGAATTGTTGCACGACCAGTCCATGGTGCGCTCCACGCTGGCGCTGGGTTCTGCCGCCAATGTCACCTTCGTCGGTGTCGGCGAACTCGGCGAAAACGCACCGCTCTGCGTCGACGGTTTTCTGGGTGTCGACGAGATGAAGGCGCTGATGGCAAGCGGTGCCGTTGGCGAGATTTGCGGCTGGATGTATGATGCCAATGGCCGCATTCTCGAGCATTCCGTCAACGAGCGCGTCGCCTCCGTTCCCATCCCTTCAAGAGACACCTGCACCGTCATCGGCATGGCGCAGGGCGCACGCAAGAACGCCTCGATTCTGGCGGCGTTGAGGGGTGGTCTGCTGAACGGCCTCATCACCGATGAAGTCACAAGCGAATATTTGCTCACGCACTGAGCAAAAATTAAACACATAAAATCAATGGCTTGGTTTTTCCATGTGCGTCGCAGCACAGGATGTCGCTTGACTTTTTTGCTGATGAGGTGAGTAAATGCCCTAGAGCAAAGCGAATGCTCATCATTTTTCTTCTGGGAGGAAGATATGACATTGAAGACCATTTTGCTGGGCGCATGCTCGGCACTCGCCTTTTCGACCCTTGCTTCCGCCGAGACGCTGACCATCGCGACCGTGAACAACGGCGATATGATCCGCATGCAGGGTCTGACCTCGGACTTCACCACCAAGAACCCCGACATCAAGGTCGAGTGGGTGACGCTTGAAGAAAACGTCCTGCGTGAGCGCGTGACCACCGATATCGCCACCAATGGCGGCCAATACGACATCATGACCATCGGCAATTACGAAGTGCCGATCTGGGCCAAGCAGGGCTGGCTGCTGCCGCTCGAAAAGCTCGGCGACAAATATGACGTCGACGATCTGCTGCCGGCGATCCGCGGCGGCCTCTCCAGCGAAGGCAAGCTTTACGCCGCGCCCTTCTATGGCGAATCCGCCATGATCATGTATCGCAAGGACCTGTTCGAAAAAGCCGGCCTGAAGATGCCCGATAACCCGACCTGGGAATTCATCGGCGACGCTGCCCGCAAGATTACTGACCGCAAGGCCGATATCAACGGCATCTGCCTGCGCGGCAAGGCCGGCTGGGGCGAAAACATGGCCTTCATCAGCGCGCTCACCAACTCCTTCGGCGGCCGCTGGTTCGATGAAAACTGGAAGCCGCAGTTCGATCAGCCGGAATGGAAGAGCTCCCTGCAGTTCTACGTCGATCTGATGAAAGATGCCGGCCCTTCCGGTGCATCCTCGAACGGCTTCAACGAAAACCTGACGCTGTTCCAGCAGGGCAAGTGCGGCATGTGGATCGACGCTACGGTCGCTGCTTCCTTCGTCTCCAACCCGAAGGATTCCACCGTTGCCGACAAGGTCGGTTATGCCATCTTCCCGACGCATGGCGAGCTGAAGAACCACGGCAACTGGCTGTGGTCGTGGAACCTCGCGATCCCGAAGAGCTCGCAGAAGGCGGAAGCGGCCGAGAAGTTCATCTCTTGGGCAACCAGCAAGGAATATACCGAGCTCGTCGCTTCCAAGGAAGGCTGGGCAAATGTGCCTCCGGGCACCCGCACCTCGCTTTACAAGAATGCCGAGTATGAAAAGGCCGCCGCCTTCGCCAAGCCGACGCTTGCCGCGATGGATGCCGCTGACATCACCAAGCCGACCGTAAAGCCCGTGCCTTACACCGGCGGTCAGTTCGTGGCGATCCCTGAATTCCAGGCGCTCGGCACCACGGTCGGTCAGCTGTTCTCGGCGGTCGTTGCCGGTCAGTCCAGCGTTGACGATGCGCTTGCGGGCGCCCAGTCGACCGCGACGCGTGAAATGACCCGCGCCGGCTACATCAAGTAATCCTCCCGAAGATCGCTGCCCGGCGCCAATGCCGGGCAGCGAACCTTGGGATGGAAAGCCGCCGGTCTGTACGGCGGCGTTTAAGCCTTTCAAATCAAAACAAGAATGAGCCGGTTCTTCCGGATATGCCGGGCGCATGTCGTGACGCCCCGGCCCAAGGGGAGGTGAGTGCAATGGCAACCCGAAACACGAGCGGATTAGCGCGGGTGATGCTTGCGCCATCGGTGCTGTTGTTGCTGGTGTGGATGATCGTGCCTCTGGCGATGACGCTCTGGTTCTCGTTCCAGAACTACAATCTCCTCAACCCGGCCAATGTCAGCTTCGCTGGTCTGTTCAATTACCAGTATTTCTACACCGACCCGGCCTTCTTCCAGTCGATCTGGAACACGCTGTTGATTGTCGGCGGTGTGCTGCTCATCACGGTGGTTGGCGGCATCGCCATTGCGCTTCTGCTCGACAATGACATTTTCGGCCAGGGCATCGTGCGCATCATGATCATCTCGCCCTTCTTCGTCATGCCGCCAGTGGCCGCACTGGTCTGGAAGAACATGATCATGCATCCCGGTTACGGCGTGCTGGCCGATCTCTCCCGCTTCTTCGGTTTCCAGCCGGTCGACTGGTTTGCGCAGTTTCCGCTCTTGTCCATCATCATCATCGTCGCCTGGCAATGGCTGCCCTTTGCAACGCTGATCCTCTTGACCGCCCTGCAGTCGCTCGATGGCGAACAGAAGGAAGCCGCCGAGATGGATGGCGCCAACTTCGTCAACCGCTTCGTCTATCTGACCCTGCCGCATCTGTCGCGCGCCATCACCGTCGTCATTCTCATCCAGACGATCTTCCTGCTCGGCGTTTACGCGGAAATCCTCGTCACCACCAATGGCGGCCCCGGTTACGCTTCCACCAACCTCGCCTTCCTCATCTATCGCACAGCACTTCTGGGCTACGACGTCGGCGGCGCTTCGGCCGGCGGCATCATCGCCGTCATCCTCGCCAATATCGTCGCCATCTTCCTGATGCGCGCCGTCGGCAAGAACCTCGACCGGTAAGGGGGAAACATCATGGCCCGCAAGACAACCACACGCGCAAAGATCGGCTTTTCCATCGCGGCCTGGGCCGTGGCGCTGCTGCTGTTCTTCCCGATCCTCTACGCCTTCCTCACCTCGATCAAGACCGAGCCCGAGGCAATCGCCGGCTTCAGCCTCATTCCGTCGGGCACGCTCGAGAATTACGTGACGGTCCAGACCCAGCGCGATTACTTCAAGCCGTTCATGAATTCGGTGGTGCTGTCGCTCGGCTCGACGATCATCGCGCTGATCATCGCCATTCCCGCCGCCTGGGCCATGGCGTTCTCGCCGACCAAGCGCACCAAGGACATTTTGATGTGGATGCTCTCCACCAAGATGATGCCGGCCGTCGCCGTGCTGGTGCCGATCTATCTGATCTTCCGCAATGCCGGCCTGCTCGATACCCGCATCGGGCTCACCATCATGCTCACCTTCATCAACCTGCCGATCGTCATCTGGATGCTCTACACCTACTTCCGGGAAATCCCCGGCGAGATTCTCGAAGCCGCCCGCATGGATGGCGCATCGCTGTGGAATGAGATCGTCCATGTACTGACCCCGATGGCGGTTCCGGGCATTGCCTCAACGCTGCTCCTCAACGTCATCCTCGCCTGGAACGAATCCTTCTGGACCATCCGGCTGACGACCACCAATGCAGCCCCGCTGACGGCCTTCATCGCCTCCTTCTCAAGCCCACAGGGGCTGTTCTGGGCAAAACTCTCGGCCGCCTCGATGATGGCGATCGCCCCCATTCTCGTCATCGGCTGGTTCTCGCAGAAACAACTCGTGCGTGGCCTGACCTTTGGCGCCGTGAAATAAGGAACGACAAACATGGGCAGCATTTCCCTTCAGAACGTGTCCAAGGTCTTCGGTGAGGCGAAAGTCATCCCGTCGATCAATCTCGATATTCATGACGGCGAGTTCGTCGTCTTCGTCGGCCCCTCCGGCTGCGGCAAGTCCACGCTGCTGCGCCTGATTGCCGGGCTGGAAGACGTCTCCGGCGGCAAGATCGTCATCGACGGCAAGGATGTGACGGAAAAGGCGCCGGCCGAGCGCGGCCTTGCCATGGTGTTCCAGTCCTATGCGCTTTATCCGCATATGAGTGTCAGGAACAACATCGCCTTTCCGCTGAAGATGGCCAAGCTTGACAAGGCGATCATCGATAAGAAGGTCGAAGACGCCGCAAGGGTGCTGAACCTTACCGACTATCTCGAGCGCCGGCCCTCGCAGCTGTCGGGCGGCCAGCGCCAGCGTGTCGCCATCGGCCGCGCCATCGTGCGCGAACCTTCCGCCTTCCTGTTCGACGAACCGCTTTCCAACCTCGATGCGGCGCTGCGCGGCACCATGCGGCTGGAAATCTCAGAACTGCACAACACGCTGAAGACGACGATGATCTACGTCACCCACGACCAGGTGGAAGCCATGACCATGGCCGACAAGATCGTGGTGCTCAACCGCGGCAATATCGAGCAGGTCGGCTCACCGATGGAGCTTTACCGCTCCCCCGCCAACCTCTTCGTCGCCGGCTTCATCGGCTCGCCGCGCATGAACCTCATCACCGGCGACTTTGCCCGCCAAAAGGGTGCGACCACCGCCGGCGTGCGGCCGGAGCATCTGGTGCTGTCGAAGGAAAGTGGGCTCTGGCAGGGCAAGGTCACCGTCGCCGAACATCTCGGATCGGATACCTTCCTGCATCTCGAGGTGAACGGCATCGGGCCGATTACCGCAAGGACCGATGGCGAGTTCGAGTGCAAACACGGCGATACCGTCTTCATCACGCCGGATGACACCAAGATCCACAGGTTCGATGAAAAGGGTGTGGCGATATGACGGGAAGACTGGAAGGCAAATCCGCGCTGATAACGGGTTCGGCGCGCGGCATTGGCCGTGCCTTTGCCGAAGCCTATATACGCGAGGGGGCAACCGTCGCCATTGCCGATATCGATTTCGAGCGCGCCAGCAAGACCGCCCGCGAGATCGGCGAGAATGCCTATGCCGTCGAACTCGACGTGACCAAGCAGCATTCCATCGACACCGCTATCCGCACGGTGGAGGGCCAGACCGGTGGGCTCGATATCCTCATCAACAATGCCGCGCTGTTCGACCTCGCACCGATTGTCGAGATCAAACGCGAGAGCTACGAAAGACTGTTTTCGATCAACGTGTCCGGCACGCTGTTCATGATGCAGGCCGCCGCAAAAACAATGATCGCTCGGGGAAAAGGCGGCAAGATCATCAACATGGCAAGCCAGGCCGGCCGGCGCGGCGAGGCCTTGGTGGCGGTTTATTGCGCCACCAAGGCCGCCGTCATCAGCCTCACCCAATCGGCGGGGCTCGATCTCATCCGGCACGGCATCAACGTCAATGCGATTGCGCCGGGCGTGGTCGATGGCGAGCACTGGGACGGCGTGGATGCGCTGTTTGCGAAATACGAAAACCGCCCCACCGGTGAAAAGAAGCGGCTGGTCGGGGAGGCAGTACCCTTCGGCCGCATGGGCCGTGCCGAAGACCTGACCGGCATGGCGATCTTCCTTGCCTCCGATGAGGCACAATACATCGTCGCCCAGACCTATAATGTCGATGGCGGCAACTGGATGAGCTGAGTATCGGGCGCCTGCCGCCCGGCCTTGGCACGAACAACGTTTCCCCTTCGAGGATCGTGACATGACATGCAAACTCTCCCTCGCAACGCTTGACGACGCCAGAAAAACCGCGGCGGTTCCGGCCTATTCCCGGGCCGATCTTTCCGCCGGCATCGTGCATTTCGGCGTCGGCAATTTCCACCGCGCCCATCAGGCGGTTTATCTGGATGACCTCTTCAACACAGGTGCGGACCATGACTTCGCCATCATCGGCGCTGGAGTTCTGCCGTCCGATGCGGTGATGCGCGAAAAGCTTGCCGCGCAGGATTTCCTGACGACAGTGGTGGAGCAGGACAATAACCGCACCGGTGCGCGCGTCACCGGGCCGATGATCGACATTCTGAAGGTCGGCGACACGAAGGCCATCATCGATACGCTCGCCGATCCGAAAATCCGCATCGTTTCCATGACGATTACCGAGGGCGGTTATTTCATCGATGCTTCCGGTTCCTTCAATCCGCAGCATCCGGCCATTGCCGAGGACGGGAGGAACCCGGCTTCGCCGAAAACCGTGTTCGGCCTCATCGTCGCCGGGCTGAAGGCGCGGCGGGACAAGGGGCTGCAACCCTTTACCGTCATGTCCTGCGACAACATTCCGCATAATGGCAAGGTCACGAAAAATGCCGTGGTCGGGCTGGCGGCCCTGTCCGATCCTGCCTTCGCCAACTGGATCGGCGAAAATGTCGCTTTCCCCAATTCCATGGTCGACCGCATTACGCCCGCGACAGGCGAGCGCGAACGCAATATCGCCCGCGACGATTTCGGCATCGAGGACAACTGGCCGGTCTTCTGCGAGGAGTTCAAGCAATGGGTTATGGAGGATAATTTCCCCGCCGGCCGCCCGGCGCTGGAAAAGGCTGGCGTGCAGTTCGTCAAGGATGTCGCGCCCTATGAGCACATGAAAATCCGCATTCTCAATGGCGGCCATGCGGCAATCGCCTATCCGGCGGCACTGCTCGACATTCATTTCGTGCATGAGGCGATGGAACATCCGCTGATCCGGGCATTTCTGGCAAAGCTTGAAAATGACGAGATCATTCCGGTCATTCCGCCGGTTCCCGATACGAATCTTGCCGATTATTTCGCGCTGATCGAGCGGCGTTTCCTCAATCCGAAGATCGGCGACACCATTCCGCGTCTGGCGCAGGACGGTTCCAACCGCCAGCCGAAATTCATCCTGCCATCCACCGCCGACCGTCTGGCGCGCGGCGAGGATATCGTCGGCCTTTCGCTGGTTTCGGCGCTGTGGTGCCGTTATTTCCAGGGCACCTCCGATAGCGGCAAGGAAATCACCTTCAACGACGCCAGCGCCGAGCGGCTTCAGGCGGCTGCCATCAAGGCCAAGGACGATCCGATGGCCTTCCTCGCGCTTGAAGACATCTTCGGAACGGTTGCCGAATCGGAGCTTTTCCGTAAACGCTTTGCCCATGCATTGAAGACGCTGTGGCAAGAAGGCACGGCGAAGACGTTGCAGCTTTATCTGGATGACAAGCTGGCTGAAAAGTGACCATGAGATGGAAGACGAGACCGGGCCCCTTTTGATTTTCGATTGCGACGGCGTTCTCGTCGATAGCGAGCCGGTCTCCATCTCCGTCCTTCTCGATATGCTCTCCCATCTCGGCGTTACGATGGGAGAGGAAGAGGCCTATGAGCGCTTCCTCGGTCGCAGCGTCGCCAGCATGACGGCGACGTTGTTTGAGGATTACGGTGTCGAAACCGACATCGATTTTCTCGACCATATGCGGGCGACGCTGTTTGAGCGTTTCCGCACCGAGCTTCGGCCGATTGACGGCATTGGCGAAACGCTGGACAGGCTCCTGCCGCTGCGGCGCTGCGTCGCTTCCTCAAGCCAGCCGGAACGCATCCGTTATTCGCTGGGGTTGACGGGCCTGATCGACAAATTCGAACCGCATGTCTTCAGCGCCACCATGGTGAAGAACGGCAAACCGGCACCCGATCTTTTCCTGCATGCGGCGCGCGAAATGGGCGTCGAGCCGCGTCACTGCATCGTGATCGAGGACAGCCCGGCCGGCATTGCCGCCGCAAAGGCGGCTGGCATGGGCGTTTTTGCCTTTACCGGCGGTTCGCATGCGCGCTTTCCCGCATTCCGTGAAAAGATCGCCGGGCTTGGTGCGGATGCGGTGTTTGACGCGATGCCGGATTTGGTCCAACTTGTCGGCAGCTATGTGGGGAAGGGCGGTTTTGACGGCCAAATGGAACGTGATGCGGGCTGAAGCAGATTTTGCCTGCCGCCGTCGCCGGGTCGTTGCGCAAGGGATGGAATTGCAGTCTTGATGCGTCAAAATCTCGTCGCTGTCGATGTCGGCACCGCCAGCGCCCGGGCCGGCATTTTCGATCCGGCCGGCCGGCTGCTTGCCCGCTCCACCCATCCCATCCTGATGCAGAGGCCGCAGGAAAACCACGCCGAACACGATTCCACCGACATATGGAAGGCGGTCTGCATCGTGGTGAGGGCGGCGCTTGCCGAGGCCGGTGTTTCGCCGCAAAGCATAGCCGCCATCGGTTTCGACGCCACCTGCTCGCTGGTCATCCGCGATGGGCGGGGTGAGCCGGTTTCGGTTTCCGTTACCGGTGAAGACCGGTTCGACACCATCGTCTGGCTCGATCACCGGGCGATATCGGAGGCCGATAGCCTGACGGCATCCGGCCACCGGGTGCTGGATTTCGCCGGCAACAGCGTCTCGCCGGAAATGCAGATGCCGAAGCTGATGTGGCTGAAGACGCATATGCCGGCAAGCTGGTCGCGCATGTCCTTCGCCTTCGATCTGGCGGATTTCCTGACGTGGAAGGCGACCGGTTCAGCGCAGCGTTCAAATTGCACGCAGACGGCGAAGTGGAATTTTCTGGCGCAGGAAAATCCCGGCTGGCAGGCGGATTATCTCGAATTGGCGGGCCTTGCCGATTTGAGGGAGCGGGCAGGGCTTCCCGAAACCACGGTAATGCCGGGTGATAGCATCGGCCCGCTTTCGCCCGAAGCCGCCGCCGAACTGGGTCTCGATACCGGCTGCCAGGTGGCGGCGGGCATGATCGACGCCTATGCCGGCGCGCTCGGTGCGCTGGGCGGCTGCCTGTCTGCGGATGTGGGCCGGCATGTGGCGCTGATCGCCGGTACATCGAGCTGCCTTGTCGCCATGTCGGAACGGCAGATGCCCGGCCACAGCCTCTGGGGGCCCTATTGGCAGGCGATCCTGCCGGGTCACTGGCTGGTGGAGGGCGGGCAATCGGCCACCGGCGCGCTGCTCGACCATATTGTACGCATGCACGCGGCTGGCGGTGAGCCGGATACGGCGCTGCATGCCCGCATCGTTGCGCGGGTAACGGAATTGCGCGCGCTTGAGGGTGAGGCCTTCGCCGAGCGGCTGCATGTGCTGCCGGATTTCCACGGCAACCGCTCGCCGCTTGCCGACCCGCACGCCGTCGGCGTCATCAGCGGACTGACTTTGGATACGTCGTTCGACAGTCTCTGCCGTCTTTACTGGCGCACGGCCGTCGCCATTGCGCTTGGCGCCCGCCATGTGCTCGATGCGATGGAGCGTTTCGGTTATGCGGTGGAAAGCCTGCACGTTACCGGCGGGCACGTGAAGAACCCGCTGCTGATGGAGCTTTATGCCGATGTGACGGGCAAGCGCATCGTCGTTCCCGCCACCGCCGATGCGGTGCTGCTCGGCACGGCGATGACGGCGGCGACGGCCGGCGGGGTGCATGCGAACCTTGCCGCAGCAGGGGCCGCCATGTATCCGGGCAATGCAGAAATATCAGGCAATCCTGCGCGTGGCCCCCGTTATGAGCGGGATTACCGCCGTTTTCTCGCCATGTACCGCCATCGTCAGGAACTGGAAAGCCTTTGATTTTCTAAAAGGAAATGACAGGTTAGAGCGCATTGCTGGCGGGTGCCGCTTCTTTCTTCTCCCCGTGGGGGAGAAGGTGGCCCGAAGGGTCGGATGAGGGGGCAAGCTCTCCGAATATCTCTACCGTCGCCCCCTCATCCCGCTGCCGCGACCTTCTCCCCGGCGGGGAGAAGAAACAAGCTGTGGCCGCTCGATCCATAAGCACGCACTGTTGTCGTTCAGCTGCGCAGCGAGCGTTTCAGGGCCGTGAGGTTCTTCGCCCTTGCCCTGCCGCTGTCATCGGCGCTGGCGCCAAGCGAACAGAGGGTAAATTCCAGCAGGGAGACCAGTTGCAGCAGGCCCTGGCCGCCATTCTGCGCCTGCGGCATGGCAAGGCAGAGATCTGCGCTTTCCGGTCCCCATTCATAAAAGCGTGTGGTGATCAGCAATGTCCTGTAGCCGCTCTTGCGCGCCATTGCCGACAGGCGTTGCAGGGGCGACAGGGCGCCGCCGCAATCCATGATGACGAGCAGCGCCTGCGCGGGGTCGAAATCCCACAGGGCCACATAGGCCGCGCTGTCGCTGCCGAGATAATGGATATGGCCCCGGCTCTCCAGAAGCCGCCCGTAAAAATGCCGCCCGGCATCGAGACCTTCCGGAGAGGTTGCCAGAAAAACATTGCCCGCCGTGGCGATCTCGTTCATGGCGACCCGCCAGATCGATTGGGTGGTCATGTCGAAAGCGGTCTGGATGGCCTGAATCTGCTGGGACAGAAGCTGTGAAAACGGGTTGGAACGGCGTTCGCCGCCTTCGGCCATGGCGGGTTGGTCCGCGCCGGCCGTTTCTTCGGCATGGCGCAGATCGGCGCGGATGTCGCTGAATTGCCGGTATCCCAGCGAGCGCAGGAAACGGCCGACCGTCATCGGACTGAGGCTGAGCTTGGCGGCCAGCGTCTGGGCCGTCTCGAACGGCAATTCGTCCAGATGTTCGATCAGATATTTGGCGATCTTGCGCTCTGAAGGGGTGCCTGCCTTCATGGCGCGCGTAAGGTTCAACAGCAGCTTTTCCACCAACGCCTCATTCTTTTATCTTTTTTGAACGATGATGCATGCGCGCGCGCAAACGAGCGTGCGAACCGCAATTTGACGGTGGGGGATAGCTTTTCCGGCCTTGTCCTCCACCGGACCGGAATGCGAAATATAATAGGTATATTATTATATTTTAGAGATACCTTTTATTCAAGAGAAATTCCATCTGCGGTTTAAATCCAGCCATTTGGCATATTTCCGCCCGTCTTGCAGAGCGGGCTGGCAGCGCTTATCTCTCGTCTGGTAAGCGTGTTTCAACGCGAAAGGCGTCGAGGAGTTCCGGATGATTTTTGATGCGGCGAGGCTTGCCTTCCACAATCTCTTTGCCGCCGAAACCCGGTCGGTCTTCTGGAAGGTTTTGGGGCTCACGCTTCTCATGCTTGCGGCGCTGTGGTTCGCCATCCGCTCGATCTTCATTTATTTCGCCCTGCCGTGGGTGGATACGCTTATCCCCGGCGTGCCGGACTGGGCGGGCTGGTTGACCTTCGTTTTCGCCATTTTCGCCGGCATCGGGCTGGCGCTGGCGCTCGCGCTGCTTATTTCGCCGGTCACCGCCGTCATTGCCGGCCTGTTTCTCGACGATGTCGCCGAAGTGGTCGAGAAAAAGAGCTATCCGAAGGATCCGCCGGGCAAGGCGATGCCGGTCGGCGAGGCCGTTCTGTCGTCCATCAAGTTCTTCGGTGTCGTCATTGCCGGCAACATTGTCGCGCTGTTGCTGCTTCTGGTGCCAGGTATCAATCTCATCGCGTTTTTTCTGGTGAACGGCTATCTGCTCGGCCGGGAATTCTTCGAATTCGCGGCGATGCGCTTCCGCTCGCCCGCCGAAGCGAGGTTGTTCCGCTCAAAACACCGCACCACCGTCTTCATGGCCGGGCTGGTGATAGCGGCCTTCCTGGCGGTGCCGTTCCTCAACCTGTTGACGCCGCTTTTTGCCGCCTCGATGATGGTGCATCTGCACAAGGCCGTCAGCCGGCGCGATCCCTCATTCGCTAGCGGCCGCACCGAACAGCTGCGCGGGTAATTCCACCAGCGGCGCTGGAATATCGAAGGTCTTTTCCGGTGATTTGCAGATATCGGCAATCACGCAGCGTTCGCATTCCGGCTTGCGCGCCTTGCAGCAATAACGCCCATGCAGGATCAGCCAGTGATGGGCATGGAACAGATATTGTTCGGGAATGATGCGGATCAGCCGGTCTTCAACCTCGTCAGGGGTTTTGCCCGGCGCAAGACAGAGCCGGTTGGCAATGCGGAAGACGTGTGTATCCACCGCAAGCGTGGGCACGCCGAAGGCCATGGACATCACCACATTGGCCGTCTTGCGGCCCACACCCGGCAGCGTCACCAGCTCCTCGCGGGTTTTCGGCACCTCGCCGCCGAAATTGTCGATCAGCATCTGCGACAGGGCAATGACGTTTTTCGCCTTGTTGCGGTAAAGTCCGATGGTCTTGATATAACCGATCAGTTCTTCCTCGCCGAGCGCCAGCATCTTTTCCGGCGTATCGGCCACCTTGAACAGCGCGCGTGTGGCCCGGTTCACGCCCACATCGGTCGCCTGCGCGGAAAGCGCCACAGCCACCAGCAGGGTGAAGGGATTGGTATGTTCCAGCTCGCCTTTCGGCTCCGGCCGCTGAATGGAAAAGCGCCGGAAGATTTCGGTGAGCTCGTCCTTCGAATAGGCCGTTTTCACCCGCGCCGGCTTGCGCGCGGATGCCGGATTTGACTTTTTCAATGTTTGGGTGCTGGATCGTTTTTTGACGACTGTCATGGACTATCTATAGCCAGCCCGCCCTGAGGAAAGCAACGTGGATACGCTCAACGACCAGCCGATTTTCGCGGCGGAACTCGTTCCGCACCGTTCGCTTGGCAGAAGGGGTTTCCGGCTGCTCCTGCTTTTCTCCGGCCTGGCCTGCCTTGTCTATGGTGGCTTTTTCCTCGCCACCGGGGCATGGCCGGTCGGCCTGTTTTTAGGGCTGGATTTCCTGCTTCTTTATGCCGCCTTCCGCGCCAATTACCGGGCGGCGAAGGCGCGGGAAGAGGTCAGCGTCTCGCGCACCAGCCTGTCGATCCGCAAATTTTCTCCCGCCGGGCGGATGGTGGAGCATCGCTTCAATCCCTTCTGGGCGCGCTTCAGGGTGAGGCGGCATGACGAGATCGGCATCGTCTCCATGCATGTGACGGGTGAAGGCCGGGCGACCGATATCGGTTCGTTTCTCAATCCGGATGACCGGGAAAGTTTCGCGAAGGCGTTTGGCGGTGCGCTGGCGACTGTCAGGCGGCGGATGTAAGAGGATAATCCAGCTCTCCCTCCGTCATTCCGGCCCTGAGCCGGAATCCAGCCGACGCGCGTCCGCGCGGCGGAAAAGACTCCTTTCAGCCCAAGGACTTGGGCTGGCTGGATACCGGCTCGAGGCCGGTATGACGGTAGAAATGGAGCAGGGCGCAAGAAACGGGTGGAGACGCAGTCGCTTTAATGGTTTTCTCTTACCCGTTAGGAGATTTGCGATGAACGCCAATATTACGCTGAACGAAGACATCACCCCCATCGGATCGGATTACGACACGGTGCGCGGGGTTATCGAGCTTTTGACGCTGGATTATCGCGAGCAGCCCTCCCTCGAAGCCATTGCCGCAGAGCTTGGCCAGTCGCCGACGCAATTGCAGAAGACCTTCACCCGCTGGGCCGGCCTTTCGCCCAAGGCATTCCTGCAGGCCGTAACGCTCGATCATGCCAAGCGGCTGTTGCGCGAAGAGGATTTGCCGCTGCTGGAAACCTCCATTGAGGTCGGTATGTCTGGCCCCGGACGCCTGCACGATCTGTTCGTCACCCATGAGGCCATGTCGCCCGGCGAATGGAAGGCCAAGGGCGGCGGGCTGACGATCCGTTACGGTTTCCACACCTCGCCCTTCGGGCTTGCGCTGGTCATGGTGACCGATCGTGGCCTTGCCGGCTGCGCCTTCGCCGATCCGGGCGAGGAAAGGGCCTGTTTCGAGGACATGGCCGGCCGCTGGCCGAATGCCGATTATGTCGAGGATCGCGAAGCGACGGCACCCTATGCCGCGCGCATCTTCGATCCGTCCATGTGGTCGGCGGACAGGCCGCTGCGCGTCGTGCTGCTCGGCACGGATTTTCAGGTGCGGGTCTGGGAAAGTCTCCTGAAAATTCCGATGGGCCGCGCGGTTACCTATTCGCATATCGCCTGCGATATCGGCCAGCCCACCGCGTCGCGTGCGGTCGGTACGGCGGTCGGCGCCAACCCGGTGTCCTTCGTCGTTCCCTGCCATCGCGCTGTCGGTAAAAGTGGGGCGCTGACGGGCTATCACTGGGGCCTGACCCGCAAGCGGGCGATGCTCGGCTGGGAAACGGGGAAGGTGTGAGGCGAGGCTTGGATTGTCTTTGCCGATCTGCCTGGGATCGGTTATTCTTGGCCCATGAAAAGCACGATTGAACTTCCCGACGATCTTAAACACCGGCTGGATATCTTGGCCGAGCGCTCGAACTCGACTCCAAGCCGCATCATAGAAGATGCGCTTTCTCATGGACGTTCTCTGGCATGGCAGGAGAAATGGACGAGCGGCGTGAGGGCAGGGTTGGCGGAGGCCGATGCCGGGGAGTTTGTTACTGAAGAAGAAATCAACGTCGTTCTGAATAAATATGCCAAGGCCTGAAACGCGTGCGGTTGGTTTGGACGCGGCGTTATCTCCGGGAGCTTGATGCTATAGGCGACTATATCGCCGAACGTAATCCGCGTGCGGCAGTAAAAGTCGTTAGGGCAATTCACCAGACGACGGCACGTCTTTTGTCCGATAATCCTCATTTAGGACGCAGTGGCGAAATCGAAGGGACTAGGGAGCTGGTTATTTCCGGCCTGCCCTACATCGTCGCCTATCGCGTGACGGAGCAACAGGTCGAAATCCTGTTCGTGCAACATGCCGCTCGCGAATGGCCCGACGAGGCCTAAACCAGCTCCATCAACGCTCTTGCCGCCGCCTCGTCTGTAATCAGCGTATTACAGCCGATCCGCTTGATCGTGGCCCGGATGGCGATGGCGCGGTGGGCGCCGCCGGAGGCCAGCACGATGTGTTTTGCCTTGCGCAGCGTGTCGAGATCGATTGCCATGGCGCGCTGGTTGATCGGGTGATCGACCGAGCGACCTTCGGCATCGATGAAATTGAACATGGTGTCGCAGACACAGCCGGCATCGATGAGTTCCTGCAGCGTCGCCTTGGAAATGAAACCCTCCGACAGCGAGGTCGAATGCGGGCCAATATCGCCGCAGGAGACGATGGCGAGATCGAGCGTTTCGGCGAGATCATAAAGCGTCGCGAGCCCGCATTTTTCGATCAGCGCCCGTTTTGTCTCGACGGAATCTACCAGAAGCGGCGCGAGAAACATGTAACATTCCGCCCCGAGCGCGCTCGCCAGCCGCCAGGTGTAATCCAACGGGTTGGTCTGGTGCACGGCGACGATACCGCCGAGCAGCGAGACGACCTTGCAGTTTTCCCGGCGCGGCGGGCGAAAGCTGGAAAGCGAGGCGGTCATGGTGCGGCCCCAGCCGACGCCGATGGTGGCCTCATTCGGCACCGCTTCTGAGAGGAATTGGCCGAGCGCCAGCCCGACGGCTTTGGCCGTGCCTTCGGCGTTCGCCTTATCCGGGGAAGGGATGATCACCGCCTCGTCCAGCCCGTAAGCCGCCTCCAGCCGGCCAGCCAGCTCGACGAAATCCTCAATGCCTTCGTTGATCCATATCTGCACTTCGGAGCGCTTCATCGCCTCGTCCAGAAGGCGGATGACGGTGGAGCGGCTGATGCCCAGTTTCTCGGCGACATCCTTCTGCGTCATGCCCTGATTATAATAGAGCCATGCGGCGCGCAGCCGCAGAGACGCCGCTTCCGAATAGGCCGTATGGGTTTCTCTTCTCAGTTTCGCCACGGTTTCCGCCATTCTTTATGAGTGACCGAGTATCGCAGGCGTGAAACTTATGTCAATTGCGATGCGCAAATGTCTTGACTTTCGACCGTGCCGCTTGCGATAGTCGGAGCCGGATAAACCGCGATTTCGGCCTTGGGCGCACCCCCGGTGCGGGAACGAAATGACGGCTGAGCAAGTTTTCAAGAGATCATGAAGGATCATCAGATATGACATCCAAACTCGAACAACTTCGCGCCATCACCACGGTCGTTGCCGATACCGGCGATATCGAGGCGGTTGCGCGCCTGAAGCCGGTGGATTGCACCACCAACCCCACCATCGTTCTCAAAGCGCTCGGCACACCGGCCTTTGCCGATGCGGTGAAGGAAGCCGTCGCATGGGGCAAGAAGCAGGGCGGCCAGTCTGACGCCGTGGTTGCCGCCGTTGCCGACCGTCTCGCCATTTCCGTGGGCGCGGCGCTTGCCGGCCTCGTTCCGGGCCGTGTGTCGACCGAAGTCGATGCCGACCTTTCCTTCGATACGCAAGCCTCCATCACCAAGGCGCGCCACATCATTGCCGCCTATAAGGAGCGCGGCATCGAGCGTGAACGTATCCTCATCAAGCTCGCCTCCACCTGGGAAGGCATCAAGGCTGCCGAGGTTCTCCAGTCCGAAGGCATCGACTGCAACCTGACCCTGCTGTTCTCGCAGGCACAGGCGATTGCCTGCGCCGAAGCCAAGGTCTTCCTCATCTCGCCCTTCGTCGGCCGTATTCTCGATTGGTACAAGAAGTCCACCGGTGAGACCTACACCGCCGAGACCGATCCGGGCGTCGTTTCTGTGCGCAGCATCTACAATTACTATAAGGCCAATGGCATCAGCACCGTCGTCATGGGCGCTTCCTTCCGCAATGTCGGCGAAATCGAAGCGCTGGCCGGTTGCGACCGCCTGACGATCAGCCCGGCGCTGCTGGAAGAGCTGGACAAGGACAGCGGCAAGCTGGAGCGCAAGCTTTCGCCCGACAATGTCAAGGCAGAGCCGCTGCAGTCGCTCGACGAGAAGGCATTCCGCTGGGCGCTCAACGAAGATGCGATGGCCACCGAGAAGCTCTCGGAAGGCATCCGCCTCTTCGCCAAGGATCTGGTGACGCTGCGCGAAATGGTCCGCAAGGAACTGACGCTGGCTGCGGCCTGATACAAAAAGGGGGAACCATCCACGTTCCCCCTGCGTTTAAGAGATATAAATCTCCAGTCACTCAAAACGCGATCGGGTCCCTGCCGGTCGCGTTTTTTTGTGCGTTTCAGGAATTTCCGTTTCCCGTCGCCACTTCGGAAATCCGCTTTGCCGCCTCGCGGATCAGCGCTTCACAGGCCTCGCGTGTCGGGGCCTTGCCGCCAAGCGGGGTAATATAGGGGCAGGTGATGACGGCAAGCGCAGTGCCGTCCAGCGTCAGCACCGGGGCGGAAATATTGCGCACGCCGGCGGTCTGAAGGCTGTCCATGGATTCGAAACCGTTTTTGCGCACCTCCGCCAGCCGCCCGGCGAGGTCCGGCGGCACGGTTTCGCCGCTGCCGCGCACCTGTTCGGTTATCATGATCTGGCGCTGCGCTTCCGTCTGGAAGGCCAGAAGCACATGGCCGGAGCCGGTGTGGAACAGGCTCATCTGCGCGCCGACCCGCATGGACATGGCCCAATAGGTGGACGATTCCTGCTGGGCGATGACAACGACGCTGCCGCGATCATAAACCCCCAGATGACAGGCCTGCTCGGCGCTTGCCGAAAAATCGCGCATGACCGGTGCGGCGAAAGAAACCAGCCGGCGGATCGGCGCGTGGAAATGCGCCAGCCCGAACATCTTCAGCGTCAGTGAGAAGCGGTCTCCGTCAAGTCGCTGCACATAGCCGCGGCGCACCAGCCGGTCCAGCATGCGATAAAGCTCGTTCGGGCTTTTGCCGATAGACTTGGCGATCTCGATCTGCGTCAGCCCGCCATCGGTACGGGCCAGAAGTTCGAGAATGTCCAGACCCTTGTCGAGGGCGGGAGCGCGATATCTTTCGCTGTCGTCGTCGGTCATCTGGCCTCGATGGTGTTTTGCGCGGTCGCCGGGTGGGCAGCCTGAAAATATGGTTGCCCGATAGCCGACATCGACGCAAGTTTGCTTGACGCCATATGAATACCGCGTTTACATATGAATTGTCGATCCATATTTGAGATCATCGAAATTCAGCGGTCCGGTGCCTGAAGGACGGGCGGGCCTTAGCGGGAGGCTATTCATGGTGCAGGATTTTAACGGCCGGACAGTGGTGATCACCGCCGCCGGTCAGGGTATCGGCCGGGCGGCGGCGGAGCGGTTCGTGTCGCTCGGCGCGCGCGTCATCGCCACCGATATCAACGAACAGGCGCTTTCGACGCTTAAAGGTGCGGAAACCCGGGTTCTTAACGTGCTGGATGGCGATGGCGTCAAGGATTTCGCCGCCGATATCGGCCATGCGGATGTGCTGTTCAACTGCGCGGGTTTCGTTCATTCCGGCACCATTCTCGATTGCGAAGAGAAGGACTGGGATTTCTCCTTCGATCTCAACGCCAAGGCCATGTATCGCACCTGCCGCGCCTTCCTGCCCGGCATGCTGGAAAAGGGCAAGGGCGCAATCGTCAACATGTCTTCCGTCGCTTCCAGTGTGAAGGGCGTGCCGAACCGTTTCGCCTATACCGCCTCCAAGGCGGCCGTGGTGGGTCTGACCAAGGCCATCGCCGCCGATTTCGTGACAAAGGGCATTCGCTGCAACGCCATCTGCCCCGGCACGGTCGATAGCCCGTCCCTGCATGACCGCCTGCGCGCCACCGGCAATTACGAACAGGCGCTGGCCGATTTCATCGCCCGCCAGCCGATGGGCCGTATCGCCACGCCGGAAGAAATCGCGGCGCTGGTTACCTATCTCGCTTCGGACGAGGCAGGTTTCACCACCGGCCAGATTCACGTCATTGACGGCGGCTGGACTGGCTGAATCTTTTTAAGGGAGAAAGGAGAGGCGACCGGCGTGAAAACCGGTCGCCTTTTTTCATTCAGACGACGGCGCTTCCGGCCATCAGTGCAAGCACGAGGAAGACCAGGAAGATCACCACGGCGATGAAGAACAGGATTCGGGCCACGCCCGCCGCGGCTGCCGAAATGCCGGTAAAGCCGAATACGCCCGCGATCAAAGAGATAACAAAGAAAATAAGAGCCCACTTCAGCATGGCGCTTCCCCTTTTGCATAATTTCCCGAGCCCGCCGCCCCGCGACAGGCTCGGTAAAATGACGCGCAAAAGGCGAAAATGTTCCATACGCCCGCAAAAATCGTTATTTTAGAGTGTTTTCGCTTTTCTTCGAATAGCGAAAACACTCTAACTCTTGTTTTGGCGCATTTCCGGACGGAAAACCGGGGTCCACTTTTCCTGGGAATGCTCTAGAAGCCTGTTTCCCCTGCCGCATCGATCCGCCTCGCCTTCAAGGTGGTGCGGATGAAGGTGGCAACGAAAGCAAGGCTCATGAACATGACGATAGTGGGGGCCGGCGCGCTGTCGATGAGGAAGCTCAGCCATATGCCTGCCAGCGATGAGGTTATCGCCACCGCAATGGCCACCAGCAGCGTGGCGGAAAAACGCCGGGTCAGCAGGAAGGCGATTGCGCCCGGCGCGACCAGCATGGCGACCGAGAGGATGATACCCACCGCCTTCAGCGCCCCGACGACGGTGAGCGACAGGACCATCAGCAGACCGTAATGCAGCACCCGCACCGGCAGGCCGATGGCTTTCGCATGCTGCGCATCGAAGGCGTTGACCAGCAGGTCCTTTCGCAGGATGCCGAGAAATAGGGTGGCGAAAAGTGCGATCAGGCCCGTCTCCAGCATGTCCGACGGCGCAATGCCCAGCATGTCGCCGAAGAGGATGTGGTCGAGATGCACATCGCTCTGCACCTTCACATAAAGCACCAGCCCCAGCCCGAACATGCCGGAAAAAACGATGCCCAGCACCGTGTCTTCCTTGATGCGGCTGTTTTCCTTGATGAAACCGGTGCCGAGCGCGCAGATCATGCCGGCGATGAAGGCGCCGATGGAAAGCGGGATGTTGACGATATAGGCCAGCACCACGCCGGGCAGCACGGCGTGGGAAACCGCATCGCCCATCAGCGACCAGCCCTTCAACACCAGAAAACAGGAGAGCATCGCCATCGGCACCGCGATCATCAGGGTGATGACGAAGGCATATTGCATGAAGGGCAGCTGAAACGGCAGGATGGCGAGTTCGAGATAGTCGCTCATGGCGTCTCCTCCAGCGCCCTGCGGGCCTTGGCGCGGGAAGCAAGCAGGCCGTGCTTGGGCGCAAAAACGAAGGCAGCAAGGAATATCGCCGTCTGCAGCACGACGATGACGCCGCCGGTCGCACCATCGAGGAAATAGCTGAGATAAGCGCCGACGAAGCTGGTGGCCGCGCCGATGATGAGGCTCATCAGGATCAGCCGCTCGAAACGGTCGGTCAAGAGATAGGCGGTGGCGCCTGGCGTCACCACCATGGCGACGACGAGGAAGGCCCCAACGGTCTGGAGGGCGGCAACCGTGGAAGCGGCCAGCAGGGTGAAGAAGATCACCTTCAGCACTTCCGGCTTCAGCCCCACGGTGCGGGCGTGGTTCTCATCGAAGAACACCACCATGAAGTCACGCCATTTCAGCGCCAGCACGATGAGGCTGATGCCGCCGATCAGCGCGAGCTGGATGGTGTCTTCGGCGGTGATCGCCAGAATATTGCCGAGCACAATGGTCTGGATATTCACCGAGGTGGGCGAGAGCGACACCATGAACAGGCCGAGCCCGAAAAACGAGGTGAAGATCAGCCCGATGATCGCGTCTTCCTTCAGTCGTGTCTTCTGGTTCAGGAACAGCATGGAACCGGCCGCAAGCCCGCCGGAAAGGAACGCGCCCAGCGAAAAGGGCAGGCCCAGCATATAGGCGCCCGCCACGCCCGGAACGATGGCATGGGAAAGCGCATCGCCGATCAGCGACCAGCCCTTCAGCATCAGATAGGCAGAGAGAAAGCCGCAGACGCCGCCCACCAGTGCGCTGACCCAGATGGCGTTCAGCATGTAACCATAGGTGAAAGGCTCAAGAAGGCTGTCTATCATCGACTTTTTCTTTCGGAGCCTCAGGATCGCGCCCGTTCTGGCCATTCTTGCCGTAGATCACGAAAGGCCGCTCGTCATCGGTGATAACCTTCACCCGGCGCGGATCGGCGTCGTTATGCAGGTCTGCCCCGCCCAGCACGAAGTGGCGCAGGCTGCCGCCGAAGGCTTTTTGCAGGTTCTCCTCGTTGAAGGTATCCGCCGTCTTGCCCGATGCCAGCACCGTGCCCTTGACGAAGACGGCGCGGTCACAGAATTCCGGCACGCTGCCGAGATTATGGGTGGAGACCAGCATGACGCGGCCCTCGTCGCGCAGCGCCTTCAAAAGTGCGACGATCTGCTCTTCCGTCGTTACGTCGACACCGGTGAAAGGCTCGTCCAGCAGGATCACCTGACCCTCCTGCGCCAGCGCGCGGGCCAGAAACACCCGCTTCTTCTGCCCGCCGGAGAGTTCGCCGATCTGGCGCTTGCGATAGTCCAGCATATTGACGCGTTTCAGCGCCTCTTCGACCATGTGATGGTCGCGTTTCGAGGGAATGCGCAGGAAATTCATGTGGCCGTAACGGCCCATCATCACCACATCCTCCACCAGCACCGGAAAGCTCCAGTCCACCTCCTCGGCCTGCGGCACATAAGCGACGAGGTTTTTCCTGAGCGCTTCCTTCACCGGCAGGTCGAAAATAGAGACGGAGCCGGCGGCCAGCGGCACGAAACCCATGATCGCTTTGAAAATCGTGGACTTGCCGGCGCCATTGACGCCGACAAGTGCAGTGATCGTTCCGCGGGGGATGGAAAAGCTGGCATTTCTTAATGCGGTGTGGCCGTTTCGATAAGTCACTGTCGCATTTTGAACCGTCAGGCCGCCGCCTGATTTTTTACTGCCCATTCTCATGAAGACAGCCCCTTGGCAATGGTTTCGCTGGTCACGCGCAAAAGGTCCAGATAGGTCGGAACCGGGCCGTCCGCCTCGCTCAGCGAGTCCACATAGAGGATGCCGCCATAGGCCGCGCCGGTTTCCTTGGCCACCTGCTCTGCGGGATCGGCGGAAACCGTGCTTTCGCTGAAGATGACGTGGATATTGTGCTCGCGCATGGCGTCGATCACGCCGCGCACCTGCTGCGGTGTGCCCTGGCTGTCGGCATTGACCGGCCACAGGAACAGTTCCTTCAGGCCGAAATCGCGGGCGAGATAAGAAAACGCGCCTTCGCTCGTTACCAACCAGCGCTTGTTTTCCGGCAGAACGGAAAGCGTGTGGCGGATCGGCTGCACGGTGGCTCTGATCTTGTCCGAATAGGCCTTGGCATTGGCGGCATAGACATCGGCATGGGCGGGATCGATCTCGGTCAAGCCCTTGCGGATATTTTCCACGTAGATCAAGGCGTTATCGGGGGACATCCAGGCGTGCGGATTGGGTTTGCCCTGATAGGCGCCGCCGCTGATCGCCATGGGTTCCACGCCGTCGCTCACCGTCACGCTCGGCACGCCGGAAAGGTTGGCCAGGAACTTTTCAAACCACAATTCCAGATTGAGGCCATTGCGAAGCACCAGATCGGCCTTGCGGGCTTTAAGAATATCGCGCGGTGTCGGCTGGTAGTTGTGAATTTCAGCGCCCGGCTTGGTAATGCTTTCCACCTCGGCCGCATCGCCCGCCACATTGCGCGCCATGTCGGCGATGATGGTGAAGGTCGTCACGACAGTCGGCTTTTCCTGAGCAACGGCAGCGCCGGGCAGAAAAAGCGAAAAAGCGAAAATCGCGTGGCGGATTTTATGGAAGTTCACGGGGCTCACCAGATTTTGTTGCGATTAATTCGCAATACCATCTGTTATAAAATCACGCTTGTCAACGCTATTGCAAATCATTCGCAAATTAGTGCATTTCGCAAATGTCCGAAAATGGTGCGTTTTTGCCGGTGTTGCACCGGCGGGATTAAACTTTTTTCAATGAGAAAGCGGCACTATCGCAAGGCTCGGACAGCGTGGTCCGGAGCTTGTCCCGCGTGTGTTCCTCATCCTTCGAGCCACGTTTTGGGGTGAGGGCGTAAGACGGGGTACTTGATGTCAGGATGTTGCGGGTGAAAGCTGTATTCGGACGAATGCGGTTTTCGCGCAAGCTCGTTATGATTGGAGGCGGGATCCTGCTTTTGGCGGGTGCGACCGGCTCTGCTGCCGTGTTTATCGGCAGCGAGCGGCTGCTCGGCCCATCCTATGCCTCCACCAACGGGCTTTCCTGCGACGCGGTCCAGACGGTCAATATCCGCAAGAACGGTTCCTTATGGGTCCGCAAATTCATTCGTACCCAGGGCGGTGACGGCACAGAGCGGCTGAAGACTGCGCTTCGTGTCGCAAGGGCGGTTTACGACAAGCAGAAACCCGATCTGGTTCAGGTCTCCGTGCTAGACAAGAACGGTCCGCAGCTGCGCTCGGAAATGCGTGGCCGTGCCATTGCCGCACAGGTGGTTTTCATTCCCGATCCGGCAAAAATTCCCGAAGGCGCGGATGCCCATCGTTATTCGGCCTTTTATTACGATGGCGCCGCCAATGCCAGCGGCCAGTTTTACGGCCTGCGTATCGATCTGCCGCTGGAAGATGCCGAGGCGCTGGCGGCAGGCCTCAGCGATTCGGCCGATTGTGCGACCCCGGCTCTGGATGCCGGTTCTGAAGGCCATGAAGGAAAACCCGCGAAAACTGCGACGGGACACGGCGAAACCAAAGATGACGGCGCGGGCGGCCATGGCGGCGCGCCGGCGGAAGCCAACGAAGGCGGGGCTGCCCATGGCGAAACCCCGTCTCCCGAAGCGCATGGCGAACCGGCTGCCGACGAACTTCTCACCTCGACGCCGGAAGCCGATGGCGGCAGCATCTTCAGCCTGTCCTATCTGAAATCGCTGATCTTCGGCAAAGGCTCGACGACCGCGCAGGCGGCGGAAGAAAAGCCGGCTGCCGAAAATGCGCCGGCGGAAGAACCCGCTGCGGAGAAAAAGGCCGCGAGCCACTAAGCGGGCGAGGGCGGTTTCTCTCCCCGAATCCTTCCGGGGCTCCCATCTGACGTGTCAGATATCCGGCCCGATCCGCAGGCGGCCAGCCGGATTTGGAAATTTCTTCCGTTTGTTGACGATTGCCGGAGAGAAACTCTGCGACAGGGCGGCAAAGGCGGCAATGCGGGCGATCAGCTTTTCCCGATCACCCTTTGTCACGGCTTCGTAACTCTCGATCTCGTCGATATAGCCCGTCAGCCAGTCTTGATATTTGCCTTCATTCCACAGCCGCTCAGTCGCAAACACCGTGTCTTCCAGCCGATCATAGGCAACGAGCGTCCGTCGCCAGCGATGCTCGTCGAAATCCAGCGCGCCGTTGGCGAAGAGCGATCCGACCTCGAGGCCGTAGCTCATCAGCTTCGCAGAGCGTTCCGGCGGCATGGTGAGGTTCAGCCCGCCTTCCTCCTCGTTGAGGAAAACGCGGGCGATGCGTTCTCTCTGGCCCGGCATGGTGGCGAGCGACTGATCCTGCCAGTCCTTCGCCGAGCTGAGGATGCTGCCGAGAAAGCCGCTCATTTTTTCCATCTTGTGAACGGGCACGCCGATCCCTTCGCCCGCCGCCTGCGGGATCGTAACGCGCTTGCCGCTACTGGCGATGGATTTCGGCAATTCATCGAGGCTAAGCGCGAAAGTGGGGCGCGACGGAAGCAGGGCATCGAAAAGATGAATGGGAAAGTTGCTGCTGATACCGCCATCGGAGAACCAGATTTTCGCCTTCATGACGGGCCGCGCTTTGCCGCCGAGACGCTGCACGATATCCAGCGTGCCGCGATCGTTGGTATAGGCCGGAATGGCCTTGAACAGCACCGGGAAGCTCAGGCTCATGCGCGTTGCGATGATGACCGGCAACTGGGCGGGCTCCGGAAAAGCCTTGAGTTCGGGAAAGGGGCCGCCCGGTGTTGCGATCTGCTTGAGCCAGTTCATCACGGCCGCGGGAAAGAGCTGGCTCCATTCCGTCGGATCGTAAGCCACCATGAGACTGGTGGTCGGAAGCGTGTGCGGCCGCCGCATCGACAGGTTCGTCGTGACCATTTTCAGGTTGATGACCGGCTTCTCCGGCTCCGCGCCGATGAGATCGCCGAAGGTCAGCGGTGGCGCGGTTGCTGCGTCGCTGCCGAAAGCGATGTCCTGGATCGATGCATGAAGCCATTCCGTCAGGCCCGGAACCTCGGCATCGGAAACCGTCAGTCCCGAGCAGAAACCGAAGCCGTCTCTTGGCAACCGGTAGAAAACCAGCCACAGGATCTGGCCGAGGATGCCGGCCAGCATTCCCACCAATCCGCCGAGAACCGACCCGGCCCAACCGCCGCCCAGAACCCACAAGGCGCCGGCGCCGATGACAATGCCAACTATGGCTGCCAGCGGAAAAGCAAGGAGCAAGCCTAGGACCTTGCCCGGCCAGCCGCCGGCCTGCGCCCACAGCAGGTAACGCATCAGCGGGCGAAAACGGCGCTGGGGCTGGAAAAGCCTGTCCAGAATGGTGGGTATCGTGTCGCAATGAGCCTGCAGGCGGGTGAAGCCATTCGGATCGTTTCTGACCGTGCGGGAATATTCCGCCGCCGCCGCAAAGGCGGCGGCAATCGCCCCCGCCGATGTGCCGCCTATCGAGCGGAAGCGATACCGGCGCGCCAGTTCCAGAACCGCATAGGGATAAACGACGCCGGAGGTGATGCCGCCTTTCATCACCACGTCGCATTCCTTTTCAGGTGCGGCAAACATATCGGGCTGGTATTTGGGAAGCTCATTCTCGGGCATGCGTATTTCCCCCCCGGCGGCTCCTGATCGAAAGCCGTCAAACACAATGCGAATGATGGAGAATGGGTATCACAAGTTGAGGTGAGGTCGCCAGTATATTCTACTAAAAGTTAAATAAACTTGCACGATCCGTTCGCTGAAAGCCGGATGATTACTTGCGGGCGTCTATCTCTGGAGAGGAAAACCGGCAGACAAACGGGCGAAACCTCGCCACACTCCCCGACGTCAAGAAAATACGCCCTTCGCCACCAGCGAGAAAATCGGGGCGCGGAAGGCGGCCGTGAGGCCGCCCCGGGTTTCGTCCGATCAGTCCGCCTTGTTGCGGCGGGCCGGGAAGAGGATGACGTCGCGGATCGACGGAGCATTGGTGAGCAGCATGATCAGGCGGTCGACGCCGATGCCGAGGCCGCCGGCGGGCGGCATGCCCTGGTCGATGGCGTCGAGGAACTCGTCGTCCAGCTGCTTGTCCTTTTCGCCGCGGGCGTGCGCCTGTTCCAGCTGCTCCACCATGCGGCGGCGCTGTTCTTCCGGGTCGTTGAGTTCGGAGAAGGCATTGCCCACTTCCCAGGCGTTGCAATAGCTTTCGAAACGCTCGACGAGGCGAGGTTCGCCCGGCACTTCCTTGGCGAAGGGCGAGATGTCCTTCGGGAAATGCGTGACGTGGCTCGGCTGGATCAGCGTGCCTTCCACCTTCTCCTCGAAGATGAAGGCAAGGCATTCGCCCCAGGTCCAGTCCTTCTCGACGGCAAAACCGGCAGCCTTGGCGGCGGCGCGGGCTTCTTCGTCGGTCTTGATGGCGAGGAAGTCGATACCAGTTGCTTCCTTCACCGCATCAGGCATCGGCACGCGCTTGAACGGGCCCTTGAAGGAAATCGTCTGGCCCTGGAATTCCACTTCGGTCGTGCCGTGAAGGGCAATCGCCAGCGTCTCGAACAGCCGCTCCACGAGACCCATGATGTCCTCGTAGTCGGCATAGGCCCAATAGCACTCCATCATGGTGAATTCAGGATTGTGCCTTGTGGAAACGCCTTCGTTGCGGAAGTTGCGGTTGATTTCGAACACCTTGTCGGTGAGGCCCGAAACCAGCGTGCGCTTCAGGAACAGTTCCGGCGCGATGCGCAGATACATGTCCATCTTCAGCGTATTGTGGAAGGTCTTGAACGGATCGGCCGTCGCGCCGCCATAGATGGTCTGCAGCATCGGCGTTTCCACTTCGAGGAAGCCTTCGGCCTCCATGAAACGACGGATGCCGGAGAGGATCTTCGAACGCTGCAGGAAGCGCAGCTTGGATTCCTCGTTGGAGAGAATGTCGAGGTGGCGCTTGCGGTAACGCAGCTCGATGTCGGAGACGCCATGCCACTTCTCGGGCATCGGCAGCAGCGACTTCGTCAGCATGGTGATTTCTTCGGCGTTGATCGTCAGCTCGCCGCGCTTGGTGCGGCGCACCTTGCCGGTCACGCCGATGATGTCGCCGATATCGATCATCGGCAGCAGGTTGCGCGCCGCTTCCGGCGTCGTATCCTTGTGGGAGAAGATCTGCACCTTGCCCGAGGCGTCATGGATATCCATGAACATGCCGGAATTGCGCGAGGAATAAACGCGACCCGCCACCGTCACCGTATCGCCGGTTTCGACGTCGGCTGCGATATCGGCGTATTTTTCCGCAAGCTCCGCATTGGTCAGCGTGCGGTGGAAATGCGCCGGATAGACATCGCCGATCTGCTCGCGCAGCAGCGCAAGTTTCTGGCGGCGCACTTCGGTGGCGTCGGAGGAGAGGGCGGTGGTTTCGGTCGTCTTGTCGTTCATCGTATTCGCCTTCAGAGGGCTTGTTCGTTGCAATTACCCTTTGCGCTCGGGGCTTACCCCCCTCTGCCCTGCCGGGCATCTCCCCCTCAAGGGGGGAGATCGACAAGCGGCGGGCACCTTGCCCATGGAACGAGCGGGTGCAGCACCTGATCTCCCCCCTTGAGGGGGAGATGCCCGGCAGGGCAGAGGGGGGTACCCCGAGCAGAGGGGTATATTCAGAATGCTGCCGTCACCGCCAGCACATAACTATCAGCTTCCGCTGCCCACCATCGTGGCCACAACGGTAATCGCAGCCTTCAGGCGCTGGCGCACGACGGAGCGGCCGAGCAGCGCCATCGAGTCAAACAGCGGCAGCGAGCGCGAGGAACCGGACATGGCCACAAACAGCGGCGGCGTGACGACGCGCAGCTTCTTGCCGGTGCGTTCGGCCACATCGCGCAGTTCGGCCTCTATCGCTTCCACGTTCCAGTCAGGCATCTTTTCGAGGTCTGCTGCAACCGTGGTGAGGATTTCGTGGATTTCCTCCGGCTTGCTCTTCAGACCGGCAAAGGAAGCGGGTGTGAGGCCAGCATCGCTTGCGAGCAGGAAGCCGGCAAGGTTCGGCAGCTCGCCGAGTTTGGAAACGCGGCTCTGCGCAAGCTTCAGGCCCTCAGTCAGGCGGGAATTCTCCATCGCCCATTCCAGTGTGCGGGCAATGAACTCTTCCGGCGAAAGCTTTTCGCGCAGCCAGCGGCCGTTCAGCCAGTCCAGCTTCTGAATGTCGAAGATGGCGCCGGCCTTGGACAGCGCTTCCGGGTCGAACTTCGCCGCCAGCTCGTCCATGGTCAGAAGTTCTTCGCCTTCGGCGATCTGGATGAAGAACAGGCCAAGGAAGTTCATCAGCGCTTCCGGCAGGTAACCGAGCGCGGAATAATAGGAGATCGAGGTCGGGTTCTTGCGCTTGGAAAGCTTCGACTTGTCGGCGTTGCGCATCAGCGAAAGATGCATGAACGTGGGCTGGTCCCAGCCGAAATAACGGTAAAGCAGAATGTGCTTGGGCACAGACGCCAGCCACTCTTCGCCGCGCGCCACATGGGTGATCTTCATCAGATGGTCGTCGATGACGTTGGCCATGTGATAGGTCGGCATGCCGTCGGCCTTGATCAGCACCTGCATATCGACCGAATCCCACGGGATCGAGACATCGCCATAAACGCCGTCATGGAAATCGCACGAGCCTTCGGTCGGGATTTTCATGCGCACGACGTTGGCTTCGCCGGCGGCGACGCGGGCGGTGACTTCCTCGGCCTTCAGGTTGAGGCAATGGCCATCATATTTCGGCGGCTTGCCGGCGGCGCGCTGGGCTTCGCGCATTTCTTCCAGCCGCTCGGGCGTGCAGAAACAGCGGAAGGCATGGCCTTTTTCCAGCAGCTCTTCGGCATAGGGCCAGTACATGGCCTTGCGCTCGGACTGGCGGTAGGGACCGTAAGGGCCGCCAACATCCGGGCCTTCCGACCAGGTCAGCCCGGTCCAGCGCAGCGCTTCCAGCACCTTCTGCTCATATTCGAGGGTCGAGCGGGTGGCGTCGGTATCCTCGATGCGCAGGATGAACTCGCCGCCATGTTTCTTGGCGAAGAGATAGTTGAACAGCGCGATATAGGCGGTGCCGACATGCGGCTCGCCGGTGGGGGAAGGTGCGATGCGGACGCGAACGCCGGAAGTGGTCATGAAATTCACTCGTCGTGACGTGGCAGTGACATCGGGGCGGTTCACCCGTCTGTCACGATGTTTTCGTTTGGATGCGGCAGGAAATCATGTTGGAAGACGCAATGAAAGCGCCTTTTGCACATTCCCGTTCGGCTTCGGCTTAGGCCATATTCTACCGCAGGCGTCAAGGAAATACGAAGCCCGCGCTGGTTCAGCGTCCCAGCTGAGAGCCCTAGTTCACTGGCCAGACGTAAAGCAGCATGGGAATACTGGCGATGACGATCATGATCGACAGCGGCAGGCCAAGGCGCGGATAGTCGCTGAAGCGATAACCGCCGGGGCCCATGACCAGCGTATTGCACTGGTGGCCGATGGGTGTGAGGAAATCGCAGCCGGCGCCGATAGCCACCGCCATCAGAAAGGCCTCCGGCCGGAAACCGAGTGTGGTGGCGAAACCGGCGGCGATGGGGGCCATGACCAGCACGGTGGCGGCATTGTTGAGAAAGGGCGTCACTGCCATGGCGGTGAGCAGGATCATGCCAAGCGCCGCAAAGGGCGGCAATCCCTGCGCGGCATGACCGAGCCAGGCGGCGATCAGTTCGCTCGCCCCGCTGGTGCGGAGCGAGTCGCTGACGGGAATAAGGGCGGCGAGCATGACGAGGATCGGCCCGTCGATGGATTTATAGACCTCGGTGAGCGGGATGGCGCCGACCACGATCATCATGAAGGCAGCGGCGAAAAAGGCGACGGAGACCGGCACCAGCCCGCTGCCGGCGGCGATCATGGCGGCGGCGAGCACGATGACGGGCAGAAGCGCGCGGCGCTGCACGCCCAGCAGGATTTCCCGCTGCGCCAGCGGCAAGAGCGAAAATTCCTGCAATACCTGCGGCAGGTTCTTGCGGCTGCCCTGCAAAAGAATGACGTCGCCCGCCTGCAATGTCAGCTCGGAGAGCCGCTGGCTGACGCGTTGGCCGCGCCGGCTGACGGCGATCAGATTGACGCCACGCGTATAGGACAGCGCGAGTTCACGCGCCGAAATGCCGTTCAGAACCGATTCATTGCTGATCACCGCTTCCATGGAAATGAGATCTGCGGTTTTTTGGCCGTTTTCCATCAGCGGCTTGCCGGAAAGCAGAAGCTTCGCCTGCGAGACGATGCGGTCCAGCCCCTCCGGGCTGCCTTCGAGGAGAACCGTGTCACCCGCCTTCAGCGTCACGTCGGGGAAGGGGGAGATGCGCCGCGGCCCGCGCAGGATGGTGCTGGCGATCACATCGCCGTCGGCCTGTTTCAGCAATTCGCGCAGCGGCTTCTCCGCATGGGTGCTGTCGGCGGGCAGGGTGGCTTCAGCGGTATAGGCGGACTGGTCGAGAATATCCTCCACCGACGCCTGCTGGCGGTTGCGCACCGGCAGCAGCCGGTAACCGAAGGTCAGGAAGATGATGCCGATGACGGTCAGTCCCGCGCCGACGGGCGTGAAGTCGAACATCGAAAAACTCTGCCCGGTCATTTCCTCGCGCAGCCGCGACACGACGATGTTGGGCGAGGTGCCGATCTGCGTCATCAGCCCGCCGAGCAGGGCGGCAAACGCCATGGGCATCAGATAATAGGAGACCGGGCTGCCGGATTTGCGGGCGAACTGGAAGGCGACCGGCATCATGATGGCGAGCGCGCCGATATTCTTGATGAAGGCGGACATGACGGCGACGACGATCATCAGGAAGGCGAGCTGCAGGCTCTTGGAGTGCATTTCGGGGAAATATTTCTTGATCGTCATATCGACGATGCCCGACCGCGCCACGGCCGAACTGACCACCAGCGCGCTGCCGACGATGATGACGATATCGTCCGAAAAACCGGAAAAAGCTTTTTCGAAAGGCACGACGCCGAGCGCGACGGCCACAAGCAGCGCACTGCAGGCGACGACATCGTAACGCAGCCTGTCCCAGATGAACGCGACCATCATGCCGGCGATGACGGTGAAGGCGAGAATCTGGTCTGTCGTCATGCTGGCTTATGCTTTCGAAGGAGAGTCGGCGGGAATGACTCTATCGATGAGGATATCGAAGAACGCAAGCCGGGGTGAAGCGGTTCCGGGGTGGATGTCATTCCTATCTCTTCGTCATACCGGCCGTGAGCCGGCATGACGGAGCGGAGGCATCGTCAGAGAAGAAAATGGGCAATGTCGTCCCAGGCTGGATTGAGATCTTCAATCAACTTGATCTTCCATGCCCGCGGCCAGTTTTTTATCGTCTTTTCTCTCGCAATTGCGTCCGTGACGAGATCGTATGTTTCGAACCACACAAGCGTCTTAACGCCATAACGCGTTGTGAATCCGGGGGTCAGGTTGTTCTGATGTTCATATAAACGGTGAGAAAGGTCGCTTGTTACGCCAGTATAGAGCGTCCCGTTTCTTTTGGATGCAAGAATATAAACGTAACCTTGGCGCATGAGAAAAGCATGCGAAAAGGTCATTGTTTTGGCAAGAGGCGAAATTATTTCCGTCATACCGGACTTGATCCGGTATCCAGCCGCCGCGCGTCTGCGCGGCGAGAAGAGTCCTTTCAGCCCAAAGACTTGGGCTGGCTGGCAACTGTATTGATGCATGTTGTTTCAAGCTGCTTGGAATGTGGTTTTATCCCTGAGCATGGCGTTTGCGATGACGAGCAGTTTGCGGGCGATGGCAATGATCATGACCTTGAACGGTTTGCCTTTGGCCTGCATGGCCTGAACCATGCGGGCGAATGGCGACTTTAACCGGTAGGCCACCAGCGCCGCCATGTAGAGGGCATCGCGCACGCGCTTTCGTCCGCCGCGGATATGGCGCTGGCCGCGGTGAATGCCGCTATCGGCATTGAAGGGGGCAAGGCCTGCAAGCGCCGCCATGCCGCTGGGCGAACTGTCGCCCAGTTCCGGCATGTGGGCCATCAGGGTGAACGCCGTGATCTGGCCAATGCCGGGGATCGAGCGAAGTCTGATGTTTTGCTCGTTCAGCGTCACATTTGTCCGCACATGCGACTGGCATTGTTGTTCGATCGCGGCGATTTCCGTATCAAGCCAGCCGAGGTGGCGCGCGATGCTGTCGCGCTCCGACGGCTCGGCTGTATGAAGGCGCAGCCGTTCCTGCTGGCGCATGGCAACAAGCTGATCACGGCGCGTGTGCAGGCTTTCCAGCTGCTGACGGGCCGGGTCGGGCGGTGTCGTAACGGGTGGTGAAAGTGTTTCGCCCATGCGCGCCAAAAGTCGCGCATCGATGGTATCGGTTTTGGCAAGCTGGCCGGTGGCTCTTGCAAAGTCGCGGGCCCTGGCCGGATTGACCCGGCAATAGGGCCGCCGCCATCTCTCGAGCGCCGAGCACAACAGCCGGTCATAACGTCCGGTCGCCTCCAGAATGATCTGCGCCTCGCGTCCATCAAGGGTGGCAAGCCATTCATCGATGGCGGTGCCGGTATTGGCGATGCGGACGGCTTTTTGTGTCGCGGCATCGAAAAGATCCAGATGTGCCTTTGAGACGTCGCATCCGATGTAAACAGGGTGTACCATGGCAAGCCTCATCCTGTGCTACGAGGTCCGCGCTCACGGCCTCCATCAACTGTTCAGGTTGGGATCATCAAGAGCGGGCGGAGGTCCAAAAGCCAGCAGGCGGTCTCTAACGACCAGGATTCCGACGGCCTTCCGCCCGCACTCTACATAGCACAAAACCAATACACAGGATTCCGGCTCAAGGCCGGAATGACGGTGGCAAGATGCCGTTAGTGCGTATCGCCTGCCGCACTCGCCTTCTTCCGACGCTTCGCATTGCGGGCCAGCATGTTGAGCAGTTCCACCAGCGCCGAGAACGCCATGGCGGCATATACGTAGCCCTTCGGAACATGGAAGCCCATGCCTTCGGCGATCAGCGTCGTGCCGATCATCATCAGGAAGGCGAGCGCCAGCATGACGATGGTGGGGTTGCGCTCGATGAAGTTGGCAAGCGGTGTTGCGGCGAGCAGCATGACGGTGACGGCAACGACGACGGCGACGATCATGATCGGCAGATGCGGTGTCATGCCGACGGCGGTGATGATGCTGTCTACAGAGAAAACAAGGTCGAGCAACAGGATCTGGCCAATGGCGGCTCCGAAATTCATCGCGGCCGGGCCACCCACCATGTCTTCCTTGTGATCTTCCGGGTCGACATTGTGGTGAATTTCCTTGGTCGCCTTCCATACCAGGAAGAGACCACCCGCTATGAGGATCATGTCTTTCCACGAGAAGGGGTGGCCGAAGGCTTCGAAAACCGGCGTGGTGAGCTGCACGATCCATGCGACGGTGCCGAGCAGGCCGAGGCGCATGACGAGCGCAAGGCCTATACCGATCTTGCGGGCTTTTTCACGCTGTTCGGGCGGCAGCTTGTTGGTGAGGATGGAGATGAAGATCAGGTTGTCGATGCCGAGCACGACCTCCATGACGATCAGTGTGACGAGCGCCACCCAGGCGGCGGGGTCAGATAGAAGAGGGAGAACGGACTCCATCAGGTAGGTTTTCCTTTCAGCAACAAGGCCAGCCGAAACATTCGGTGGGTGGAATTTATAGCGCAATACGCGAGAAACAAGGAGTTGATGGCTCCGGGGCGCAAGATTTCATCGAAATTTCGCGCAGGCCGCGTATTGGCGTTCACGCCGTTGCTGAATGATCTCAGGCCTTGTCTGTTCCGTAAGCCGCCATGAATACGTTGATGGCGCTGCTGATAACCCGGTCCAGTTCCTCGTCGGGAACCGGGCCTTCCAGTTCGCCGAACAGCCGCAGCTTGAAGAAGGTGCCGGTGGAAAGCTCGATATATTGCCGGGCGGCCAGCTCAGGGTCATCCACTTTCAGATGGCCGATCTCGACCTGATGTTCGATGAAGTCCAGGAGCACGGTGCGCACATTGTTCGGAGCCGACAGGAAAAAGCGCTGCGCCAGTTTCGGCATGCGATCGATGACGCCGAGCACCGAACGCATGGCGGGGATCATGTCCGAACAGATCATCTTGTTGGCGAAGGCCTTGCCGAACTGTTCCAGCCCCTCGCGCACCTCCTCGGTGCCCTCGAGAATATGGCGCATGGAGGTGGCGAATTCGTTGCGATGGTGGTCGACGAGCGCAACGAACAGATCCTCCTTGTTGGAGAAATAGACGTAGATCGTGCCCTTGGAAACGCCGGCTTCGCGCGTGATGTCGTTCATGCTGGCCGCGTCGAAACCCTTGCGCTTGAACACACGCCAGGCGCCCGCCAGAATCTGCTCGCGTTTGGCCGGGTCTTCACCCGCCGCAAAACGCCCGGCGGCATTGCCCGGACAGCCCGTTTCCGTTTCCGTCTCCATATCCCTGTCTTCACCTGCCATCGCTACCGTCTCTTAGCATCGCAATGGCGTAAAAAAAATTAACCGAACGTCGAACCAATCGGTTCGATAACACTTGATATGTGTCAGGAAAGAGATTATGTCAATCGAACCGAACGGTTCAGTTCGAAAAACTTTCTTCAATTTATCACGGTAAGCTCCCATGTCGGCCCAGAAGAATAGCGCGGTTCGCGCCGTCAACGATGCGGAAGAGGCGGATATCTCCGCCAAGGCCGAGACCTCTCCGGCAAAGCCGGCCGAGGCCGCGCCGCCGCAGCAGCCCCAGACCATTGCGCCGCCGAAGCAGAAGAAGCGTTCCAAGCTTCTGCCGGTCATCGCGGTTGCCCTTCTCGCCGGCGCCGGCTGGTACGGTTACAACTGGTGGGTCGACGGCCGCTTCATGGTGTCGACGGACGATGCCTATATAGAAGGCGATATCGCCGTCATCGCACCGAAGGTTTCGGGCTATGTCGCCAAGGTGAACGTGGTCGAGAACCAGGAAGTCAAGGCGGGCGATCCGCTGGTGACGCTGGACGACGGCGATTATCGCATCGCGCTCGATCAGGCCGAAGCCCAGATTCGCACCGAGCAACTGTCACTGAAGCGCATCGATGCGCAGATCGTCGGCGGCGAAGCTTCGCTGGAGCAGGCCGTCGCCCAGAAGGGTGCGCTGGATGCCGCCCTTCGCGGTGCCGAAATCACCCAGAAGCGCGCCAGCGAGCTGCAGGCGAAGGATGTCGGCACGGTTGCCGCTTCCGACAATGCGCAGGTCGCGCTCGATCAGGCCAAGGCGAATGTCGTGGCCGGCGATGCCGCCATCTCCTCGGCCAAGGCCAATGTGGAACTCCTGCGCGCCCAGCGCGAGGAAGCCGAAAGCACGATCCGTTCGCTGCAGCTTTCCCGCGACAAGGCCGCCCGCGATCTTTCCTTCACTGTTCTGAAGGCGCCTTATGACGGCGTCATCGGCAATCTGGCGGTTCAGAACGGCGATCTGGTGTCTGTCGGCAAGCGTCTGGCTTCGCTGGTGCCGATGAACGAGCTTTATATCGACGCCAATTTCAAGGAAACGCAGCTTGCCCGCGTCGTGCCCGGTTCGAAGGTGCGCGTGCATGTCGACGCCTTTGACGACGCGACGATCGAGGGCACGGTGCAGTCGATTTCGCCCGGCTCGGGCTCGGTCTTCTCCATGCTGCCGCCGGAAAATGCGACAGGCAACTTCACCAAGGTCATCCAGCGCGTGCCGGTTCGTATCGTCTTCTCAAAGGAAGACCTTGCAAAGCACAATCTGCGCGCCGGCCTCAGCGTCGTTGTCGATGTCGATACCCGCACGGCGCCGGAAGGCACCAGAACGGCGCAAGTTAACCCGGAAGCCAAGTAAGGCGCATCGCTGATGCGCCGTTGAGGTCAAGATCATGGCGGCTACGGTTGTCGGTACGGGCGGGGCGTCCATCCCCGCCGATCCCCCGATGGACAGGCGCAGGCTCATCGCGTTTTTCGCGATGGTCTTCGGCATGTTCATGTCCATCCTCGACATTCAGATTGTCTCCGCGTCGCTCGCGGAGATCCAGGCGGGTCTCGGCGCGGGTTCCGATGAGATCGCCTGGGTGCAGACCTCCTATCTGATCGCCGAAGTCATCATGATCCCGCTGTCGGGCACGCTGGCGCGCATTCTCTCCACGCGCGTTCTGTTTGCCACCTGCGCGGCCGGCTTCACCATATCGAGCGCGCTCTGCGCCACAGCCACCAATATCGACCAGATGATCGTCTACCGCGCGATCCAGGGCTTTATCGGCGGCGGCATGATCCCCTCCGTCTTCGCCGCCGCCTTCACGATCTTCCCGCCCTCGAAGCGTTCGGTCGTGTCACCAATCATCGGTCTCGTCGCCACGCTTGCGCCCACCATCGGCCCGACGGTCGGCGGTTATCTCTCCAATGCTTTTTCCTGGCACTGGCTGTTCCTCGTCAACATCATCCCCGGCATCATCGTCACCATCCTCACCTGGAGCCTGATCGATTTCGACAAGCCGGAAAAGTCGCTGTGGAAGAAGTTCGACTGGTGGGGGCTGATCTCCATGGCCGTCTTCCTCGGCTCGCTGGAATATGTGCTTGAAGAGGGCAACAACAAGGACTGGTTCAACGACGAGCATATCGTCATGGGAACGGTCGCCATGGTCATCGGCGCGGCCGTGTTCTTCTGGCGCGCCTTCAAGGTGGAATTCCCTGTCGTCGACATCCGCGCCTTCGCCGACCGCAACTTCTCCATCGGCTCGCTTTTCTCCTTCGTCATGGGCATCGGGCTTTACGGGCTGACATATCTTTACCCGCTCTATCTCGGCCGGGTGCGTGGTTACGATGCGCTGATGATCGGCGAGACCATGTTCGTCTCCGGTCTCGCCATGTTCTTCACCGCGCCGATTGCCGGCAAGGTCTCCACCAAGCTCGATCCGCGGGCGATGATGGCCATCGGCTTCATCAGCTTCGGCTGCGGCACATGGATTATGACGCATGTGACGACCGACTGGGATTTCTACGAGCTGCTGATCCCGCAGATCCTGCGCGGTTTCGGCCTGATGATGTGCATGGTGCCGATCAACAACATCGCGCTCGGCACCCTGCCGCCGGCCCGCATCCGCAATGCGTCCGGCCTGTTCAACCTCACCCGTAACCTCGGCGGCGCGGTCGGTCTTGCCATCATCAACACCATGCTGTCGCAGCGCACGGACGACCATTATGTGCGGCTGGCCGAACATGTGAGCTATTCCAACCCGCAGGCGCTGGAATGGCTGAACAGTGTCGGCGCCAACTACGATTCCTACGGGCTGGACGGCGCGTCCGTCGCCGTCAAGAAACTGGTTGGCATGGTCTCGCAGCAGGCATGGATATTGGCCTTCGCGGATGTGTTCTTCGCGCTGACGCTGTTGTTCTCGAGCCTGATCTTCATGACCGTGCTGATCCAGAAACCCAAGGCAGCGCCGCCGCCAGACGCGGCGCACTAACAAGAATCCCCTCCCATCCACCGCAGAGCTGGGGCCGTCGGAAATGACGGCCCCTTTTTTGTTTTGAATATGGAGCGAGCGAGGGCGGCATATTTCTTCTCCCCGCCGGGGAGAAGTCCGCACCCAATTCATGATCCCGGCTTTCCGCGAAATATGAGGTACGTACATCATTTTTCAGTTTACCTCGACTGCAAAGCTGGATATGCAAGGGGAGGGAGGAGCCATGAAGCCGACAGTTCACGATATCGCCGAGCGGGCGGGCGTCAGTCTCGCCACCATCGACCGGGTGCTGAACATGCGCCCCGGCGTGCATGCGGCAACGCGGGCACGGGTGGAGGCGGCCATTGCCGAGCTTGGTTACGTGCGCGATATCGCGGCTGCCAATCTGGCCAAGGGCCGCAATTATTCGCTGGTATTCATCCTGCCGGGCAATGACAATTCCTTCATGGCGACGTTGCGCGCCGAAGTGCGGGCCGCAGCGGCACGGGCGCATCTGGAGCGCACCGCGATCCGCGTCATCGAGGTGCCGCCCTTCAATGCCTCCGCGCTGACGGAGGCTCTCGAAGTCGCGCGGCGGGAAAAGCCCTCGGGCGTCGCCTTCGTCGCCACCGATTCCGAAGATGTGGCGGAAGCCGCCGACCGGCTGGCCGAAGACGGCATCGCCACGGTGACGCTGGTGTCCGATCTTTCCGGTTCGCGGCGGGATCATTATGCCGGTGTGGACAACGTCGCGGCCGGGCGCACGGCGGCAAGCCTGATGGGACGTTTTCTCTCCGGGCGCGGCGGCGATGTCGCGGTTGTCGCCGGCTCCATGCTGGTGCGCGACCATCGCGAACGTCTGGAAGGATTTCGCGCCGTCATCGAATCCGAGTTTCCGCAATTGCAGCTGCTGCCGGTGCTGGAGGGCAGGGACGATCCGCTCACCGTCGAGACGCTGGTGCGCAAGGCGCTCGGCAATGCCGCGCTCTCCGGCATCTACAGCCTCGGCGCGGGCAATCGCGGCCTCATCCGGGCGCTTGGCGCGGCAGAGGGCGAAAGAGCGCTTTCGGTCATCGCCCATGAGCTGACGGAAAACACCGCCAATGCGCTGCGGGAAGGGCTGCTGGACGCCGTGCTCAACCAGGACGCGGGTCACGAGGTGCGCAGCGCCATCCGCGTGTTGAAGGCGCGGGCCGATGGCCAGCCCGTCATCGCCGCGCAGGAACGTATCCGTATCGACATATTCCTCAGGGACAATCTTCCTTGATGAGAGCATTTCCAGGAAAAGTGGCCGCCGGTTTTCCGTCCGGAAATGCGGCGACTTTTAAAAAACGCTGAAAGCGGCGCATGGCGCGCCGGAATGGAGAAATACATGTATCTCGGTCTCGATCTTGGCACATCCGGCGTCAAAGCCCTGCTGATGGACGGCGATCAGAAAATCATCGGCTCGGCCAACGGCTCGCTGGACGTTTCGCGCCCGCATCACGGCTGGTCGGAACAGGACCCGGCCGACTGGATTGCCGCGACGAAAACCGCCGTTGCCGGCCTGAAGCAGAAGTTTCCGAAGGAGCTTGCCGCCGTCAAGGGCATCGGCCTTTCCGGCCAGATGCATGGCGCAACGCTGATCGATGCGGCCGGCAAGGTGCTGCGCCCCTGCATCCTGTGGAACGACACGCGCTCTTATGCCGAGGCCGCCGCGCTGGATGCCGATCCACGCTTCCGCAAGATCACCGGCAATATCGTTTTCCCCGGCTTCACCGCGCCGAAACTTGCCTGGGTGGCGAAGAACGAACCTGAAATCTTCGCGAAAGTGGCCAAGGTCCTGCTGCCGAAGGATTATCTGCGTCTGTGGCTGACGGGAGACTATATCTCCGAAATGTCGGATTCCGCCGGCACCTCCTGGCTCGATACCGGCGCGCGCAAATGGTCTTCCGAGCTTCTTGCCGCCACCGGGCTGGATGAAAAGCACATGCCCTCGCTGGTGGAAGGCACGGATGAGGCGGGCGTGCTGCGCGCCGAACTTGGCTCCGAATGGGGCATTTCCGGCCGCACCATCGTTGCCGGCGGCGCGGGAGACAATGCCGCTTCCGCCTGCGGCATGGGCACGGTGAAGGAAGGCCACGCCTTCGTCTCGCTCGGCACATCCGGCGTTCTTTTTGCCGCCAATGCATCTTACCTGCCGAAGCCGGAAAGCGCCGTGCACGCCTTTTGCCATGCGCTGCCCAATACCTGGCACCAGATGGGCGTGATCCTCTCCGCCACCGATGCGCTGAACTGGTATTCGCGCCTCACCGGCCAATCCGCCGCCGATCTGACCGGCGAGCTGGGCGAAACGCTGCTTGCACCAACCGGTGTCACCTTCGCGCCCTATCTCTCTGGCGAGCGCACACCGCACAACGACGCCGCCATTCGCGGTTCCTTCATCGGCCTTTCGCATGAAAGCGACCGCAAGGCGCTGACCCAGGCGGTGCTGGAAGGCGTGACTTTCGCGATCCGTGACAATCTCGAAGCGCTGAAGTCGGCCGGCACGTCCATCTCCCGCGTCACCGCCATCGGCGGCGGCTCGCGCTCGGCCTATTGGCTGGCCTCCATCGCCACCTCGCTCGGCGTGCCCGTCGATATTCCGGCCGAGGGCGATTTCGGCGCCGCTTTCGGTGCGGCCCGCCTCGGCCTCATCGCCGCGACCGGGGCCGATCCGGTGGCGGTTTGCGCGCAGCCGGAAACGGCGCGGACCATCGAGCCGGTGGCGGCGCTGGCCGGCGCCTATGAGGAGGCTTACCGGCGCTATCATGCGCTTTATCCGGCTATTCGGGCGCTTTCGCATTGAGACACGGTGTGTGCGGCTTCACCCCCCTCTGCCCTGCCGGGCATCTCCCCCTCAAGGGGGGAGATCGACAAGCGGCTACATCTCGTCCTCATGCGAGGTCGAGTATGGAGCGATAGATAGCGTCCTGCTGATCTCCCCCCTTGAGGGGGAGATGTCCGGCAGGACAGAGGGGGGTGAGCCACGCCCTCCAACCTATACCGAACACCATCTAAACCCACCAAGGAGGATCACCATGAGCACAGGTTTCTTCGGCGATATTGCCAAGATCAAATATGAAGGCCCCGACAGCACCAACCCGCTGGCCTTCCGTCATTACAACCCCGATGAGATCGTCGCCGGCAAGCGCATGGAAGATCACCTGCGTTTTGCGGTGGCCTATTGGCACACCTTCACCTGGCCGGGCGGCGACCCCTTCGGTGGCCAGACGTTCCTGCGCCCATGGTTCGAAGATACGATGCAGGCGGCGAAACTGAAGGCGGATGTGGCTTTCGAATTCTTCTCGCTGCTCGGTTCGCCGTTCTACTGCTTCCACGACGCCGATGTGCGCCCGGAAGGCCGGAACTTTGCGGAGAATACCAAGAACCTCAATGAGATCGTTGATTATTTTGCCCAAAAGCAGGCCGATACCGGCGTGAAGCTTCTGTGGGGCACGGCGAACCTCTTCTCCAACCGCCGCTTCATGTCGGGTGCTGCCACCAATCCGGACCCGGATGTTTTCGCTTTCTCCGCCGCGACCGTGAAGACCTGCATGGACGCCACCAAGAAGCTCGGCGGTGCGAACTATGTTCTGTGGGGCGGCCGTGAAGGTTACGAGACCCTGCTCAATACCGATCTGTCGCGTGAACTCGACCAGCTCGGACGCTTCCTCAATCTGGTGGTGGAGTATAAATACAAGATCGGCTTCGAAGGCACGATCCTGATCGAGCCGAAGCCGCAGGAGCCGACCAAGCACCAGTATGACTACGACGTCGCCACCGTTTACGCCTTCCTGCAGAAGAACGGTCTGGAAAAGGAAGTGAAGGTCAATATCGAGCAGGGCCACGCCATTCTCGCCGGCCACTCCTTCGAACACGAACTGGCCATGGCCAATGCCTTCGGCATTTTCGGCTCCATCGACATGAACCGTAACGACTACCAGTCGGGCTGGGATACCGACCAGTTCCCCAACAACGTGCCGGAAATGGCGCTCGCTTATTACCATGTTCTGGCCGGTGGCGGTTTCAAGAACGGCGGCACCAACTTCGATTCCAAGCTGCGCCGTCAGTCGCTCGATCCGCAGGACCTGCTGATCGGCCATATCGGCGGCATGGATTGCTGCGCCCGCGGCCTGAAGGCGGCGGCGAAGATGATCGAGGACGGCGCGCTGTCGAAGCCGCTTGCGGAGCGTTACGCCAAATGGGATTCGGCTGAAGCCCAGAAGATGCTGCGCGGCGAGCTGAAGCTGGAAGAGATTGCCGCCCTGGTGGAGCGTGAGGATATCAATCCCGAGCCGAAGTCCGGCCGTCAGGAATATCTCGAAAACGTGGTCAATCGTTACGTTTGACGGGTTGGAGGGGGCGGCGGCAGCGTCGCCCCCTCATCGCCTCGCTTCGCTCAGGCACTTCTCCCCGGCGGGGAGAAGAACAAGCGGGGTGCTCTTTGCCCAAAGCGACCTCTCCTGAGAATATGCTGCGGTCACTGCACATTTCTTCTCCCCGGCCGGGGAGAAGGTGGCCCGAAGGGCCGGATGAGGGGGCTTGCTCTCCGTTCTGTTCCAAAAGATGCGGACAACTCCGCGCCAAGCCTCCTTCTTTTCCAGTCACTTCCCGAAAAATACGTCCCCTCCCATCCCCACCCGCCATTTCCGCCGCATCATTCCTCCCGCAACCGGAACGGAAGGGCGATACGCGCGGCGCCTTTCGCGAACCGGAGGCCGGCATCGACAAGCATGGTTCTGGCAAACCGTGTTTCGGAAAGGCATTCCGCCGGGCCAGAGGCGGGAAGGACCGATCCGATAGGTGTCGTGAAAAGGCTGTGACCGACGGGCTGCCCTGACGGCCCTGATGATGCGGCCCGGTGAATGCACGACTCCTCCACCTCCCATCTTCTACCCGCATTCGCCGGGTCGATGCCTTGCGCCGCCGGCAAACGCTGCGGCGGCACTCCCGCATGCAAAGCGCTTTGGACTTGTTAACTGCGCATCCTGAAACGTTGTAGATTCCTGCCGCCCACGACTGTACCTGCCGGCCGACATGGTCTAAACCCCTGCTGATCTTTTCACGCTCGATGGACAGAGAAGGGCCTCGCAGATGACCGATCCCAAAACGCTAGCCGCCCGTTTCCCCGGCGATTTCCTGTTCGGCGTCGCGACCGCCTCTTTCCAGATCGAAGGCTCCACAAAGGCAGATGGCCGCAAGCCCTCCATCTGGGACGCCTTCTGCAATATGCCGGGCCATGTCTTCGGGCGTCACAATGGCGATATTGCCTGCGATCATTATAATCGCTGGGAACAGGATCTCGATCTCATCAAGGACATGGGTGTCGAGGCCTATCGTTTCTCCATCGCCTGGCCGCGCATCGTTCCGGATGGTTTCGGACCGATCAACGAGAAGGGGCTGGATTTTTACGACCGCCTCGTCGATGGCTGCAAGGCGCGGGGTATCAAGACCTATGCGACGCTTTACCATTGGGACCTGCCGCTGACCCTGATGGGCGACGGCGGCTGGGCCTCGCGCTCCACCGCGCACGCTTTCCAGCGATACGCCAAGACCGTGATGGCTCGTCTGGGTGACCGGTTGGATGCGGTGGCGACCTTCAACGAACCCTGGTGCGCGGTGTGGCTCAGCCATCTCTATGGCATTCACGCGCCGGGCGAGCGCAACATGGAGGCAGCCCTTGCCGCCATGCATCACATCAATCTCGCCCATGGTTTCGGCGTGGAAGCCTCTCGCCATGTCGCGCCGAAAGTGCCCGTGGGGCTGGTGCTGAACGCCCATTCCGTCATCCCGGCTTCCGATAGCGACGCTGACCTCAAGGCCGCCGAACGAGCCTTCCAGTTCCACAACGGCGCGTTTTTCGATCCGGTCTTCAAGGGCGAATATCCGGCTGAGATGATGGAGGCGCTGGGAAGCCGCATGCCGGTGGTGGAGGCGGAAGACCTTTCCATCATCAGCCAGAAGCTAGACTGGTGGGGCCTGAATTATTACACGCCGATGCGCGTTGCCGACGATGCGACACCGGGCGCGGAATTCCCCGCCACGATAGCGGCTCCAGCCATCAGCGACGTGAAGACCGATATCGGCTGGGAGGTCTATGCCCCGGCGCTCCAGTCGCTGGTGGAGACGCTCTACAAGCGTTACGACCTGCCGGATTGCTACATCACCGAAAACGGCGCCTGCTATAATATGGGCGTCGAAAACGGCGAGGTGGATGACCAGCCGCGTCTCGACTATTACGCCGAACACCTCGGTATCGTCGCCGATCTCATCCGCGACGGTTATCCGATGCGCGGTTATTTCGCCTGGAGCCTGATGGATAATTTCGAATGGGCCGAGGGTTACCGCATGCGCTTCGGTCTGGTGCATGTGGATTACGACACGCAGGTGCGGACGCTGAAGAACAGCGGCAAATGGTATAGTGCGCTGGCTTCGGGCTTTCCGAAGGGGAACCATGGTCTGGTGAAGCCGTAACGGTCACCTCCCTCATCCCTGTGCTCGTCACAGGGATCCAGCCAGCCCAAGTCCTTGGGCTGAAAAGAGTCTTTCCGCCACGCAGACGCGTGTCGGCTGGATTCCTGTGACAAGCACAGGAATGAGGGTTGGGGGACGGCCGTGCATGAACTTTACGCGCCGCATCCGGTAGCAGGCGACGTGTCAGCGCCCGTCGCAATAAAGTTCTCCCACCTTATTATCAGTTTTCCAAACTTTTTTATCGGTTACCCGGCGGTGCCTGCTTGCGCCCGCCATCCTGCCTCCTATGTCAGACGGGCTACGAAAGCGTAGCACCCGTTCTGGCGTCCAAGGGGCAGGGCGGGATGGTCCTCCCAGGGAAAACGAACATGCTTATCGAAAAACTCAACTGGCGTTATGCCACCAAGAAAATGGATCCTTCCAAGGCCGTGTCGGAAGACAAGGTCGAGCGCATTGTCGAGGCGGCGCGGCTTGCGCCCACCTCCAGCGGTCTTCAGCCCTTCGAGGTGATCGTGGTCACCGATCCTGAAGTGCGCGCCAAGATCCGCGAGATCGCCTGGAACCAGGCGCAGGTGACCGACGGTTCGCATCTGCTGGTCTTTGCGGCATGGGACAATTACACCGAAGAGCGGATCAACCACATGTTCGATCTGGTCAACGAAGAACGCGGCATCAAGAATGAAGGCTGGGAAGCCTATCGCCAGATGCTGCTTTCCACCTATCCGCAGCGCGACCAGCAGGTGAATTTCGAACACGCCGCCCGTCAGGCCTATATCGGCTTCGGCATGGCCGTGGCGCAGGCCGCTTTCGAGGGCGTGGATTCCACTCCGATGGAAGGCTTCGACCCGGCGAAGCTCGATGAAATCCTCGGCCTGCGTGAAAAGGGCCTGCGCTCCGTCACCATCCTGCCGCTCGGTTATCGTCAGCCGGATGGCGACTGGCTGGTGAACCTGAAAAAGGTCCGCCGCCCGCTCGAGGAATTCACCAGCCGCGTGTGATTTTCATATCGTCGCGAAATCTTGACTGCCGCAGGGCCGCCTCCGCGGCTTTGCGGTAGATTTTTCCTCTCTTTTCAGATAATTGAAAAAACATCCCTGTTAAAAGGTGGCGTGTGCGGGCAAGTATGCGCCATCGAATTGCCGATCCCCGGCATTTCTGAGTGAAAGCCTGACGAAATGACCCGGAAAATCAGCTGTCATCGAATGTGCCCGAAGGCTGCATGAAGAGAGCGGTTCAGCACCGCAACAGGATTTTTTGAGACCCGATCCGTCACGCATTCCCAGAGTTTACAATGAGTTTTCCATCCAGCGCGGCATCCCCCGCGCGCCAAGAACAGGCGGTCCCTGAAGGGTCGGCAAAGGAGCCTATGGTCACGTTTGAAGGCGTGACCAAGACCTTTGGCGGCGCCGGCGGCAAGCCTGGTTTCGCAGCCCTTGCCGGTATCGACTACGTGGTGCCGAAAGGCTCCATCACCGGCATTATCGGCCGCTCCGGTGCGGGCAAATCCACGCTCATCCGCCTCGCCAACGGCCTTGAAAAGCCCTCGACCGGCCGCGTGGTCGTCGATGGCGTCGATGTCGCGGCGCTCGATGAAAAGAGCCTGCGCACGCTGCGCCGTTCCGTCGGCATGATCTTCCAGCATTTCAATCTCCTCTCCTCGCGCACCGCTTTCGATAATGTGGCCCTGCCGCTCGAAATCGCCGGCATGGGCAAGAAGGAGATCGAAACGCGCGTTGCGCCGCTGCTCGATCTCGTCGGGCTTTCGGACAAGGCCAATCGTTATCCGGCGGAACTCTCCGGCGGCCAGAAGCAGCGTGTCGGCATTGCCCGTGCGCTCGCCACCCAGCCGAAGCTGCTCCTTTCCGACGAGGCGACATCGGCGCTCGATCCGGAAACGACGCAATCCATTCTTGAATTGCTGAAGCGCATCAATGCCGAGCTGGGGCTCACCGTGCTGCTCATCACCCACGAGATGGAGGTGGTGAAAACCATCGCCTCGCAGGTGGCGGTCATCGACAGAGGCCTGATCGTGGAAGAAGGCACGACCTTCGACATCTTCACCGCGCCGAAACACGAGACGACCCGCAGCCTGCTGTCGTCCTCGGTCGGCGTGAAGCTGCCGCATTGGGTCACTTCGGGCCTGAAACCGCAGGCGGCGGAAGGCGACCGTGTTCTGGTGCGCCTGGTGTTTTTCGGCGAGACGGCCTTTCAGCCGCTGACGGCGCGCCTCGTCTCCGAAATCGGCCCTGACGTGAACATCCTTGCCGGCACCATCGAGGAAATTTCCGGCCAGCCCTTCGGCTCGCTGGTCGTCTCCTATCCGGCCTCGGCGGATGTCACCGCCCGCGCCAATCGCTTTTATGCTGAGACCGGTCTTCACACGGAGGTGCTCGGTTATGTCGCCTGATATGCTGTTCAGCCTTCTTTCCAAGGGCCTGTTGCAGACGCTGCACATGGTCGCCGTTGCCGGCATCGTCGGCTCGCTGATCGGCGTGCCCATGGGTGTTTTCCTTGCCACCAGCGGCAAGGGCGAGCTGTTTCCGGCGCCGATGACCAACCGGCTCCTCGGCCTCGTCGTGAACGCCGCGCGCTCCACGCCCTTCATCATTCTGGTGGTGGCGATCATTCCCTTCACCCGCCTCGTCGCCGGCACTTCCATCGGCACCAGCGCGGCCATTGTGCCGCTGACGGTCGCAACCGTGCCCTTCATCGCAAGGCTGGTGGAAGCGGCGATCCGCGAGGTGGACAAGGGCCTGATCGAGGCCGCCCGCGCCATGGGCGCCACGCCGCTGCAGATCGTCACCAAGGTTCTGCTTGCCGAAGCCAAGCCCGGCATCACGCTGGCGCTTACGCTCACGCTGGTCAGCCTCATCGGTTATTCGGCCATGGTCGGCGCGGTCGGCGGCGGCGGGCTGGGCGATCTCGGCATCCGCTACGGTTACCAGCGCTTCATGCCGGATGTGATGCTGGTCGTGGTTCTGGTGCTGATCGTGCTGGTGCAGCTGGTGCAGAGCGCCGGCGACAGGCTGGCCCGCAGCTTCGACAAGCGGACCCGGAAGAATTAACTGCGTTTATAATAACAACCCAAGGAGACACCCATGAAGAAACTCATTCTCGCGGCTTCGCTCGCCGCTCTCTTCACCGCCGGTCAGGCGCTGGCCGAGACCATCAAGATCGGCGTAACCCCCGCCGAGCATGCGCAGATCATGGAGCAGGTGAAGAAGATTGCGGCCGCGAAGGGTCTCGATATCGATATCGTCGAATTCTCCGACTATGTCGTGCCCAACCAGGCGCTGGCCGATGGCGAGCTGCAGGCCAACTCCTTCCAGCACCAGCCTTACCTCGACAACCAGATCGCTGACCGCAAGTTCGATCTCGTCAGCGTCGGCACCACCATCACCACCCCGATGGGCGTTTATTCGAAGAAGGTGAAGAACCTCGACGAGCTGAAGGACGGCGCAACCGTCGGCATTCCGAACGACCCGACCAATGGCGGCCGCGCGCTCCTGGTTCTCGCTTCCAAGGGCGTGCTCAAGGTCAAGGAAGAGGCCGGCCTCAAGGTAACGCCTGCCGACATCACCGAAAACCCGAAGAACATCCAGATCGTCGAACTCGACGCCGCCCAGCTGCCGCGCTCGCTTGACGATACCGACGCTTCGGTCATCAACACCAACTATGCCACGGCTGCCGGCCTGAACCCGAAGAAGGACGCCATCGCCATCGAAAGCGAAAAGTCCCCTTACGCGAACGTCATCGCCGTTCGTGCGCAGGACAAGGACAAGCCCTGGGTGAAGACGCTGGTTGAATCCTACCAGAGCCCGGAAGTGAAGGCCTTCATTCTGGAAAAGTACAACGGCACGGTCATCCCGTCCTGGTAAGCCGCTCCAGCACTGGATCAGACCGGTATTTAAGGCGAAAACCGCTTACACTTTTCGCCATCCCGGTCTAAAAAATCACGACCTCTCCCGTTCGCGGGGGAGGTTTTTTCTTTTCCGGACGGATGCAAATCCGCCTTCCATGAAAAACCCGGGGCATTTCAGGGAAGGATTTTTCAGCGCCTTTGCCAGACTGTCGTTTTATACCCGTAGTTTTTTGGGGCGGGGCCACAATGCGGCTTAACCGCTTTTGAATGTTTCCTTCGCAAGATGATGCTTTCGAAGGGGATTTTATGCGGATTGCGCCGCGCAACATTGGGGACTATTTGCCGGTCGGGCGCAGAACCGCCGTGGGCGTCGTATTGTCCACCTTCGCGCTGGTGCTTATCATCGTCACCGCGCTGGTTTTATCCGCCTTGAGCCAGGTCCGGGAAAAGGCCAACCTGCTCGACAATGCCCGTTCGCGCGAGACGACGGCGGGCGCCCTCGTCACCTTTCGTGAGCAGCTCGGCGCAACGCTGAACGACTACGCCGCCTGGGACGATGCCGCCGAATATGTCTATGCCCCTGATCGTTTCGACTGGGTGGCAAGCAATTACGGCGAGATGACGGTCAATAACGATCTCTTCGATACGGCCGTGGTCATCGATGAGGACGGCAAGGTCCGCATGGCCTATCAGGACGGCAAGCCGGTGGCATGGAAGCCGGACGCTTATTTTGCCGGCGGCCTCAGGGAAATGATCGAGCGCGTGCGTTCCATGCGTCCGGGTATCACTTCGCAGGTGACCGGCTTCGTCAAGACCGGCGATGGCGTCGCCGCCGCGGGGGTTGCGCTCGTGCGGATGAAGTCCGGGGCGCTGCCGCCGGTCGGTGCGGAGCGGCGTTACCTGGTTTTCGCCCGTCATCTCAAGCAGGCGACGGTGGACAAGCTTGCCCGCAATTACGTCATCGACGGTCTGGAACTGCAATATGGCGACGGGCCTGCCGCCAACCATGTGGATATCGTCAATCCGCTGGGGGAGGTGCTGGCCCGGCTCGTCTGGCGGTCGCACCTTCCGGGAGACGTCAGCTTTCATGAGGCGCGTCCGGTCGTCTTTACCGCGCTTGGCATTGCCGGCACGTTTTTTCTGGTGCTGCTCATCATCGGTTCGGCCACGCTCGACCGCCTGAAGGCGGATGAGGCAGCGGCGCGGGAGGAGGCGCTGCGCGACCGGCTGAGCGGCCTCAGCAACCGCGCCGGCCTCTTCGCCAGGCTGAACCGCATGGTCGACAGGGGCCGCCATGACAAGACGGATATCAAGCTGCTCTATCTCGATCTCGACGGTTTCAAGGAAATCAACGATTCCTACGGCCATGCCGCCGGCGACCGGCTGATCAAGGGCGTGGCGGCGGCGCTGAGAGTGCTGGTGCCGGAAGGTGCGGTGCTGGCGCGGCTCGGCGGCGACGAATTCGCCATCGCCATTCAGGGCAACGACGTCTGGGCCGAAGGCCGCAAACTGTGTCTGGCGCTTCTTGAACTCTTTACCGAGCCTTTCAGCATCGGTGAAAGGGTGGCGAGCATCGGTTGCAGCATCGGCACCTCGGTTTCCCGCGCCGGCGATATCAATGGCGAGGAGTTGCTGCGGCGTGCCGATATGGCGATGTATCAGGCCAAGGAGAACGGACGCGGGCGTTACGTTTCCTATGAGCTGAAGATGGATGCGCTGCGCGAGGAAAAGCTGCAGCTCGAAGCCGATCTCCGCTCCGCCATTTTAAACGATGAGATACAGGTGGTCTATCAGCCGGTCGTCAGCGCCGCCACGCGCTGTATTACCGGGGTGGAGGCGCTGGCCCGCTGGCAGCGGCCGGGATATGGCTTCGTGCCGCCGGATATCTTCATCGCTGCTGCCGAAACCAGCGGCCTTATCGACCGGCTCGGCCTTCTCGTCCTGCACAAGGCCTGCGAGACGGCGCAGCAATGGCCGTCCATCAAGCTCTCGGTGAATATCTCTCCCGTGCAGTTCCGCAATCCGGCCTTCTCCGGCCATGTGGCCGATATTCTCGACGCGACGCAGACGCCGCCCGAAAGGCTGCGGCTTGAGATGACGGAAGGCTATTTCATCCAGCATCCGGAGCGGGCGAGTGCCGCCATCGACAAGCTGAAGCAGCTTGGCCTGCATATAGCGCTCGACGATTTCGGCGCCGGCTTCGCCAGCGTCGGTTATCTGCGCCGCTTCGGTTTCGACCGGATGAAGATCGACCGTTCGCTGATCATGGCACTCGACAAGGGCGGCCGGTCGCTGGAAATGCTGCAGGCCACCGTGGCGCTGGCAAAGTCGCTCGATATTCCGGTGACGGCCGAAGGCGTGGAAACGGAAGAGCAGGCGGCCATCCTGCATCTGTGCGGCTGCGATGAATTGCAGGGTTACCTGTTCTCGAAACCGGTCGCGGCGGAAGAGATCACCGCCATGCTGGATGGGCAGGACGCACCGCTCTTTGCGTTGCGGGCAGGGGCGTGAGGCTGATTACTTCCACTCATTCTTGATCACCTGAAGGTGCGGCCCATTTCTTCTCCCCGCCGGGGAGAAGGTGGCCCGTAGGGTCGGATGAGGGGGCCACGCTGCCGGATTTCGGAGAGCTTGCCCCCTCATTCCGCTGCCGCGGACTTCTCCCCGGCGGGGAGAAGAAATACGCGGGGGCCGCTCAATCGAAATCCTACTCTGAATGCCGATAGCCGACCGGGATTACCGCCCGAGATGCCGCTCGCCACGCTTCTTTGCCAGTTCGATCTGCTGCTGCCGGTCGCGGAAGCGCTGGCGGTCCTCTTCGCTGCGGTCATCGTAGCAGCTCGGGCAGGACACGCCTTCCTCGAATTTGGGGGATAGGCGCACTTCCGGTGTGATCGGATTGCGGCAGGCGTGGCAAAGCTGGTGGTCGCCTTCGGCAAGGCCGTGCACCACCGAGACGCGCTCGTCGAAGACGAAGCAGGCGCCTTCCCACAGGCTTTCTTCTTCCGGCACTTCTTCCAGATATTTCAGGATGCCGCCCTTGAGGTGATAGACCTCGTCGAAACCCTGCTCCTTCATGAAAGCGGTGGCCTTTTCGCAGCGAATGCCGCCGGTGCAATACATGGCGATCTTCGGCTTGTTGTGCAGGCCGGGATTGTTCTTCACCCAGTCGGGAAACTCGCGGAAGGTTTTCGTCTGCGGATCGACCGCGCTCTTGAAGACGCCGATGGCGGTCTCGTAATCGTTGCGGGTGTCGATGACGATCGTATCCGGATCGGAGATCAGCTCGTTCCAGTCGCGCGCCTCGACATAGGTGCCGACGATGCGGTTCGGATCGATATCCGGCACGCCCATGGTGACGATCTCTTTCTTGAGCTTCACCTTCAGCCGCACGAAAGGCATGTGCGAGGCGCGGCTTTCCTTGTGCTCCAGCGCGGTAAATTCCGGCTGGGCGCGCAGGAAGGAGAGCACGGCGTGAATGCCCGCATCCGGCCCGGCAATGGTGCCGTTGATACCTTCGGCAGCAAGCAGCAGCGTGCCCTTGACGCCGTTTTCCTGGCAGAGCGCAAACAACGGCTCGCGCAGGCTCTCGAACCGCGGCAGGCGGGCGAAATGATAAAGCGCGGCCACAAGGAAATCACCAGAGACTTCCGGGCGGGGGAGAATGGTCGTGTCGGTCATGGGCGCTGAAATACAGCGACGGCGGCCGCAAAGCAATATTTATCGGTGGGTTCGGGTATTTTGAAAATCGTCAAATCGGGAGGGTTTGCGGGCTTTCTGTCGCTCCTGCCGCCGTGTGCAGGCAACAGGGTGTTGCATTGGCGCCTCCGTCATTCCGGCCTTGAGCCGGAATCCAGCCGACGCGCGTCTGCGCGGCGGAGAGAATCTTTTCAGCCCAAGGACTTGGGCTGGCTGGATTCCGGCTCAAGGCCGGAATGACGGAGGTGGGTGAGCGCCGAAAGTGGCGTTAGCCTATTTCGCCGCCTGCCGCCACAACAGGCCGACGATGCGGCTTTCGGTGCGGGCGGATTCGGAAAACACCTCGTTAGCCAGCGCAAGGCCTTCCGTGCGCAGCGCCTGCTGCCTCTCGATGATCGCGTCCAGCAGCAGGGCCAGCCGCTCGCCATTGCCGAAACGCTCCGGCTCGCGGTCGGCGACGGCGGCAAGAACCGAGAGATCGTGCTCGTGGCCGAGAATATCCACCAGCCGCTTGGTATCGGCCCGCTTGGCGCGCATGGCGGAAGGCCAGAGCCGGCGCATCAGGCCAAGATGCATCCAATAGGCCTGCCCGGACTTGCGCAATTCATGGAAATGCTCGGCGTCGGCCTGCTGATGGCAGTCGGTGAGCGCCTTGCGCGCCCTTTTTCTCTGTTTCGCCCAGGCGCTTCTCAGCAGCCGGGCGGTGTCTTTTAACTCATCCGGCAGCGACAGGTCCTCAAGCTTCTGGCGCGCTTCCCCGCAGCCGGCAATGGCGGCGGCAATGGCTTCGTCGAGACCGGCCTCGTGTTCTATGGCGTCGTCGCGGCGCGCGCGCAGCATCGCGGTGATCGACCGCAGCGCTTCGCCCTGCGCATCGGAACGCGCGAAGGCCTCGAGATATTCCGCTGTTTCCACCAGCGCCGTTGCATCCCGCGCAAAGGCGAGGGAGCGGGCGATATCGCGAATACGGGCGTTTTCCTCGCGGCCGAAATCCGGTGCCGCCTTGCGGATGAGGCGATAGAGGGCGCGCAGCCGCTTGAACCGCTTGCGGGCGTCGTGCACGGCCTCGTGGGATCCGGACGGCTGGTCGCGAAGGATCGTGACCGTATCGTCGATCAGCTCCAGCCCGGCCCGACGGATTTCATTGTCGAAGGGCTTTTTCGGATCAATTCTGAAGGGCATCCGGCAGGTCTCCGTTCGGACAGTCCATGGCGAGCGACTGGTTGGAGAAGCGCTTGTCTCCGGTGACTTCCCTGCCCAGCCAGGACGGCAGATCGGGATCGGCATTCTCGTCGTTCATTTCCACTTCCGCCACCACCAGCCCGTGATATTTCCCTTCGAAAACATCCACTTCCCAGGTGAAGCCGCCATGATCGACGGTGTGGCGGGTTTTTTCGATCACCACGCCCGGCGCGCTCGCCATCAGCTCTTCGGCGTCCTTGAGGGGGATGGAATATTCATATTCGTCGCGGACAAGCGCGCTTGCGCCGATCTTGATGGTCAGGGTCGCATCGCGCTGGTCGACGATCCTGACCCGGACCGAGCGGTTTTCCATCGAGGCGACATATGCCTGCCGGAAAGCCATGCTATGCGTGACCTCATTGCGCCATTCACCGCCTGCAACAAGAAACTTCCGTTCAATTTCCTTGGCCATGCTGTCTCCGCGAACTGGGGCGCCAGATTATCGCAATATGATAGTGCGATGAAGCGAATTGATTGAAGTATCTGGATAAAAATGCGGCTGGCGCGCCTCGACATGAAAGCCGAGGCAGGCTAATCGGTAGACGGAATTTCAATCGTTTCAATTGCGCAAGGGAGGCTCATCTTGGCCCAGGACTCCGAAAAACTGCTCTCCATCCTCAAGCTCCAGCCGGTCGTGCCGGTGCTGATCGTGGATGACGCCGCTTCCGCCGTGCCGCTTGCGCGCGCTTTGGTCGCAGGCGGCCTGAAGGCAATCGAGATCACCATGCGCACACCGGCGGCGCTCGACGCCATCCGCGCGGTTGCAGCGGAAGTGGAGGGTGCGAATGTCGGCGCCGGCACCATTCTCAATGCCAGGGATTTCGAAGCTGCGGCGGAAGCCGGCTCCACCTTCATCGTCAGCCCCGGCATCAATAAAAGCGTGCTGGAAGCCGCACGCGGTTCGAAGGTGCCGCTGCTTCCGGGTGCTGCCACCGCCAGCGAAGTCATGGCGCTGCGCGACGAGGGTTACAAGGTGCTGAAGTTCTTCCCGGCCGAACAGGCGGGCGGCGCACCTTATCTCAAGGCGCTGTCCTCGCCGCTCGCCGGCACCGTCTTCTGCCCGACCGGCAGCGTGTCGCTCAAGAACGCCAATGATTACCTCTCCCTGCCGAACGTCGTCTGCGTCGGCGGCTCCTGGGTCGCCCCGCGCGAACTGGTGGCGACGGGTGACTGGGCGGGCATTACCAAGCTTGCCGCCGAAGCCGCCGCACTGCGCGCCTGATTTGCTTCCTGTCAAACCCGTTCACGAAGGCGTGAGCGGGTTTGACATTTGTATTCGGCCCACGGCTTCCTATCTCCCCTGTAGATTTGACCTCTACAGGAGATTTCGATGTTCGACGCCAAGAAGCTTCTTGAACAATTCCTCGGCTCGCAGGTGCCGGGCCTTTCGGGAAGCGTCCGTGACAGAGCCGGGCAGGCCGCCGATATCGCCAAGAATAATCCGCTCAAGGCCGGCGCGCTCGCCGCCGCCATTCTCGGCACCAAGACCGGCCGCAAGCTTGCCGGCAATGTTGCCACCATTGGCGGCGTTGCCGCCATCGCCGGTCTCGGTTACCTCGCCTACAAGAATTACAAGTCCGGCCAGGCGCCTGAAGCAGCGCCAAAACCCGAGCCGGAGCTTCTCGCCCCGCCGGCCGATTCCGCTTTCCACCCGCAATCGCCAGCTCTTTCCAATGATTTCGCGCTGAAACTCATCCAGGCGATGATCGCCGCCGCCAAGGCCGACGGTCATATCGATGAGAAGGAGCGCGCCAATATCATGGACAAGGTGCAGGTCTCCGGCCTCGATAGCGAAGCTGAGCGGTTCCTCGAAAAGGAACTGGCCGATCCTCTCGACATCGACGCGCTGGTGGCTGCTGCCCGCACGGAAGAGCAGAAGGTGGAGCTTTATACCGCCTCGCGGCTTGCCATCGAGGCTGATACGCGGGCGGAGCGGGGGTATCTCGACCTTCTTGCCGGGCGGCTTGGGCTGCCGGATGCGCTGGTGGACCATATCGAGGCGACGGTGGTGGCGGCGAAGGTTTGAGGATAGCCTCGGCGGGTGCGGTTTACCCCCCTCTGCCCTGCCGAGCATCTCCCCCTCAAGGGGGGAGATCGGCAGGAGGCGCTACCACCACTTCATTCGCAAACGTTGAGAGAGGCGAGAAATAGCCGCTTGTCGATCTCCCCCCTTGAGGGGGAGATGCCCGGCAGGGCAGAGGGGGGTAAACCGCACCCGCCCACCCGACATATGCACTGTTGTCATCCCGCCCCGCTTGCCCTAATCCTTCTCCCAGCAAATGGGGAAGAGAATGCGCGATCTGAGTGATTTCAAGGGATGTCCGCCGCCGCAGCCGGTGGTGTTGAAGGGCCGTTACGTGATGGCGGAGCCGTTCGATCGCGAAAAACATCTCGCAAGGCTCTGGGCCGCACTTGGTGGCGAGGGCGTGAATGCGCTGCTCAAATATTTCCCGCAAAGCGCCTTTCCCGATGCCGACGCTTTCGGCGACTGGCTCGTCGGCGCCGGTCAGAAGCTCAACTGGGTCACACTGGTCTTCGTTGAAAACGCCACCGGCGATATCGTCGGCATGGCGAGCTATATGCGGCCCGATCCCGCCAATGGCGTGGTCGAGGTCGGCTCCGTCGCCCATGGCGCGAAGATGAAGCGCTCGCCTCTTTCCACCGAGGCGCATTACCTGATGGCGAAACATGTTTTCGAGGATCTGGGGTATCGCCGTTACGAGTGGAAATGCCACAATGAAAACGAGCCCTCCAAGATCACGGCGAAGCGTTATGGCTTCACCTTCGAGGGCGTCTTCCGCCAGCATATGATCTCGAAGGGCCAGAACCGCGATACGGCGTGGTTTTCCATGATCGACGGCGAATGGCCGCTGATCGGCAAGGCCTTCGAAGCCTGGCTTGCGCCGGAGAATTTTGCGGCCGACGGCGCGCAGAAGCGTAAGCTTGAGGATATCCGTGCGGAGTTTGCCGATGCCATTGCCTGAAAACTCGGCGCCTGAAAACCCGGCGCCTGAAAAGCCGAGCCCCGGCAAGAAGGATTGGTCGCCGGCCATCGCCGCCGCCCTCATCATCGTCGGTTTCGGGCTGGTCTTCTTCGTCATGCCGAAGATCATGCTGTGGCTGGGCGATTATTCGCCCTGGCTCGCCGCTGCCTTCGGCACGGTGGCCGTGCTGTGTTTCTTCCTGCTGTTCTGGCTGCGCGCGCGTTACCAGCGTCGCCGTGACGGTTAGAGCTTAAGCGACGCGCCGAGCAGCAACAGCCCCATGATGAGCACGAACAACGCACCGGCGATCTCGATCGCATGGCTGATGCCGGCCGCCCTGCGGCTGCCGGGGCCGGCGAAACGCACGGCGAGGCCTTTTGCCGAGACGGCCATGATGGCGAGCAGCGATACCGTTATGGCCGTGCCGAGCGACATGGCAAGGACGGAGAGAACGCCACCGAGATAAAGCCCGTTCAGAAGCGCGAAGCTCATGACGATGATCGCGCCAGAGCAGGGCCTGAGCCCCACCGCGATGATGGCGGACCATGCTTCGTGCAGGCTGAAGTTCTTGCCCTTGAGCAGCATCGGATCCGGCGCATGGGATTTACCGCAGGCGGTGCAGAGATCGCCCGTGCCGTCATGGTCGTGATCGGCAAAAACCGGCTTGCCCTGGAACCGCAGCCCCGTGCCCATGCCGCTGGTTCGGGCCACCGATGCCTCGCCCGCCGTGGCGAAGACGGGAACGGGTTCCCGCCGGATACGCAGCGACCAGAGTTTTCGCACCAGCAGCCAGGCGCCGAACAGCGCCACCATGGCGAAGCTGGCGATCTCCATCGCCTGCGTCGCCTTCGTCATGGTGATGGAGGTGCCGCGCAGCACCAGCCAGGCCGCACCGACGAGGCCGATGGCGACCGCACCCTGAATGAGCGCCGAGACGAAGGAAATGAGAATGCCGCGTTTCAGCTGCGTCTCATTGGCGATCATATAGGACGAAATGACCGCCTTGCCGTGGCCGGGGCCGGCGGCATGGAAAACGCCATAAGCAAAGGAGAGGCCGATCAGCGAGCTGAGCGCCCAGCCATCCTCACGCATGGCCTTCAACGCGCCGGTCAGTGCCCGATAAAACATCTGCTGGTGCACATTGATCCATTGCATCAGCGGGGCGAAGGGGCCGCCGACGGAAAAGGAAGGCTCGGCCGAGCCGATGCCGAGCGGCGATTGCGCATGGGCCGCACCGGCCACGACAATGAGGCCAATGGCGACGGCGAAGAGGCCGGCCCTGCGGCTCAGCATGAGACCTCCAGCCGGGTGGCGAAGAGCTTGGTCATGTCGGTGCCGGTCGGATCGTTGAAGAAGGCGTCGGTGAGCGTGCCCTGGTTCTGCGAGATCACCTCGTCGGGATCGGGACGGACGACATGATGCTTGCAGGCATTCAGGTCCTTACCCTGCGTGGCGATATCGCCGTCCTTGGCGAAATCGATTGCCGTATACATGGTCGGATCCCAGGCGCCGAAGCTGAGCTTGCCCTTGACGGCCAAAGGCTTTGTCGGCTTCACCGAGAAGAACATCAGGATCTGCTGATCCTTATAGTCCACGTGAATGGCCTCGGGCTTCGAAAATTCCACCGGTTTTCCATTGGCGGTGATGAAGGTGTAGTAGGAATATTCGGCGAGCGATTCCAGCACGGTATTGCCGATCTCGGCCAGCTCGTCCTTGTCGAGCTTCAGATCGCTGTTCTTGTCGTAATCCATCACCACGCTTGCCGAGAACATCTCGTCGAAACGCCAGATGTTGCGCACTTCCTGAACGGTGCCGTTCGGCCCCTCGACGATTTCCATGCGGGCTTCGGCAAAGATATGCGGATGCGCCGCCGCGGCGACGGGAACGCAGGCAAGGCCGGCCGCGAGGAGCAAAAAGCGTCTGTTCATTATCCGGTCTGTCCTGCCTTCGAATCTGGAAGGTCTGACTCTAGCAGAAATTGGGACCGAATTTCGACCTGATGCGGCTGATCCTTCGCGCGGGCCGTCACTAAATTTCAGAAGGTGCCGCTGAAACGCGAGGTGATGCTGGAGCCGCTATAGGCAAGATCGGTATCGCGCTCGCCATGCAGCAGGCGGTTGAACTCCACCTCCAGCTTGCTGTTCTTGCCGGTATCGAAGGAGAGCGTCGCGACCAGCCGGCGCTCGCTGGTATCGTAATTGTAATAGATCCAGTCCTTGTGGACCCGGTGCAGCGCAAGATCGAGCCCCACCTTTTCGGTGAGCCTGCTTTTCACGACGAATTGAAAGCGGCGATGGAATTCGGCAATCGGGTCATCCGGGTCGAAAAGCGCATAGTCCTGCGAAAAGCCCGCGCCGAAGGCGATGCGCTCGGTGGCCTTCACCTCGACCTCGGCCCGCAGATAGGGGCGGGTGCGCTTTACTTTGTCGCTGATCTCATCGCCGGAAATGGATGTGAAGCCCGCTTCGGCCAGAACCGCGAAACGGTCGGAGAACCTGTAACCATAGGCCAGAGAACCCCGCAGCGTGTTGGCCGGGAAACGTTCATATTTTTCCTGCTGCCCCTCAGGCACGGCGATACGGTCGTAAGCAAGCGTCAGCCCCGCCTCGCCGCCGCCGAGCGATCGTGCATGTTCGGCCTTCAGCGATAAAAGCGCCTCGTTCGCTTCCAGTCGGGTGGGCAGGAAATAGGCCGGGCGGAACCGCGCCTTGCCTTTCATCAGGCTGGCGACACTTGCCGTCAGCGTGTTCTTGCCGCCAAGGGCGAGGATGCCGAGCTGGGAAGACGCCTCCAGCTTGTGATCCAGCTGTCGGTAGCCAATGTCTTCTTCCGGCAGGTGCAGGAAAATATCGCCGGCATCGCTGCGGGTGCCGCGCAGCTCAAGGGCCCATTCCAGCTTCTCGGAAAATCGTTTCGTCAGCCCCAGCGCCGCGATGGTGTTATGTTCATTGGCGAAACGATAGCGGGGCAGGCGAACCTCTTCCTGCTCGAGCGAATAACGCAGCTCTGCCCCCTCCAGCACGATCTTGCCGTTGAGCCCGAAGCCGGCGCGCAGCGAAATCGCGCTCAGCCGGTTGGTGTCGGCGAAATAATTGCTGTCATAAGCAATGCCGGATTTATAGGTAACATTGTGCTCATCGGCCTTTTCCCCCGCCCGCGCGCCGCAGGCGCAGGCAAGCCCGAGAACAAGCGCGATATATCCCCCCACCCGCATTCGCATCTCCGGTCTCTAATTAAGCAATATCTTATATTTGGATGGTTAATAAAGTTTCCCGCACCGCTTTACTGTCGCGATACAGGTGCCGACCGGCATTGTTTGAGCAAGGGGCGGGAGCGCGAAGATACGATATGTAGAATTTGATTAAAATCACGAGTATTAGTGTTAATCGTTTATTGTAATATTAGGCTTTGCTTGAATTAGAATCCTCTAAATATACAGTTCAGTTACGCCAGACGGCGTGATCAAACAAAAGAGGAGAGAGAAATGATTGCAAAGTTCGCTTGTGTAGCCGCTATTCTTACTGTCGCTTCCGTTGGTCAGGCCAATGCGGGCGGTCTTCTGGGAGGCATCCTGTCCGGCAACAGCAACAAGGGCGGCGCCCTTGTCGTCGTCTCGCCCAGCATCGATCTGGGTGTCAGCGGCATCCTGTCCAATAACGGGATTCTGAATGGCAACAAGACCGGCATCCTGAACGGTGTGCTGAACGGCAACAAGACGTCCGTCGATGTCATCGACAACAAGAATGACGGCGGCAAAAAGCGCCGCCACTAACCGAAAGGTGGAACGGGATGGCGAAACCATCGGGCTTTTCTCCATCCCGCTCCAACGCAACAGCTCGAAAACCATCAGGGATTTTCGACGCAGACGATGCGCGCAGCGCATAAGCCGGCAATGATCCTCGAGTTGCGTGTGTTTCACGCATGGCGTTTCCGGCAAGAACAAACGGCGCATCGCATGACTGGAAGAGGGCCTCGCGGCCCTCTTTTTTTATTCTGGATGCTCCATCAGCACCTTGTGTCCGCCGATCCGTGACGGCTTCGGAAACGGGTGTGCGCCGATGCATATTTATATTTTTATATTCTAATTTCTGTATTGGTAATAAATGAAATTATAAAGTAAAAATATGATTTATATTTTAAAATACGTTCAATTTTGCTGCTGTTGTTACTTGCTTTTAACTTTTGGATGTTTCAATTAACACGTGTCCACGACTCGCCATTTGTGATTGTGATTTCGGTGGCGGGTATGTTCGCGGCTCGCATTTCGGCGGGTAAGGAAGTTTTGAAGGAGCTATTTCATGTTGAAACAATCATTTCTCGCGCTCGCCGCGCTCGGCGTTCTTTCCGGCGCAGCCATTGCTGCCGATGCCGTCAGCGACGTTCCGGCAGCACCTGTCGTCAACGATGCCGCGCCTGCCTTCTCCTGGGACGGTTTTTACGCCGGTGTTTCGGGCGGCTATGGCTGGGAGCGGTTGAAAACGACTGAAGACGGTGAGACCGACAAGCACAGTTTCGATGGCGCTCGCTTTGCGGGCTTTGCCGGTTACAATGCCGAAGTCGCGCCGTCCGTCATTCTCGGTGTCGAGGGTGATCTCGGTTATGCCTGGGGCAAAAAGACGATCAACCTCAGCAAGGTTTCCTCGGGCCTGAACGGCTCCGCGCGCCTGCGTGCCGGCTATGCGGTCGACCGCGCCCTGATCTACACCGCCGGTGGTTACACCGCGACGGACAGCGAGATCAAGACGCCCTTCGGCAATACCAGCAAGATGCTGAATGGCTGGACGATTGGCGCCGGCATCGATTACGCCTTCACCGACAACGTATTCGGCCGTCTCGAATATCGTTACAACGACTTCGGCAAGGAAACCTATACTGTCCGGGGCATTTCCGCCGATGGAAAGCTCAGCGAACATGTCGTCAGCGTCGGTCTCGGCGTAAAGTTCTGATTTGCGGATTTTCGTTTCCGAAGAGGGTCGCCCATCTTTACGGCGGCGGTATCGGGGGCGACAGTTCGACGCATATCGATCCATGACCTGCCCGGCGGCAAGAAAAACCGCCGGGCAGGTGCTTCTAATTGAGTGACACGGGCTTGCGGTTGAGAGCTTGCGTCCAGCCCCAGGGCGGCAGCCAGGCCCGGCATAAAAGAAGCGGCTTCACCTTTAACCGGCAATGAAACCGCATCCTGCTTTCCAAGCAGGCTTGAACCACAAGCCGTTTTGATGTGATGGTGGTCGCCGCCATCCCGTCCCGCCTCCCAGCCTTCAGTCGATTCCCATGCTCCAGAAAAGCACTTTGCCGGGCGCTTTCGATCGTCAGGCCTATTTGATCGCCCTGCTGGTTTTTATTGCCGGCAGCACCAATGCGGCTGTCGTGCCATTTATCGGTTTTTACATCATCCAGGTGCTCGGCCATCCGCCGGCCACCGTCGGTTTTTACAGCGTCACGGCGGCGCTGGCCTCGATTGTCGCCAGCCGTTTTTATGGCGAGCGTGTCGATGCCGGGGTGCGGGTGAGGCCGTTGTTGATGCTTTCCGTGTGCGGCGCTTTTGTCGCGGCGGCTGCGGCGAGTTTCGGGCATCTGGCGCTGCTGGTGGCGATAACGGCGACCGGCATGGGGCTTTCCAATGCCGCCAGCACGCTCATTTTCAGTTACGGCCGATATCATGGCCGGGTGAAGGCGCTGGATACGGCCGCCTATAATGCCTTCCTGCGAACGATGGTGTCGCTGGCATGGATGCTGGTTCCCGCTGCCGCCTATCTGATCTTCGATCTTGCCGGCGCGAAGGCCGTGTTCGTGAATGCCATGCTGATGGCGGTCATCTGGGGCGGGCTTGCCCTTGCGGTCGTGCCGCGCGATCAGACCAGCCCGATGGAGCGGCGACCGGCGGGTGACGACGATACACGGCGCAACCTGCCGCTGCTTCTGGCGGCGGCCGCCAGCTTCTGCATGTCTTTTGCCCATGCTCTCTGCGCCTCGGCCCTGCCGGTGTTTCTGGTGCGGGAGGTCGGCCTGCCGGATTACGTGCCGGGCCTGTCGCTCAGTGTCAAATGCGCCATGGAGGTTCTGTTCATCCTGCTTGCGCCGCGAATGATGCGCCGCTTCAGCGCCCGCCTGCTTCTGGGCGTTTCAGCGGTAATGGCCATCGTCGCCTTCAATGTCATCGCCTCGGTCACCACATTGCCGGCCATGATCGCGGGTGCGGCGCTGGAAGGCGCCTATTACGGCCTTTGCGCCGGCACTTGCCTCACCTTCGTGCAGGGCTTTGCGCGCGGCCGCACGGCCCGGGCGACGGCGCTCTACATGAACTCCATCTTCCTCGCCGCGCTTTTTGCGGTGCCGCTGATGGGGTTCGTATCGCAATATGCGAGTTTCGGCGTCTCGATCCGGCTCGCTTCGGTTGGCGCGGGCGCGGCCTTGCTGCTGTTGTTTTTGACGCGGCGGCAGGTGGGGGAGTAGGGCGGCCTGTTACCCCCGCGTCCATCCCTCAAGCCGAAATATCGATGATCCCGCAATCCCCCGCTTCGGAGGCGAAGGCAAGCAGCTTGCCCGTGGCGCTCCAGTCCATGCCGGTGATGGCGCCCTTGCCGGGGCGGCGCAGCAGGGCTTCCTTGCCATCGGCAAGGCGAACGCCGAGGATCATGCCGTCGATGAAGCCGATGGCGAGCACATCTTCCACGGGGTGGAAGGCGACATTGGTGACCATGATGTTGGCGCGGCTGCCGAGTTCTTCCGGGGCCTTGCCCATCGGGCCGTCCTTGCCGGCAAACGGCCAGACGATGGCGGCCGGCGCACCGGAAGAGGCGAGCCATTTGCCCTTTGCCGACCAGGAGACGGATTTGACCTTGGCGGGATAACCCGTCATGCGCATATGGCGGGCTTCCATGCCGCCCTTGGTGGCTTCCATCTTCCAGCCGTGCAGGGCATTTTCCTGCATGGTAGTGACGAGGAACTTGCCATCGGGCGAAAAGGTGACGCCCGTATGGGCGCCCTTCCATTCCAGATCGACGGGATCGCCGGCGGTCGCCACCCAGTGCAATGTCACACCGTTATAACGGGCAACGGCAATGCGCAGGCCCTTGGGCGCAAACGCGATGGCCTCCACCGTGCGCTCTTCCTTGAATTCCTTGACCGTGCCGTCCGACAGCCGGACGAAACTGGATTTGCCGACGCCATAAGCGACAGCCTTCTGCGGCCCCCCGGCAACGACGCCCACCCATTTGCGTGGAACGTTGGCGATTTCGCCGATGCTGCCGTCATGGCCGATGCGCAGCACGCGGCCGTCTTCACCGCCGGAAAGCAGGGTGGCGCTATAGGGATCGCGCACGCAGGTCAGAAGCCCGTCATGCGCCTCAGTCACCTTCTCGCCGCCATCCAGCCGGTGAATGGTGCCGGCGGCGGTGGCAAACAGGGGAATGTCGCCGAGAAAATGGGTCGAGACCACGTGGCCTTCGATATCAAGCGGGGCAACAGTCGGCATGGGGCATCGGTCTTTCGTATCTGTGTCGGATGGGCGGGGGCGTTGCTCCCGCTCGCTGGCATGGTTCTAGAGCATTTCCGGCAAAAGCGGAACCGCTTTACATCACTTCAACCTCATTCCTGTGCTTGTCACAGGAATCTAGCCGACGCGCGTCTGCGCGGCGGGGAGAGTCCTTTCAGCCCAAAGACTTGGGCTGGCTGGATCTCTGTGACAAGCACAGAGATGAGGGAAGATAACGGTCATACCCCGGCGTAAGGCCGGGGTGCCGGAGGGATGAGGATCAGGCCGTCGCGAGGCAGGCGTTAAAGCTCTTTTCCAGCTTCTCGCGGTCCAGTTCGCGGCCGATGAAGACGAGGCGGCTTTCGCGTTTTTCGTCTTCCTTCCACGGGCGCTGGTGGTCGCCCTCGATGATCATGTGCACGCCCTGCACCACGTAACGTTCCGCATCGCCCTTGAAGGCGATGATGCCCTTGAGGCGCAGAATGTTCGGGCCATCGGTCTGGGTGACCTTCTGGATCCACGGGAAGAACCGCTCGGGGTTCATCTCGCCGCCGCGCAGCGAGACCGACTGCACCGTCACATCATGGATCGGCGAAACCGCGCCATGGTGGTGATGATCGTGGCCATGGTCATGATCGTGGTGATGATGCCCATGATCGTGGTCATGGTCATGATGATGGTGGTCATGATCGTGGTGGTGATGATCGCAATCAGGGCCGCAAACATGGTCGTCATGGCCATGCTCGAGGAAATGCGGATCGTTTTCCAGCGCGCGCTCCAGATTGAAGGCGCCCTGATCGAGAACCCGGGCGAGATCGACACCGGACCGGGTGGTCTTGTAGATGCGTGCGGAAGGATTGATGGCGCGCACGATATCCTCGATGCGGGCCACTTCCTCCGGCGAAACGAGATCGGTCTTGTTGACGACGACGACATCGGCAAAGGCGATCTGGTCTTCGGCCTCGCGGCTGTCCTTCAGGCGCAGCGGCAGATGCTTGGCGTCAACGAGGGCAACGACGGCATCAAGCTCGGTCTTGGCGCGCACGTCGTCATCCATGAAGAAGGTCTGGGCGACGGGAACGGGATCGGCAAGACCTGTCGTTTCGACGATGATGCCATCGAAACGGCCGGGACGGCGCATCAGGCCTTCCACGACGCGGATGAGGTCGCCGCGCACCGTGCAGCACACGCAGCCATTGTTCATTTCATAGATTTCTTCATCGGACTCGACGATCAGATCGTTATCGATGCCGATCTCGCCGAATTCATTGACGATGACAGCGTATTTCTTGCCGTGGTTCTCGGAGAGAATGCGGTTGAGAAGCGTCGTCTTGCCGGCGCCGAGATATCCCGTCAGGACGGTGACTGGAATGGGCTTGGCTATAGCTGTTTCGGTCATGGAAAACCCCGCGTGGAGAGAGGCCGTCAGGCCTCAGGAAGATGTGTCGTCGTCCATATAGGCGCGACGTCCGGGCAGTTCAAAGAGATTTTGGCCGAATTCGGCCATGGCACTCAAATTTTGTTATGAAATAACGTTATGTCAAAAGCGTGGATATCTTCAAGCAGTTCGACAAGGCCTTTTACGGCATGGGAAATCAGCCTTTCGCCCTTTTCCGCAGTGGCGGCGGCGGCGTTTCCGGCAACGCCGTCGGGGTTCAGATCGCTCATCAGCCAGCCGAATGCATGTGGGCCATAGGCGCGCAGGTGTTTGAAGCGGGTGGCGAAATCGCTCTGGCGGGAGGGAAAGTCTTCGGCCTTCTGCATCGCCACGCGTTCGGGATGAAGCGCCAGCATGACCGATGTTTCGATATCGCCGCCATGAATATCGACCGCCTTGTCCTCCGGCTTCACGATATCGGCCGGTACGCCAAAACGGGTCCAGCTTGTGGCGACCGCCAGCATGCCGAAACGGGCGCGGGCCTCGGTGGCGACGATGGTCATCAGCGGTGAATTGCCGCCATGGGCGTTCAGCATCACGAATTTGCGCACGCCCTTTTTATATTCCGCCTCGGCGATGCCGAGCCAGCGCTCGATGGCCTCATCGTAACGCAGGGTTTTCGTGCCCGGTACATTCATGTGTTCGATGGAATAGCCGACCGGTTCCACCGGCAGGAAGGAGACGGGCAGGTGGGCGGGCAGGGTGGCGGCGAGACGGGCGGCGATGCCTTCGGCAATCAGCGTATCGGTCTCGAAGGGCAGGTGGGGCCCATGCTGTTCATGCGCGCCGAGCGGTAGCACGGAAATTGCAGCTGTTGCGCGAAGATGGGGGTCTGTTACGTTTTCGTCGTGATAATGCGTGTATGAGTTTGGCATATGGCAGTCCGCGCGTGCATTCGTTAAGGATTTCCAGCAACATATATCGGTTCCGCCACAGGGTAAAAGGCACTCGCATATGAGCAAGGACAAAACCGGGCATAAGGACAAAAGCGCCAAGAAGGAAAAGGGCGGCAAGAAAGTAAAGGACGCCAAAAAAAGGGATGAGAATTTCAACCCCGAGGAACTGGCGCAATCCATCACCCAGGCGGCCCGCTCCATGCGCACGGCGCTGAGCCACAGCCTTGCCGAAAGCGGGCTTTATGCGGGCCAGGACGGCGTTATCCTGGCGCTGGCGCAGGAAGGCAGCCTCACGCCGGGGCAGATCGCCCAGAAACTCGGCGTCAAGGCGCCCACCATGACGCGCACCATCGGCCGCATGGAAGCCCAGGGTTTCGTGGAACGCAGCGGCGACGATGAGGATGGCCGCGTGACGCTGGTGAAGCTGACGGAAGCGGGTTTGAAAAGCGTCGAACACATCAATGTTTCCATCGCCAATTGCGGTGCAAGAGCCGTTGAGGGGCTTTCGGCCAAGGATGTGCGCAACATCGTTAAACTCTTGAAGGCAATAGACGCCAATCTTCAATAATTTTTGCTGAAATTTTTAAAAGAACCATCTGTTTTGTGGGTATTCCTTAAACGGGTTGCGGATTTTGTTTAAATTGTTTAATTGCAATTTAAACGGAGCCATCCGTCACTGACACGCGTTTGGGGAGGAATGCCGTGGCCCAAAAGGTCAAACTGTCCACGATTGCCGAAAGCCTCGGTCTTTCGACCGCCACGATTTCTCTTGCATTGCGCGACAGCCCGCTGGTCGCTGCCGATACGCGGGACAAGATCAAGGAACAGGCACGGGCGCTGGGATACATCTACAACCGCCGCGCCGCCAGCCTGCGCACCTCGCGTTCCGGCATCGTCGGTGTGGTATTCCACGATGTGATGAACCCCTTCTATGGGGAAATTCTGAAAGCCATCGAAAGTGAGCTGGACCGCAGCCGCCAGACCTTCATTCTTTCCAACCACTACGATTCGGTGGAAAAACAACGCACCTTCATCGAAACGCTGCTGCAGCTCGGTTCCGACGGCATCATCATGTCGCCGGCCATCGGCACGCCGATCGAGGATATGACGCTGGCCGAAGAAAACGGCATGCCCGCCATTCTGGTGGCGCGTTCCATGGACGGCGTCGACATGCCGACCTATCGCGGTGACGACAGCTACGGCATTTCGCTTGCCACCAACCACCTGATCAGCCTCGGCCACCGCACCATCGCCATGGTTGGCGGCACCGACCAGACATCGACGGGCCGTGACCGTTATCAGGGTTATGTCAATGCGCTGCGCAAGGCCGGCATCGAGGTCGATCCGAACCTTCGCATTCCCGGCCCGCGCTCCAAACAGGGCGGTTTCGAGGCTGCCGTGCATTTCCTCTCCCTGCCGCAGAAACCGACTGCCGCCGTCTGCTGGAACGATCTCGTCGCCATCGGTCTCATGAACGGCATTTCCCGTGCCGGCTTGGTGCCGGGCGTCGATATTTCCGTCACCGGCTATGACGATCTGGAAGAGGCGGCGATTGCCACACCGGCGCTGACCACCGTGTCCAACGGCCAGGCCGAGGTGGGGCGTCTCGCTGCCCGCGCGCTGCTGGACAGGCTGGCGGGCAGCCACGAGCCTGACGGCATTCACCTCATCAAGCCGGAAATGCGCATCCGGCAATCGACCGGGCCGGTGCGGCCGCGGGTGTGAGGCTTCAGACGATGGGAAATGGTGCGCGTTCTGTGCATTGCACCTTTCCGTCATTCCGGCCTTGAGCCGGAATCCAGTCACCGCGTGTCTACGCGGTGAAAAAGACTCTCTCAGCCCAAGGACTTGGGCTGGCTGGATGCCGGATCCAGTCCGGCATGACGGTGAGGGCGCTTAAAAAAATCGGCATGAAACTTCCGTCTGCTCCCATAGCATCCCCTTATTGCCCTTTTCACAGCCGTCTTTGTTTGAAAAGATCGCCGCCCAGAGGAGCGGGATGGCGGAAGGTTCGCCTGAAACCCGCTCCGGCTATCGGAATGTTATCAGGAGGAATATCCGCTCATGTCTGACAAAAAGGCCGTCGTTCTCGTTCCCGGCAAGATAAACCCGCGCGTTCTCGAACGCCTCGAAGGCAAGGTCGAGATCGTGACTGTGCCTGCCGGCGCCGAGCCGGTTCTGCCTGATGGTGCGGCCGAGCGTGTTAACGCCATTGCCGTTTCCGGCGTCGTCAACGCCAAATGGATCGATGCGCTGCCGAAGCTCGAGATCATCGCCAATTTCGGCGTGGGTTATGATGGCGTCGACGCCAAACATGCCGCTACGCGTGGCATCGTGGTGACGAATACGCCTGATGTGCTGAACGACGAGGTGGCCGATACGACGATTGCGCTTTTGATCAACACCGTGCGCCGTCTTTATCAGGCCGAGACCTGGTTGCGCGATGGCAAATGGGTTGGTGAAGGCCCGTTCGCGCTGTCGCCGTTTTCGCTGCGCGGCCGCAAGGTAGGTCTCTTTGGCATGGGCCGCATCGGGCAGGAAATCGCCAAGCGGCTGGAGCCTTTCAAGGTGGAGATCGGTTACCACACCCGCAGCAAACGGGATGGCCTCCCTTACACCTATTACGGCTCGCTGAAGGAGATGGCGGAAGCCGTCGATATCCTCATCTGCATCGTGCCGGGTACGCCGGAAACGCATAAGGCGATCAACGCCGAAATCCTGACGGCGCTGGGGCCTGAGGGCGTGTTCATCAATGTCGGGCGCGGTTCCAGCGTCGATGAGGATGCGCTTTTGCAGGCGCTTAAGAGCGGTGCTGTGGGCGCTGCCGGTCTCGATGTGTTCTATGCCGAGCCGAAGGTGCCGGAAGCCTTCCTGTCGCTGCCGAACGTCTCCCTGCTGCCGCATGTCGCCTCCGCCTCGGTTCCGACGCGCAACGCCATGGCCGATCTGGTGGCTGACAATATTCTTGGCTGGTTCAAGGACGGCAAGGTGCTGACGCCGGTGCCGGAAACGCCGGTCAAGGGGTAATGCTTTACCGCCACACGCCCGTCACCCCGGACTAGATCCGGGGTCCAGCATGATCAAGTCTTTGATCGCGAAATACTCCTCTCACGGCGCAGACGCGCCGTGGCTGGATACCGGCTCAAGGCCGGTATGACGGAGGAGACGTTTTCGCCCTTTGTGGGCGTTCTATTCCGCAATCTCCGCGCTTCCCACCCATCGCCCTTCGGCAAATGATCGCGCCATGGCATGAATGCTGCGCTCGATCTTCAGCCCTTCCTCGAAATCGATGATATGGGCCTTTTTCCCCTCGATTGCCGCGATCAGTTCCCGGCATTCGATCACCTTCAGATCGTTGAAGCCGAGGCCGTGGCCGGGGGCGGGGATGAAGCGGTCATAGGGCTTGTGGTGCGGCGCGGTGAGGATTGTTCTGAAACCCTGCTCTTCCGGGCGTCCATCCGTGGTGTAGAGCTGGAACTCGTTCATCCGTTCCTGATCGAACAGGATCGAGCCGGTGGAACCATAAATCTGGATGGCGATGCGGCCCTTGCGGCCCCAGGCGGAACGGTTGGCGATGAGCACGGCGGAAATGCCGCCTTCGAGCTTCAGCAGCACGCTGGCGAGGTCATGTGTTTCGACGGCGCGGTCGCCACCGCCGGCAAGCGGCCGGGTCTCATAAGGTTTCACCATGTCGGTAATGGCGCTTTCGGCATGGCCAAAAAGGGCGAAGAGCAGTGACAGCGGGTGCACGGCGAAATCGTCCAGCGCGCCATAACCGGAGGAAGCTTCGCTCTTCCAGTAGAAGGGCTGGGTGGCATCCGCCATGAAGTCCTCGTCCATTTCGGCGCGGACGTGATAGACCCTGCCGATGGCGCCTTCGTCGATCAGCCGGCGGATATGGCGGATGACGGGGTTCTGAATGTAGTTGTAGCCCATTGCCGCCGCCTTGCCGGAACGGCGGGCCGCATCGCGCATCTTCACCGCGTCAGTAAAAGCGGGCGCCATCGGCTTTTCACACCAGACATGTTTGCCGGCCTCAAGGGCGGCAATGGCCATTTCCGGGTGGAAGGCATTGGGCGTGGTGACCGAAATCACGTCGATCTCGGGATCGGATAGCAGGTCGCGCCAGTTGCCTGTCGAGCGGGCAAAACCGAACTCGGCCGCTTTCTTCGCGGCCAGCTCGGGGTTGACTTCCGCCAGCGTCACGAGACGGGGGCGTTCCACATCGCCGAAGACGCTGGTGACGTTGTTCCACGCCAGCGCGTGGCATTTGCCCATGTAACCGGTGCCGATAAGGCCCACGCCAAGAGCGGCCATGGTATTCTCCTCCCGAAATTATTTGAATTAATTCAATTGTTTGGATGCGTTGGTTCAGCTCCAACGCAGAGTCGAGACGTACCTCCGCAGACCCCTCATTCCTGTGCTTGTCACACGAATCCAGCCGACGCGCGTCGCGCGACGGAAAGACTCCTTCCAGCCCAAGGACTTGGGCTGGCTGGATCCCTGTGACAAGCACAGGGATGAGGAGGCGGCGGTGTTTGCCTGAAATGCCTTACGGATTATCCCGCTTGAAAATCCAGTCGTGATCCGGGTGGTTCTTGAAGCGCCATTTGCGCATCGGCCCCGCCATCACGTTCAGATAATACATCTCGTAACCATAGGGCGCGCCGCAGGGGTGGTGGCCTTTGGGCACCAGCACGACATCGCCGTCCGACACCGCCATGGTCTCATCCAGCGAACCGTCTTCGGTGAAGACGCGCTGGAAGCCGAAACCCTGCGCCGGGTTGAGGCGATGATAATAGGTCTCCTCCAGATAGGTCATATCGGGATAGTTATCCTCATCATGCCGGTGCGGCGGATAGGATGACCAGTTGCCCGACGGCGTGAAGACCTCCGTTACCAGCAGGCTGTCGGCCACATCGCGCTCTTCCATGGCGATGGGGAAGATGTAACGCGTATTGGCGCCCTTGCCACGCTCGGTGAGCTGCACGCCATTGGGGCCGATCTGCTGCGCCTCGCGGCTGCCTTTTTCGCCGGGTGCGGTGCAGACGCCGATGGTGCAATCCGTTGTGGCGGTCAGCGACCATTCGGAGCCGGCCGGAACATAAACGCAATGCGGCGGCTTGCGCTCGAACACATTCATGCGGTCGCCGAGTTCACCGAAGTCCTTACCGCCTGCGGAAATCGTCGCCTTGCCTTCCACCAGCACGAGGATGACTTCCGTATCGCCGGTGTTTTCCGCCGCCGTCTCGCCCGGCTTCAGGCGGTAGAGGCCGAAACCGACATAACCCCAATCCGCGCTTTGGGGCGTGATATCGTGCACCTTGCCGCTGGTCGCGACCGGCTTGCGCAGAAGTGAGGTCATGGTGGTGTTCCTTTTTGGTCAGTCGTTCGTCGGTTCTTGCCGTCTCGTCACCCCGGCCTTGAGCCGGGGTCCAGCCGACGCGCGTCCGCGCGGCGGGGACAACTCTTTTCAGCCCAAGGACTTGGGTGGCTGGATACCGGCTCAAGGCCGATATGACGGGCGGGATATGCCGCCCGTTATCGGTTCAGCTCAAGCAGCCTGAGCCTTGTCCAGCCCTGCTTCGCGCGCAAAAGCCTTCAGCGATTTCAGCCCGAGGCTCTGATATTCGAACGGGTTGCGCACGTCGGGGTCCTGCTCGGCCTCGATCACCAGCCAGCCGCTGTAACCATGCTCGGCCGCCACCTTCAGCACCGGCGGAAAGTTCACGCCGCCTTCGCTGTCGCCGGGAACGGTGAACACGCCGCGGCGCACGCCTTCGAGGAAGGAGAGCCGCTCACCCCGAACCTGATCGGCAATGGCAGGGCGCACATTCTTGGCATGGATATGGCCGACACGACCCATGTATTTCTGCGCAACGCGCACGGGATCGCCGCCGCCGAACAGGCAATGGCCGGTATCGAGCAGGAGACGCGTCTTCGGGCCGGTGTGTTTCATCAGGAGATCGATTTCCTCTTCGCTCTCGACCACCGTTCCCATGTGGTGGTGATAAACGAGGGTGATACCCTGTTCTGCGGCAAAGGCGGCCAGCGCCTCGACGCCCGCGCCGAATTTCGCCCAGTCCCCGGCCGCAAGGCGCGGACGGTCGACCAGCGCCTTGTTGTCATCGCCATGGATGGCATTGGAGGTCTCGCAGACGATGATGACCTTCGAGCCCATGGCTTTCAGCAGGTCAAGCGCCGGCTGCATCGCCTTCTTTTCGGACTCGATGTCGTCGGTCAGAAGGTTCAGCGAATGCCAGCCGGAGACGAAGGAGAGGCCGCGCGGCGAAAGCACGCCCTTCAGGCCTGCCGGCTCGGTCGGGAACTTGTGGCCCTTCTCGATGCCGTCGAAACCGATCTTGGCGGTTTCATCGAGGCATTGTTCGAGGCTGATATGCGCGCCAAGCGTGCGGTCGTCGTCGTTGGACCAGGCAATCGGGTTGGTTCCGTAACGGATCATCTTACTGTCTTTCCTTGACATGGTTTTCATAACGGACGCGGGCCGGGCCGATTTCGGCGCGGTCGGAAACTTCAGGCACCGCGACATCCCACCAGTGACCGCCGGCCTGCGGCGTCGGGTAAGGGTCGGTATCGATAACGATGACGGTGGTGCGGCTGGAGGCACGGGCTGCCGCAAGTGCCTCTTCCAGCTCGGTAATGGTGGAAACCTTGCGCGCATCCGCCCCCATAGAGCCCGCATGGGCCACGAAATCGATGGCGATCGGGTTGACGTTGGTGTGGGCGTAGAGGTTGTTGAACTCCGCGCCGCCGGTTTCCATCTGCAGCCGGTTGATGCAGCCGTAACCGCGATTGTCGGTGATGACGAGCGTGATCTTCACGCCCATGGCAACCGATGTCGCAAGCTCGGAATTCATCATCATGTAGGAGCCGTCGCCGACCATGACGATCACGTCGCGGTCCGGTTCCGCCATCTTGATGCCGAGGCCGCCGGCCACTTCATAACCCATGCAGGAGAAGCCGTATTCCATGTGATAGGAGAGCGGCAGCTTGGATTTCCACAGCTGGTGAAGCTCGCCCGGCATGGTGCCTGCGGCGCACATGACGACGGTATTGTCGTGCGACTGGCGCTGCACCGCGCCGATGACCTGCATGTCGGTGGGCAGGCTGTTGGCATTGTCCTCGCCCGGCGCTGCCGTATCGGCATCGGCCTTTTTGAACCATGCAGCCTTGAGACCGGCATCCGGCGCCGCAAAACGGTGGCTGCCGAGTGCTGCGGAGAGTTTCTCAAGCCCGATCTTCGCATCCGCCGTCAGGCTGATCGCATCGTGCTTGGCGCTGTCATAGGGCTGAACGTTAAGCGCCAGGATTTTGCGGTTCGGGTTCTTGAATAGCGCCCAGGAGCCGGTGGTGAAATCCTGAAAACGGGTGCCGACACCGAAGACCAGATCGGCCTTCTCGCTGATGATATTGGCGCTTTCCGCGCCGGTGACGCCGACGGGGCCGAAATTCAGATCATGGTCCCAAGCGACGGCCGATTTACCGGCCTGCGTTTCGACGACGGGAATGGAATGGGTTTCGGCAAAGCGCTTCAGGGTTTCGGTTGCGCCGGCAAAATGCACGCCGCCACCGGCAACGATGATCGGGTTCTTCGCCGCCTTGAGCGCAGCGACGGCTTCTTCGAATTCCACCACATCCGGCTCGGGGCGGCGCTGGCGCCAGACACGCTTTTCGAAGAAGCTGACAGGGTAATCATAGGCCTCCGCCTGCACATCCTGGCAGAAGGCGAGCGTGACGGGGCCGCAATCGGCAGGGTCCGTCATGGTGCGCATCGCGCGGGGAAGCGCGGTCAGCAATTGTTCCGGCCGCATGATGCGGTCGAAATAACGGCTGACGGGGCGGAAGCAGTCATTCACCGTCATCGTGCCGTCGCCGAAATCTTCCAGCTGCTGGAGGACGGGATCGGGCCCACGATTGGCGAAGACGTCGCCGGGGATCAACAGCACGGGAAGGCGGTTGACATGGGCAAGGGCGGCGGCCGTCACCATGTTTGCCGCACCCGGGCCGATGGAGGAGGTGACCGCCATGGCGCGGCGGCGGCGCAGCTGCTTCGAATAGGCGATGGCCGCATGGGCCATGGATTGCTCGTTCTGGCCGCGATAGGTCGGCAGTTCGTCGCGGATACCATAAAGCGCTTCGCCGATGCCGGCGACATTGCCATGGCCGAAAATGGCCCACATGCCGGCGATGTAGGTTTCGCCATGTTCATTCATCTGCGCTGCCAGGTAACGAACCATGGCCTGCGCAGCCGTCAATCTGATTGTCTTCACGCTGCCTCTCCCTTTTTGGCGCGCGCCTCATCCCAAATGCGGCACAGGCTGGTATAGCGCTGCGCCATATCCCTGACCGCTTCCTCATCGGTCATCTTGCCACCGAGCCAGCTGCGGGCGGCATCCGCGAAAATCGTGCGGCCAACGGCGAAACCTTTGACCAGATCGAAACCGGCGGCAAGGCGGAAGCTCTCTTCCAGCTCGCTTTGCGGCGCGTCGAGACCGAGAACGACGATGCCCCGCACGTAAGGATCGTTGCGATGCACGGCGTCGCAGGCGTTTTTCCAGGCCGCGCGGGTCTTCATCGGCTCCAGCTTCCACCAGTCGGGATAGACGCCGATCTCGTAAAAGCGCTCGATGATGCGGGCGGCGGTCAAATCGTCGGTCGGGCCGACCTTGGAGGGAATGACCTCCAGCAGCATTTCCAGGCGGTTGCGGCGTGTCGCCTGGAACAGACGCATGACCGTCTCTTCCTGCGTGGCGCGCATCTCATCCGTATCGTCGGGATGATAGAAACACAGAACCTTGACGACATTTTCAAGCGGCCATTCAGAAAGACCGCCGAAATCCTTGCCGAGATCGGGTTCCAGCGTCAGTGGGCGCGAACCCGGCCATTCCACCGGGCGACCGATCCACAGGCCCGAGCCGCTGGCGGCAAACAGGGCGTCACGTCCGAGACGGCCGTCGCAGAGAATGCCGTAACCCGGCCTGTCGCCTGCAACATGCTGTGCGGCCTGAAGGCAGAGTTTCTTGAAAGCGCCGATCTGCTCGTGCTTGACGCCAAGCTCGTCGGCGATGGCTTCCAGCTGCATGCGGTGATCGAAGGCGAAGACGCGCATCGTGTCCCAGTCGCCCTTGCGGTTGGTCGACCAGTGCACCTGCTCCAGCGCCTCGTCCTTGCGCAGCGCCTTGTTGCGAATGCCGGCCTTGAAGAAATATTGCAGCTCTTCCCAGCTTGGATAGGCGGGCGTGCAGCCATGGCGGGAGACGGCGAAGGCGCCGCAGGCATTGGCATATTTCAGCGTTGTCGGCCAGTCCTCGCCGCGCAGCCAGCCGCGGAACAGCCCGGCCATGAAGCCATCGCCGGCACCGAGAACGTTGAAGACCTCGATCGGGAAACCTTCGCCCGTCTCGCCATCGTCGAGGCTGGAAGGAATGTCGCCGGCGAAAACCGAAGCGCCCATCGGCCCGCGCTTGCACACCAGCGTCGCATTCGAAACCTTGCGCACCGCATTCAGTGCAGCCAGCGTATCGGTGGAGCCGCCGGCAATGTGGAATTCCTCTTCCGTGCCGACGATCAGATCGAAGAGATGCAGGGTGGATTGCAGCTTGGCGGTCACCTTCTGCGATTCCACGAAACGGCTTTCGCCATCGCCATGGCCGGCCACACCCCAGAGGTTGGGCCGGTAATCGATATCGAGCGCGGTCTTCGCGCCATTTTCGCGGGCGAGTTTCAGCGCCTTCAGCACGGCCGCTTCCGTCTTCGGATGCGACAGATGCGTGCCGGTGGCGCAGATGCAGCCGGCCTCGGCAATGAAGGCTGGATCGATGTCGTCTTCGCTGAGCGCCATGTCGGCGCAGTTTTCGCGATAGAAGATCAGCGGGAACTGGTTCTGGTCACGAATGCCGAGCAGCACCAGCGCGGTCAGCCGCTCCGGATCGGTCTTCACACCGCGCACATCGACGCCTTCGCGCACCAGCTGTTCACGGATGAAGCGGCCCATATGCTCATCGCCGACACGGGTGATGACGGCGCTGTTGAGCCCGAGGCGCGCAGCGCCGGCTGCGATATTGGTGGGAGAGCCGCCGATATATTTGGCAAAGGAGGCCATGTCCTCCAGACGGCCGCCGACCTGCGAACCGTACAGATCGACAGACGAGCGCCCGATCGTGATGAGATCAAGTTTTTTCAAAAGGTTCCTCCTTAGCACCGCACCTCGGTACGGTCTGCCTCACATGTCTGGAGCGGCATTCAGGCGACGATCGCCCGCATCTTTCGCCATCCCGCTCCGATGAGCCTCCTCCGCTCATTTTCGTTCGTCACGAGACGGACGATTATGGAATGCCCGTTTCATGGATTTGGATCATAAATTCTATTTTTTCCGTTTTCAATAAAAATATTCAGGCTGTTTTGCGAGTTCCCACAGCCACGGCCAGCGTAATGGCCAGACAGAGCGTGGCGGAAAGCGAGCGGAACGCGCCGAAATCGATCTCGGTGACGGTCAGCAGCGTCGCGCCGGATTTCCGCAGCGGATTGACGGCGGAATCGGAGAGCGCCACGACCGGAATACCGTTGGCGCGGGCGTTTTCCGCCAGCTCCAGCGTTTCTGCGGAATAGGGAGAAAAGGTGATCGCGATCAGCGCGTCGTCACGGGAAATGGCGCTGATATTGCCGAGCCCGCCGACCGCACTGTGCAGAACCGCCGGCACCTTCATCTTCTCGAAGGCGTAAGCGAGATAGCTGGCAATGGGGAAGGAGCGCCGCAGACCGATGATATGCACGGTGCGCGCCTTCGCCAGCGCCGAAACCGCCTCGTCAAGCTGGCGGGTATCGACCGATTTCAGCAGCATTTCCAGCGAGGAACGGCCGGCCTCCACGAATTCGGCAAGCAGGCCCGATGCGCTTTCATCGCCCTTTTCCCGCAGATGGTCGAGTCGCGTGGCATAATCCGGCCAGCCGCCGACATAGGAATCGCGGAACAGCCGCTGCATTTCCGAAAAGCCGGAAAAGCCCATGATCTGGCAAAAACGCATGAAGGCCGAGGGCTGCACGCCAGCCCCTTCCGCCATTTCGGCGACGGTGGAAACGGCGATGCGATCCTGATTGGAAGCGACATAATCGGCGCATTGCCGCAATCGTTTCGGCAAACCCTCCGCGACCTGGAGCAGTCGCTCCTCAAAAGCCTTTACGGATTCTGGCGCCTCGATTGCCGTCATTGTCGTTCCTTTGTGCAGACTGAAATCGTGTGCACTTTAACTGCAGTGGAATTTTTATTCCATTGGGTTTTTTGAGGAAGGGCAAATGAGACGGCGGGTGCTTTGTGTGATCGGTCACCCTCCGTCATTCCGGCCTTGAGCCGGAATCCAGCCGGCGCGCGTCTGCGCGGCGCGAAGTGTCTTTTCACCCCAAGGACTTGGGGTGGCTGGATACCGGCTCAAGGCCGGTATGACGAGATTATATATGTGAACGCGCAACGGCGATGCGTTGGCTCAATGCAGCCCGCCAACCCCAAGATGCGTATCGATAATATCCGGGTTCTCCGCAAGGTCGCTCGACGGCCCTTCCCAGACGATGCGGCCGCGTTCCATGATGATGGCGTGGTCGGCGAAGTCGATGGCCATCTGGATGCGCTGTTCGACGAGGAGAATGGTCATTTCGCCGGATTGGGCGAGTTTGGAGAAGGCGGCCATCAGCTCCTCGCAGATGACGGGGGCGAGGCCTTCGAGCGGTTCGTCGAGAAGCAGCACGCGCGGTTGGCCGAGAATGGTGCGGGCGGTGGAGAGCATCTGCTGTTCGCCGCCCGAAAGTTGCGAGCCGAGATTGCGGCGGCGCTCTTTCAGGCGCGGAAACAGCGTGTAGGCTTCCTCAATGGCCGATTTCGGCCGGGCCTTGAGGCCGACGAACAGGTTTTCCTCAACGGTGAGGGTGGGAAAAACATCGCGGGTCTGCGGCACATAGCCGAGGCCGGCCTTGGCGCGGGCGGCACTCGGCAGGGCCGCGATGTCCTGCCCGCCGATGCGGATATCGCCGGCGAAGCGTTTCGTCTGGCCGGCCAGCGTGGCGAAGAGGCTGGTCTTGCCGACGCCGTTGCGGCCGAGAACCGCGAAACGCGAGCCCGACGGCACGGAAAGCGACAGGCCCTCGATGACGCGGGTAGGGCCATAACCGGCGGTGAGGTTGACGATTTCAAGCGGCGCTGCGGGCATCGGCGTAACTTCCCAGATAGGCTTGGCGGACTTCCGCATTGCTGGTGACGTCTTCAGGTGAACCGTCGAAGATGACGGCGCCTGCGGCGAGTACCACCACACGTTTGGCGAAACGGAAGACCAGATCCATGTCGTGCTCGATCATCAATATCGCGAGATCGGCCGGCAGCCGGTCGAGCGCCTGTTCGATGCGCGCGGTTTCCGTGGAAGGCACGCCGGCGGCCGGTTCGTCGAGCAGCAGGATTTTAGGGCGAAGCGCCATGGCAAGCGCGATCTCGATCAGCCGCTGCTGGCCATAGGCGATTTCACGCACCCTTGTTTCGGCCAGGGCCGTGAGGCCAAGCGTGCCGAGAATGTCGCGGGCTTCGCTCATCACCGCAGGCATGGCGCGGTAACGGCCGAAAATCCGGCCCGTCCTGCCTTCGCGCTGGAGAATGGCGAGCGCCACATGTTCCTCGGGCGTCATGTCCTGAAACAGCCGCGTGACCTGGAAGGAGCGCACAAGGCCGCGCTTCACCCGCTGACTGGCGCTGAGGCCGGTCACGTCTTCGCCGGCGATGCGCACCGTGCCGGCCGAGGGCTTGATATTGCCGGTGACGAGATTGACGAAGGTGGTCTTGCCGGCGCCATTGGGGCCGATCAGCACCGTGCGGTCTCCCGGCGACAGCGACAGCGAGACATTATTGGTGACGACGAGGCCGCCGAAATTTTTCTTGAGGCCGGAGACTTCGAAAATGGCGCTCATTTGCGACCTCCACGGATGCGCGCAATGATCTGCTCACCCGCGCCATAAAGCCCGCGCGGCGCAAAAAGCACGACGGCAATCAGCAGCAGGCCGACAATGGTGAGCCAGTGGAACGGATTGGCGGCGGAAACGACATCCTCGAACCACATGAAGGTAACAGTGCCGATCAGCGCGCCGTAAAGCGAACCCGCGCCGCCGAGCACCAGCATGACCAGCGCTTCGGCCGAAAGCGTGAAGCTGAGGCTGTCGAGGCCGACGACCTGGGTGGAGATGGCATTCAGCGCACCGCCAATGCCGGCGACGATGCCGGATATGACGAACATCTTCAAAATCGTGCCGTTGACGGCGCCGCCCATGGCCTGAATGCGGATGCTGTCCTGCTTGACGCCGCGGCACAACATGCCAAAGGGCGAGTTGACCACCACCCTGAGGGCGAGGAAGACGACGAGCAGCAGACAGACGCCGTAAATATAGGCGGTGCGGCCGAAAAGGTCGAATTCGAAGGTGCCGAACAGCGCGTCCGGGGAAACGCCGGCAAGACCGTCGCTGCCGCCCGTCCAGCCCGATGCCTTGTTGGCCGCCTCATGAAACAGGTGGATGACGGCGATGGAAAGAACGAGCTGCGGCAGGCCGTGGGCGCGCAAGAGAACCGTGCCGGAGACCAGCCCGGCAACGCCGCCCGCGCCTGCGCCGATCACGGTCATCAGCAGCGGATCGGTAATCTCGAAATGGGCGGCGGCGATGCCGGCGGCATAGGCGCCTGCGCCGAACAGCGCGGCGTGGCCGAGCGTGGCGACACCGCAATAGCCGGTAACGAGATCGATCGATAGCACGAGAAGCGCAATGGCGATGATGCGGGTCAGAAGCGCCAGATTATCCGGAAACAGGTAATAACCGGCAATGGCGGCGATAATGATGAGGAGCGGCCCTGCAAGCGTGCGCAGCGGCGAGCGCGCCTTCGGGATCTCTGCCGTTTCAGTCACGTCGTTCATGAGCACCGCCATCTCATTTCGCCCTTCCGAGAAGGCCGCGCGGGAACAGCGTGATGATCACGATGACCGCCAGGTAAAAGAAGAATTCGCCATATTCGGGCGCGAGATACCGCCCGGTCGTATCGATGGCGCCGAGCAGCAGGCAGGCGATCAGTGCGCCGGGAATGGAGCCCGCGCCGCCGACCGAGACCACCACGAGGAAGGTCACCATATAACGCAGCGCATAATAGGGTTCGACCGGCAGCAATTCCGCGCCGATGACGCCGCCCATGGCGGCAAGGCCGACGGCGATGGCGAAACTGACGGCATAGATGACCTCCGTGCGAACGCCGAGTGCGGCCGCCATGGCGGCGTTATCGACAGCAGCGCGCAGCTTGATGCCGAAGGCGGTCTTTTCGAAGGTGAACCACAATGCACCGGCAACGGCCAGACCGCAGGCAATGGCGAAGACGCGGTGGGTGGCGATGGTGCGGAAGCCGAGATCGGTGGGGCCGGCCAGCTGCTGCGGCAGCGGAATCGTCTTCAGCGTCGGGCCGAAGACGAAATTGGCGATGCCGATGATGCAGAACGTGATGCCGATGGTCATCAGCACCTGTGTCAGTTCCGGCGCGCCATAGATGCGGCGATAGAGAAAACGCTCAAGCGGAATGGCAATGACGATGGTGCCCACGATGGCGACGAGGATCGCCACCGCGTAACCGAGGCCGAGGCCATGGGCGGCATAGGAGGCGAGATAACCGCCGATCATGGCGAAGGCGCCATGCGCCAGATTGACCACCCGCATCAGCCCCATCGTCACCGAAAGGCCGATGGAGATGATGAACAGGACCATGCCATAGGCAAGCGCATCGACAAGGATGCTGAAGACCGTCTGCATGCTGAAAAATTCCTCCCGGTGCTGCAATGCCCATCCGGGCCGGAGACGGGCCGCTATTGGCGGCCCGACAACGTCTTTTAAAAGCTGCCGTTACTTCGCGGCGGCGAGGCCCGGATCGCCCTGTTTTTGGAAGGTCTGGACTTCCTTGTTGTAATAATTGCCGTCATCGCCCTTGGCCACTTCGCGCAGATAGATGTTCTGCGTGATGTGGCGGCTTTCCGGATCGATGCTGACAGGGCCGCGCGGGCTTGTCCAGGAAAGACCTTTCACCGCGTTCACCGCCTTTTCCGCATCCTGTTTGCCGCCGGTGGCCTCGATCATCTTGCTGATGACATACATGCCGTCAAAGGCGCCGACGGAAGGGAAGGAGAGCTCCTTCGGGTTGCCGATCGCCTTGGCGGCGGCCTCCACGAAGGTCTTGTTCTCAGGGGAATCATGCGAGACGGCGTAATGGAAGGTCGTCTGCATGCCGAGCGCGGCTTCGCCAAGCGCCGGCAGGTCGGATTCCTGCGTCAGATCGCCCGGTGCGAAGAGCTTGACGCCTGCGGATTTCAGGCCGTTATCGTTGAAGGCCTTGACGAAGCCGAGCGTGGTCGGGCCTGACGGCAGGAAAGCGAAGACGCCCTGCGCGCCGGAATCCTTCACGCGCTGCATGATCGGGCTGAAATCATTTGTGGAAAGCGGCATGCGAATGCTTTCGACAACCTCGCCGCCGGCGGCGGTGAAGGCCGCCTTGAAGGCGTTCTCGGCATCGACGCCCGGACCATAATCGCTGACCAGCGAGATGACCTTTTTCACGCCGCCATCAAAGGCCACCTTGGCGATGGGGGTGGAGGTCTGCCAGGTGGTGAACGAGGTGCGCACCACATAGGGGCTTTTCGTCACGATGGCCGAGGTGGCGGCATTCATGATGACCATCGGCACGTTGCCCTGCTTCAGCAAAGGCGTGACGGCCATGGCGTCGGGGGTGAAATAAAAGCCGGCAAGATATTGCACGCCTTCCTTCACCACCAGCTCCTGCGCCAGCGCCTTGGACTGCGCCGGATCGGCCTGCGGCACGTCGCGATAGACGACTTCGACCGTATCGTCGCCGACCTTGTTGCCGTGAAGGGCGAACCAGGCATCGATGCCGGCCTTGAAGTTCTTGCCCTGCAGCGCGAAGGGACCGGAGAACGGACCGACCACGCCCACCTTGATCGTATCGGCATAAGCGGCAGTACTGAAGCAGATGGCCGCGATGGCGGCGGTGATCCGTAATTTCATGATTTCCTCCCAATTGATCCGTGGCTCCCATCCACCGATCCAGGCTGCCAGATTGATGAGTGCGGTGGCCAAAGTAAAATGAAATAAGGGGGGTGATAAATAACCTGACGGTTATCAATACCCGTCCCGCCGGGTTTGTCTCATGCGAGATCGCACAATAGTGATCATCCCGTGATTCTCAATGTATAGCGCCGCCGCAGCCATCACGACCGGTGTTTTCGCGGCGCGTGGTATCGAAATGCTTCCTCATGAAAACCAGCTTTTGTGGCATGTTTCGAAAATGACGGTCATACTCGCGCAAGCCTCGTGCCTTAACCAGTTCTAAGGGGATTGTTTGTAGCCTCGCGAAGCATATTGTGAACTTTATTTGGTGTCTGATGGGCGAATATCAAAATAGAGTTGTTGAGTTGATGCGAGATCGCCTTGGCGAAAGTATACTCAACAATAAGATCGAGCGCCGCGAAGCATTTCTTCGCAAGGCGCTGGCGCTGTATCACGTCATGGGCGGAGACGCGCAAGGCATGCACGCTGCGGTGGAGGATGTGATCAACCTGCAAAAGCCGAGTGTCGATGTCGCTATTGGCGACGTGATGCATGAACTGGCAGCAATCGGTCACGTCGCCGATCTCGATATTATTCAGGCCGGGTACAACAAGCTTGATGCCGCTAATCTGCATATTCTAAGCAAGGGCAAGAGGCTTTTGCAGAAGCAGCGGGACCAAAAACTCGCCAGCACGGCGGGAAAATAGGCCGCCCACCGAGGGCGGCCCGCAATATCAGGCCACTTCCCCGACGAGAATCTCCTGCCAGGCATCATAGGCGGAGAGAACCGTTTCCATCTGTGCGGTGTGGCCGGTGATGAAGTCGTTGCCGTAGATCGTCTCGTCCGGATATTCGGTGATCAGCGTCATCGGCACGGTGTGGCGATCGTCGACGGAGGACAGGCACGGGAAGCCGTTGATGATGCGGAAACCGGTTTCGCCGGCGTGGATTTCATAAAGCGCGATCTGGCGGTTATTGTAATCGAGCAGGCCGGGAATGGCGCCGAGATGGCGGGTTACCCGGTCGAGCAGGGCTTCGGCCTGCCTTTCCCAGTCCGCATGGTGGCGGATGATGAGGAAGAAACCCTTGGGCAGCGTCCACATGGCGAAATTGCGCGGGACATAACCGGAAAGCGGCCGGGTCCATTCGTGGGATGGATAACCGTGCAGGTTCACATGCAGGCTGGCGCCGCTCATCTCCTGCGCCCTGAAACGGATTGCCTTCTCGTTGAGATGGACGCCCGAATTCTCCCGCGTGCGATATTCGAGATCGTCGCCGAGCGCCGTGTAACGCGCCGCGTGATGCATGTGGCGCGGATTGTCGGCTCTCAGCCGTTGATGCAGGGCGTAACCGTCCGGATTTTCCAGCGGCGAAATGGTGAAATGTGCGCCCCTGCGCTCGGCAAGTTTACGGGCAGCGCGGATCGCGCCGACGATGCCTGTGGTCTCGTTGGGATGCTGGCCGCCGCTGATCATCACGGCGGCATCGCTGCCGGCGACATAACGGGCGGCAAGAATACGGCCGGAACGGGAATGGGCCTCGAAGGCTTCGCCGCCGATCTCTTCAAGCAGTTTTGCGAGCTGGCCTGCAGCAACCGGTTCGCTGGCCGTATCGATCTGCTGTTCACGGCCATCGAGAAAGGCGGTGGTGAGCGTGCGCGCCTCGATGCGGACGGAGACTTCGCCTTCGCTTTTGACAATTTCCGGCACGATCTGGCCGGGCTTCAGGCCCCGGTCACCCAGCGGCCGGCCGGACTTCTTCTGGAACAATTCCAGGAGCGAGAAATAGAAATCCTCATGCAGGGCTTCGCGCAGGCTGACGACCTCATCGCCGAGGGCAAGTGGCAGATCTTTGGCCGGATGCGCGACGCGGATGTTCAGTTCCTCGAAATAGGGCTCTTCATCGCCCCAGCCATGGTTGGCGACGGCATGGATCGCCGCTTCGAAAAGCCGTTCGTAATCCGTCTCCAGCCGCTCACCCACAGCATCGCCGGCAAGCCGGAACCAGCCCGTGGGTGAAACATTGGTTTCGCCGACGATATCGGTGTGCACCCGGTTTGGCGCCAGAATCTTCAGGGTTTCACTCTTGCCGTTGCGGCTCAGAGTAACATCATAATGGAAGGCGTCGTCTTTTCTGGCGACGAAATCGATCTTCGCATCGCCCACCAGAGCCGCCAGCGGATAGGCTTCCAGCCGGAAACGATTGGCGGGGGCGTTCGCGTGCACCGGGTAACGCACCTCTATGGTATCGACGCCATCCAGATTGATCTCTTCCATAAAGGTGAAGAGAAGCGGTTTGTAGGCGCTGCGGATGCGGGCGCTGACGCCTTTTTTCTTCAGCCGGTTTTCGGCTTCGCGGCGGCTTTTGGCATCATCGAAGCTCCATGCCTCGAAGGACTGGCCGGGTTCGGCATTGGCGAGAAGCGCATCCAGCGTGCGTTCGAAAGTCTGGTCGAAAATCTGGCTCATCTGATTACCTCGAGGTTCTGCCGGTGGGGTCGAGGCTATCGCGCAGCCAGTCGCCGAGAAGGTTGAGGCCAAGCACCGTCAGAAGGATGGCAAGACCCGGGAAGACGCTGACCCACCATGCGGTCTGCAGATAGGTCCGTCCATCCGCCAGCATGCCGCCCCAGCTCGGAATGGTCGGATCGACGCCGAGGCCGAGGAAGGTGAGGCTGCTTTCAAGCAGGATGTTGTTGGCGACATTGAGCGTCATCAGCACGATGACCGGGCCGATAAGGTTCGGCAGCAGGTGCTGAAGAATGATGCGCCAGTCCTTCACGCCGATGGCGCGGGCGGAAAGGATGAACTCCCGCTCCCGCAGCGTCAGCACCGAGCCGCGAACGAGGCGGGCATATTGCACCCATTGCGAGACGATCAGGAGGATGATGGTGTTGGTGAGGCTGCCGCCGACAATGGCGATGAAGGTGATGGCGAGCAGAATGAAGGGCATGGCGAGCTGGATATCGGCAAAGCGCATGACCAGCATATCCCAGAAGCCGCGATAATAACCCGCCACCAGTCCGACCGCGACGCCGAAGATGACCGCGCCGATAACCGAGGTGAAACCGACAAGCAGCGAAATCTTGCCGCCGGCGACGACACGGGCGAGCACGTCACGACCCAGCGGATCGGTGCCGAGCGGATGGGCGGCATTGGCAAAGGGCTTGGAAAGGCGCGCCATCAGGTCGATCTTGTCCGCGCCGCCCGGAAACAGCACATCGGAAAAGACGACGGCAAGGCAGATGACCACGGTGAGGAACGCGCCGAGGACGAATTCGAGATTGGTGAAGCGCGCGAGACGCGAGGTTTTGGCAGCCATCGTCACTTACTCCGTGCGGATGCGCGGATCGACAAGCCCATAGGCGATATCGACCAGAAGGTTGATGCCGACGATCATCAGCGACAGCACGGTGATGACGGCCTGAAGCACGGGATAGTCACGCGCGCCGACCGCATCGAAAGCCAGCGTGCCGAGGCCCGGCCAGTTGAAGACGCGTTCGATGACGACGATGCCGCCGAGCAGCCCACCAAATTGCAGGCCGAAATAGGTGATGAGCGGAATGGCGCAGTTGCGCAGCGCGTGTTTGTAGAGAACCTTGTTTTCGCTGAGGCCCTTGGCGCGCGCCACCATGACATATTGCGAGCGCAGCGTATCGAGCATGGCTGTGCGCACCAGACGCACATTGGTGGCGGTGAGGATGACACCCATGGTGACGGCGGGCATGATGTAGCTGGCAAAGCCACCCATGCCGCTTGGCGGCAGCCAGCCGAGCGTGATGGAGAACAACAGCACCAGCATGGTGGCCAGCCAGAAATTCGGGAAAGACAGGCCGATGAGCGAGAAGATGCGGATCACCTGATCGGCCGTCTTGCCGCGCGAGGTCGCCGCCTTGATGCCGAGCGGAATGGAAAGCGCAATCGACACCGCCATGGAGATGAAGGCGAGAAGCAGCGTTGCGGGCAGGGCATCGGCAATGAGGCGCGAGACCGGCGTGCTGCCGGTGAAACTGCGGCCGAAATCGAGCGTCACGAGGCCCTTCAGGAAGCTGAAATATTGCACGAAGAACGGCCGGTCGGTGCCGAGCGCCGCACGGATGCGCGCCAGATCATCTTCCGTCATGCTGCCGCCGCCCTGGAACATGGTGACGGCGGGGTCACCCGTCAGGCGGATGGCGAAAGAAACGAGAAGGGTGATGGCTATGACGACAAAAATCGCCTGCAGCAATCGCTTGATGAGGAAACCGGCCACGTTTTTTACCTTGAAGAGAAGTTCTGCCTTGCCCGCGCGTGGCGGGCAAGGCGACTTATGAGAGGATTAACCAGCTTATTCGACGGTGACGTCGGTCAGCTTCAGGCGGTTGTCCGGCGGTGCGACGAAACCCTTGACCCGCTTGTTGATGCCGTAAATGGCATTGGTGTTGTAAAGCGGGATTTCCAGCGCGCGTTCGGCGGTATAGCTGCCGATTTCCTTGAGGATCTTTTCGCGCGCGGCACGGTCGGTCAGCGGACGCTGGGATTCCAGCAGCTTGTCCAGCTTCTCGTCCTTGTCATAGGGGTTCCACTTTTCACCCGAGTGATACATGGAATAGGCCGTGTTGTCGTAATCGAAGGTCCAGCCGCCCCATTTCTGCTGGAACATCGCGCCGGTCTTGCCCTGCGGTATGATGTCGTTCAGCAGCACGTTGGTTTCGTAAGGCTTGATGGTGGCGGTGATGCCGACCATGGAGAGGTAGCTGGAAATAACCTGCGCCACCTCGTTCATCGTTGCGTCATTGCCGCGGATATCGATCTGGAGCGCCGCACCCGGCTTGACGCCGGCTTCCGCGAGAAGCTTCTTGGCGCCTTCCGGATCGTAGGGCAGCGGTTTCAGATCGGCGTCATAGCCGAAGGAAAGCGCACTCTGGAAGCTGGCGATTTCGGAAGCCTGACCGGCGAGGATCGACTTGACGATCGTACCGCGGTCGACCGCCATGATGATGGCCTTGCGCACCTTCGGATCGGCAGTGATGCCGTCACGGGTGTTGAAGCGCAGCGCATCCACCGTCGGGCCGGGAACGCTGACGATCTGAAGCTTGGAATCGCCTTCGATGACCGGGATCATGCCAATCGGGATGGTGGGCGGAATGACGAGATCGACGCGGCCTGCCTGCAATTCGGCAACGGCGGTCGCCGGCTCGGCGATGAAGCGGTATTCAAGCTCGGAAAGCTTCGGTGCACCACCCCAGTAATCCGGGTTGGCTTCCAGCTTGATGTTGGTCTTCGGTGCGTAGGAAACGAATTTGAACGCGCCGGTGCCGACGGGGTTGAGGTTGAAATTGTCCTCGCCCTTTTCCTGAATGTACTTCGGCGGAACGATCATGCCGCCATAACCGGCAAGCTTGGTCAGCAGCACCGGATCGGGCGCCTTCAGCTTCATGTCGACGGTGTAATCGTCGATGACATCGACGCTTTCGATGGCGACGTAGTTGGAACGCTGCGGGCCCTTGGCACCCTGTTCGCCGAGAAGGCGCTCGAAGGTGAACTTGACGGCGGCGGCGTTGAAGGGCTCGCCATTGTGGAACTTGACGTTCTGGCGCAGCTTGAAACGGATGCGCTTGCCCTCATCCAGCTCTTCCCAGGATTCGGCAAGGCCTGGCACAACCTTCAGGTCCGGGCCACGATAGGTCAGGCCATCGAAGATGTTGGTGGCGACAGCCGCCCATTGCACGAGGAAGGTGTCGATTGGATCCCAGCTGCCCGGATCCTGCGGGCTGGAAATGGTCATCTTGCCGGCGGCGAGAGCCGGTGCGGCGGTAAAGGCCGTGGCGGCCATGGCAAGCGCGACGAACGTTGTCGTCATCCCCTTCTTGATTATTGTCATCTACCTGTTCCTCTTCAGATGGTTGTGGTTCTGGTTGTTATTCAGGCGCTCTTCGCGATGAAGTGGCCCGGATTGATTTCCTCATGGGCGAGAATGGCCGGCTCATCGCCGACACGGCGCACGGGATTGGGTATTTCTCCTTCGATCATCGCGATGCGGCGCTCGATGGTCGGATCGGCCACCGGCACGGCCGAAAGCAGGCGGCGGGTGTAATCATGCGTCGGGGTTTCGAAGACCTGGCGGCGGCTGCCCATTTCCATGATCTGGCCAAGATAAAGCACGGCGACGCGGTGGCTCATCTTTTCCACCACCGCCATGTCATGGCTGATGAAGAGATAGGCGAGCCCGCGTTCGGCCTGCAAATCCATGAACAGATTGATGATCTGCGCCTGAATGGAGACGTCGAGCGCCGACAGCGCCTCGTCTGCAATGATAAGCTTCGGATCGGAAGCGAGCGCACGGGCAATGCAGACACGCTGGCGCTGGCCGCCGGAGAACTCGTGCGGATACCGCGCGGCGTGCTCGGAGGAGAGGCCCACACGCTCCAGCAATTCATCCACCCGCCGCTTTACGGCCTTCTGATCATTGATCAAACCGTGGGTGTTGATCGGCTCGGCAATCGAAAAACCGACCGTCTTGCGCGGATCGAGCGAGGCAAAGGGATCCTGGAAGATATATTGCACTTCCTGGCGCATGCGGAAACGCTCCGCCGCCGACATCTGCGAATAGCTGCGACCATTGAAGGCAATTTCGCCCGAGATGGCCGTCTGCAATTGCTGGATGGTGCGGCCGATGGTGGATTTGCCGGAACCGGATTCGCCCACCAGCGCCAGCGTCTCGCCGGCGTGAATATCGAAACTCACCTTCTGCACGGCGCTGAGGCGGTGCGTCGCCTTGCCGAACAGGTTCTTGCGGATATCGAAACGCACGAACAGGTCCTTGACCGACAAAAGCGGCTTCGCGTCATATCTCGCGGTGTTTTGCACGCGCTCTTCGCCGACCACGACCGGCTGGCCGTCCTGCAACACGGTGAGCGGCAGGCGCTTGGGAAACTCTTCGCCTTCCATGCTGCCGAGGCGCGGAACGGCGGACAGCAGGGCGCGCGTGTAAGGGTGCTGCGGGTTGGCGAAGATATCCTTCACCGGACCTTCCTCGACTTTCTTGCCCTTCCACATGACGACGACGTCATCGGCCATTTCCGCCACCACGCCCATGTCATGGGTGATGAAGACCATGCCCATGCCGAGCTTCTTTTGCAGGTCGCGCATGATGTTGAGGATCTGCGCCTGAATGGTCACGTCGAGCGCCGTTGTCGGTTCGTCTGCAATGAGAAGCTTCGGCCGACAGGCGAGCGCCATGGCGATCATCACGCGCTGGCGCATGCCGCCGGAAAGCTGGTGCGGATACCGCTTCAGAAGCTCGGCGGCATCGGGCAGGCGCACCATTTCGAGCAGCGTCTGTGCTTCTGCCATCGCTGCCTGCTTGCTCATCTTCTCATGCAGGACAAGCACTTCGCAGATCTGGTCGCCGATGGTGAAGACCGGGTTGAGCGAGGTCATCGGCTCCTGGAAGATCATGGCGATCTCCTTGCCGCGGATCGCGCGCATCTCTTTCTGAGACGCCTTCAGCAAGTCCTTGCCTTCAAACAGGATTTTGCCGGTGGGGTAGGTCGCGCCCATCATGTCGGCAAGGCGCATGGTGGAAAGCGAGGTGACCGATTTTCCCGAACCGGATTCGCCGACGACCGCGACAGTGCGGCCCGGCTCGACGCTGAAGGAGATATCGTCCACGACGCGGCTATTGCCGAACTCGACGCTCAGGCCTTCGACCGAGAGGAGGGCGTTTGCGGGTGCGGCAGTCATGTCAGCGTCTCCGGCGTGGCCTGCGCGGCAAAGCTGGCGCGGCCATGTGAAAATGAGGAAGGGGCAAATGTCTCGGGCAGGCGCGTGCTGGGCGACGCCACGGGCAGGGACGGGGATTTCGCGAAGAACTGCATGTCTTCAGGCCGCTTTGCCAGCGGAACGCGCATTGGCCGTCGCCCGCGGACACGGCACATTCGATGTCACCGAAGCGCCGCAGGCAACCTCATCGGTACCGGCCGGATGATTTGCGTCGGCCGCAGATTCGACGATGCGCATGTAACTCTAATTCCCCACCCTTGTTTTGCCGAAAAAGCTAACAAAACCGAACAATCATGTCCAGAGTGTTGAACAATTTTTGTGTACTGCTCTACAAATACGCAATGTGCATTTTAATTTGGCGCGGATTCGTCCGGGATGGGACCAAACAGCGAGCAGTGGTTCGTTGCACTCACCTCCCTCATCTCTGTGCTTGTCACAGAGATCCAGTCAGCCCAAGTCCTTCGGTTGAAAAGATTCTTCCCGCCGCGCAGACGCGCATCGGCTGGATCCCTGTGACAAGCACAGGGATGAGGAGGGGGAGGGTGGCGGCAGGCTGAAAGGAGCACCCTCTTAGCTCAATGCCACCCGGTTTCCATGCAGGCTGTTATTCCTTCGGCATGCCGACCGGCGGCGCAAGCCGTCTTTGTGCGGCAATGCGGAAGGGAGCGTTCATTGCGCCATAACCGCCATAGGCTCCGCGCCTTTCGATGATTTCGAAGAAGAAACCCTCGCCGAAGGTGCGGCTGTAGATCTGGAAATATTCGCCATTGTCGTCGCGGTCATAAAGAATGCTCGCGGCTCGGAGCGCATCGGAAAACTCCGGCTCCAGCCCGAAACGGGCTTCCAGATCGTCGTAATAATTGCGCGAGATCGGCAGGGCGTGGAAACCCCGCGCCTGCAGGGCTTTGGCTGTGGCGAAGATATCGTCGGTGGCAAACGCGATGTGCTGGATGCTGGTGCCGAAGCCCTCGGCCAGAAATTTGCCGGCGAAAGTCTTGCGATTGTCCGCACCGTTCATGGTCAGACGGAAATGCGGCGAGGGCACGCTTTCAATCGCCTGGCTGCGCACCAGCCCGCCCGGATCGACCACATCGACCATCGGCGTGCGCCGCGTCGCAAACAGCGAGGTGTAGAATAAAAGCCAGGTCAGCATTTCATCATAATGCGTTGTTTGCGCAAGATGATCGATCCGCCTGAGGCCGGCGTCGCCTTCCGGCGTTCGGCCTTCCGTCGGCACGAATTCATTGTCCCAGATGGAAGAAAGCTCTGGTGAACCGTCAAGGAAATAGATGACGCCGTTGCCCACGCCCTGAATGGCGGGAACGGCGACCTCGCCTGACTTACGCGGCTCGGCGAAGGTGGGCGCGCCGAGCGCTTCGGCCCGTGCCAGCGCTGCTGCGGCATCATCCACCTTCAGCCCGAAGGCATAAGCATTGGTGCCATGGATGGAATAGGAGGCTCCCGCGAAACTGTCGCCACCATCGCTGGTATTGATGACGATGCGAATATCGCCCTGCGTATAAAGATCGACATCGCGGTTGCGGTGCCGGGCGGTGTTTTCAAAGCCGAGCGTGGCGAGAAGGGCTTCCAGATTAGGCTTTTCTTCCGGTGCCGTGGTGAATTCGACGAACTCCACTCCTTGCGTCTCCACCCGTTCCGGCATGGCGGGCACATCGATGCGGATGTCGGGTTCGAGACGGCGCACCTGGTCCATCAGGTTGATGAGCGAGCGGTGGCCGTCTTCGGCCAGCAGCCGTGCCGAGCCGCCGCGGAACTGGTCGTTGAAGATTTCGAGCGATAGCGGGCCGCTATAGCCGGTTGCCGCCACGGCGCGCATGAAATCCACCACCGGCAGATCGCCTTCGCCCGGCATGTTGCGGAAGTGGCGGCTCCAGTAGAGCAGGTCCATGTCGATCAGCGGCGCATCGGCAAGCTGCACGATGAAAATCTTGTCGCCGGGAATGGAGCGGATCGAATTGGGATCGATCTTGCGCGACAGCGTGTGGAAACTATCGAGGATGATGCCGACATTGGCGTGATCGGCGCGGCGCACCACCTCCCAGGCATCGCGGTGATCGCTGATATGGCGGCCCCAGGCCAGCGCCTCGTAACCGACGCGCACGCCATGTTTTGCCGCAAGCTCGCCTAGCTGATGGAAATCGGCGGCGGCGCGGTCGATGCCGCCGAGCGAGACCGGCGAGACATTCGAGCAGATCAGCATCAGGTCGGTGCCGAGTTCGCCCATGATGTCGAATTTGCGCTGAGCGCGCTCGAAGGCGCGGGCACGGTGGGGTTCCGGCATGCCCTCGAAGTCGCGAAAGGGCTGGAAGAGGGTAATCTCAAGGCCGTGATCGGCGGCTAGCGCCTTCACCTCGCGCGGCGAAGCATCGTAGGTCAGGAAATCGTTTTCAAAAATCTCAACGCCCGAAAAGCCTGCCTTGGCAATCGCCGCCAGTTTTTCGGGGAATTCGCCACTGATCGATACGGTTGCAATGGATGTGCGCATTGGCATGCCGTGTCCTGCTGTGTCATAGCTCGCCATATTGCCTTCCTTTTCAGCCTTATGTACTGATTGGTTAATAATACGGGCGTGGGCGGTAACCGCAAGCCCAAGGGTGGATTGATCGACCATGACGAAAACCGCGACCTCCAAAGGCACAGCAGAAACTCGCCCGGCGAAAAGAGACCCGGAGGGTGTGCGGCGCGATATTCTGTCCGTGGCTATGGAGGAATTTTCGCAAAACGGTCTGTCGGGAGCGCGGATCGACGAGATCGCCGCGCGCACGCGCACGTCCAAGCGCATGATCTATTATTACTTCACCGACAAGGAGAGCCTTTATCAGCATGTGCTCGAAGAGGCATATGCCAAGGTACGCGGTGGGGAAAGCGATCTGGGCCTGGATGATCTGGAGCCTGTGGCGGCACTCGAGAAGCTCTGTCGGTTCACTTTCGATCACCACCGGCGTAACCCGGCCTTCATCCGAATGGTGATGATCGAGAATATTCACCACGGGCGGCACATGCAGTCTTCCGGGACGATACGCGAGTTGAACCGCACCGCCATCGAGGCGCTGGAGAGCGTGCTGGTGCGCGGCCAGCAGAGCGGCATCTTTCGGCAGGGCATCGACGCCTTGGAATTGCACTGGCAGATCAGCGCCCTGTCGTTTTTCAACGTCTCTAATGTCGCGACGTTCTCGTTTATCTTTGGCGACAGCCTGTTTACCGATGAAGGTCAGGAGACCTTGTCGCAGCACGCCAGCGACATGGTGCTGCGTTATGTGCTGGCGCCCGCCCATCTCACGAAGATCGTGAAAGACGCTTGATAAGGTGGCTGAGAGCCACCTCGTATCCTTCGATACCCAACCCAGCGATCACGCCCTCTGCACGGGGCGAAATGTAGGAGTGGTGCCGGAAGGCCTCGCGCTTGTGAATGTTCGAGATGTGCACCTCGATGACGGGAGCCTCGAAGGTATTCAAGGCATCGAGGATCGCCACAGACGTGTGTGTGAACGCGCCGGGATTGATGACGATGCCCGCGGACTTGCCGCGGGCTTCATGGATCCAGTCGATGATCTCATATTCCCGGTTGCTCTGGGCAAAAAACAGTGTGTGCCCGGCAGCGTCGGCAATGGCGCGGCAGTTTGCTTCGACGTCGGCAAGCGTTTCATAACCATAGATTTCCGGCTGGCGCTGGCCAAGCAGGTTGAGATTGGGACCGTTGAGGACCGTGAAGAGGCTCATGCGACGCCCTCCGCCATACAAAGCTCGGTGAAATGCGCCGTCATGCGCCCGGCATCCGGCTCGCGGCCGCAAAACAGCCGGAAGGCTCCAACGGCCTGGAACACGGTCATGCCGCCGCCTGGCAAGGTGCGGCAACCCTTCTGGGCCGCGGTGGCCAAAAGCTCTGTCACAAGCGGCATGTAGACAATGTCGGCCACCCAGTGTCGCTGTTCGATCAGATCGGCGGCAACAGGCATGCCGGGATGGGCGGGCATGCCCATCGGGGTGGCGTGGATCAGGCCATCTGCATAGGGCAGGGACGCAGCCGGGTCCTTCACCGCAAAGGCGCGGTCCTCACCAAAACGGCCGTTGAGGTCCTGCGCCAGGCGTTCTGCCCTTGCCATATCCCGATCAAAAACATCGAGACGGGCAATGTCGAGCTTCAGCGCCGCGTGTGCGACGGCCACCCCGGCGCCACCCGCGCCGACCAACAGTGCCCGATCCCGTTTTGCATCCGGCAGGCCACGGACGAAGCTTTCGTGAAAGCCATACCAGTCCGTATTATGGCCGATCCGTCGCCCATCGCGAAAAACCACCGTATTAACCGCGCCCAGCATCCGGGCGTCGTCCGACAGTTCATGCAGATGCGGGATGACCGCCTGCTTGAACGGATGGGTAATGTTGGTGCCGGCAAACCCGCGTACTTCGAGCTCGGAAAGAAGCTCCGGAAGCGCCGTTTCCGGCAGCTTGCGGGCGGTGACATCCACCAGCTCATAGGAATAATCGAGGCCGTGCGCCGCCCCTTCGCGCATGTGCAGCGCGGGCGATTTGGAAAGCTGTATATCGGCGCCAATCAGGCCGACCTTGAAGGATGTTTTCTCTGTCATGATCACGTGTCGCTCATCGGACGGTGTGGGAGAGGCGGGATTATCCCCGCCTGTCTTAAGAGCGCGCGAACCTCAGTGGTGGGCGAGAATTTCGCCGAGGAACGTGCGCGTGCGCTGGTGCTTGGGATCGCGGAAGAATTCCTCCGGCGGGCCTTCCTCGATGATCTCGCCGTCCGACATGAAGATCACCCGGTCGGCCACCTGCCGTGCAAAGCCCATTTCATGGGTCACGCAGATCATCGTCATGCCGTCGCGGGCAAGACCGATCATGGTGTCGAGCACTTCCTTGACCATTTCCGGGTCGAGCGCCGAGGTCGGCTCATCGAACAGCATTGCCTTCGGCTCCATGCACAGCGCCCGGGCGATGGCCGCACGCTGCTGCTGGCCGCCGGAAAGCTGGGCCGGGTACTTGTCTGCCTGGTTGAGAATGCGCACGCGCTCCAGATATTTGCGCGCCGTCGCTTCCGCATCGGCTTTCGACAGGCCCTTCACCCGCATGGGCGCGAGCGTGCAGTTTTCCATGATGGTCTTGTGCGGGAAGAGATTGAAGCTCTGGAACACCATGCCCACTTCGCGGCGAACCGCATCGATGGCGCGGCTGGAATCCGACAGCGTCGTTCCCTCGACCGTGATCTTGCCCTCCTGGATTTCCTCCAGATGGTTGATACAGCGGATGAGCGTGGATTTGCCCGAACCGGACGGCCCGCAAAGAACGATTTTTTCGCCCTTGCGAACCGTCATGTCGACGTTTTTAAGCGCGTGGAAGGCCCCGTACCACTTTCCAACCCCTTCAAGGGCGATCAGCGGAGCCTGTTCGGCAGATTGCGGCATGGAACGTTCCTTCATGCTTTGCAGGAGTTTCAGTTGACGATGCAGGGGACGTCTTCTTCAAATGTTCTGGCACTTGCACCCGCAGGCGTCAGGATTGGCAGCAAGCTGCCAATCCGACGGCAAGCGCATTACGCATGCTGTCTTTCGTCTGAAGATTCCCATCGGTTTCCCGATATTTCGATCTTGCACCGCGGGTGAAGGGTCACTTCACGGTGAACGGGATATCAGGCAGGCTTTCCGGGAATGCAGGCACTTCGCGCTTCATCCACTTGTCGTAGATCTTGGCGAGCTGGCCATCCGACTTGATCTTGTCGAGGAAGGCGTTGATGGTTTCGTTCCAGTCTTTCTCACCCGGGCGGGTGCCGGCGCCATTGTAAAGCGTCGTCAGGTCGAACTTCGATTCGTATTTTCCATCAGCAGCCTTGTTCAGGCGGTCACCGTAGAACTGGTTGCCGCCGACGACTTCAACCTGACCGGAAATCAGCGCCTGGATATTGGCGGCGTCATCGTCAAAACGCAGAATATTGGCCTTGGAGCCGGCGCCGGCGGTGATAGCCGTATCCATGGCGCTCGACTTCGGAACGCCGACGGCAACGCCGGTCAGATCGTCGTAACCAGCAATCTTCTTGTCCTTGGGACCATAGACGGAGAGCACGTTACCGGCATAGGGCTTGGAATACTGGATGGTCTTGGCGCGTTCTGCGGTCATGCCCATGGTTGCGAAGAGGACATCGACCTTGCCGGTCAGCAGTGCCGGAATGCGGTTGGCGACAGCGAGCGGTACGAACTCAACCTTCACGCCAAGATAGTCGGCGAAAGCCTTGCCGATATCGGCATCGAGACCGTCCTGAACGCCGCTGGAATTGACGAAGCCCCACGGCGAATTGTCGCCCTGAATGCCGATGACGACCTTGCCCTTGGCCTTGGCTTCTTCCACGGTGCCGGCAAAGGCATCGACCGGCGCCACGAAAGGCAGGGCGACCGTTGCCGCCGCGAGTGCGAGCATCGCACGACGTGAGAATTTCATAGTGGTGGTTTTCATCTTTTGCTCCTCCTTACAAAGCTGATGAGATGATTTTTGATTAGCGGGACGCGGCCTGCAGCCGCTTTTCAACACCGGCGCCCCACAGGGAAAGCGGCCAGCAGATCAGGAAATAGATGATGCCGACGATGGCAAAGACGGTGAGGGGGCGGAACGTCTGGTTGGAGACGATCTGGCCCGCGCGGGAGAGCTCCACGAAGCCGACAATGGCAGCAAGCGATGTGCCCTTGATGAGCTGCACCAGGAAACCAATGGTGGCTGGCAGCGAAATCTTGAAGGCCTGCGGCAGCACCACGTCTTTCATTCGAGACATATAATGAAGACCGAGCGCGTTGGCGGCCTCCGTCTGACCCTTTGGCACCGCCTGGATGCCGCCGCGCCAGATTTCACCCAGAAACGCGCTGGCATGCAGGGTGAAGGCGATGGCCACCGCGACCCACGCATCCACATTGAGGCCAGCAAGCGCCACGCCGTAATAGACGACGAAGAGCTGCATCAAAAGCGGCGTGCCTTGGAACACGGCGATGAACGCAGCGCTTGCCCGCTGGACCGTCGGCCTGTCGGCCACACGGGCAAGCGCCACGCAAAGACCGAAGATGCCGCCGCCGATGAAACCGATGAGGGTCAGCGCAAGGGTCCATTTGAGACCCTGCATGAGGAAGAAGAGTTCGTTGGGGCCGATGGATGCCATTGTCTTCTCCTCACTTGACCGGATAGCTGAAGGATGTGCGTGAGATGAGTGCGAAAATGCCCATCATCAGCGAGGAAATGATCAGATAAAGTAGCGTGATCGAGAAATAGACTTCAAAGGACCGGAACGTATCCGCCTCGATTTTCTGAGCGACCGAGGTAAGTTCATAGGCGGCAATCGAGGTGCAGACCGACGTGGTCAGCGTCAGCATGATGAACTGGCTTGTGAGCGAGGGATACACGGCCCTGAGAGCCGGTTTCAGGATGATATGGCGGAAGATCTGCGCGCGATGAAGACCCAGCGCAAGGCCTGCCTCCACCTGGCCCTTTGGGATGGAATCGACGCCACCTCGAATGATTTCAATCGCATAGGCGCCGCCGTTCAGGGCAAGCGCTATGATCGCCGTGGCCGTCGGGTTAAGTTTGACACCGATCTGCGGCAGGGCGAAGAAGATGAAGAAAATCTGCACCAGAAACGGCGTGTTGCGGATGACTTCGACAAAACCGATGACGAGCCCGCGCAGCAGCTTAAAGCGGGAACGGCGGGCGACGACGCCCAGAACGCCAATGACGGTAGCAAGCGACATGCCGGCAATCGCCAGGCCGATTGTCGCCAGACAGGCCAAAAGCAGCTCGGGCAGACGCTCGATGACCGCCGAAAAATCGAGACTGTAAGACATTCTTCCTCCAACCCATCCGGGCTCGGACAGGCAATTTTCCTGTCCGTACTGCTTCGACGACCTTTTTCGCGTCGAAGCCCTCCACCCGGTTCTGCTCATCCCGGAACTCTCATTCCTCGTCCGGGTATGGGCTTGTTAATAATGTTTGTACCAGTTAGTTCATTTTGGTGTCAAGTCGTGCATGCGATGAAAAAGCAGTCCTGGAACCGTTTTTCAAATACTATTGATCGGCAAATAAGTCGTTTATTATCAATAACTAAAGTGGCGTACTTCCACTTGCTCGTTGCCACGAGCCTGAACTGCGATCGAGCAGCGGCTCGCCGCCTAAACTTCACCTTAAAGAGCAGGCCAAAGTAGTTCCGGCTAGTCTTTGCTCGTCCCCAGCTTGTCTATCTGCGCCGCCAGACGATCGGCTATCAACAGCGAAGTGCCGGTCGCCGTCACCATCTGCGGGAGCGATAGCCATTCCAGCATCCAGCTTGCCCCGGAGCGTTCCTGTTCATGCACAAGCGACTGGTGCAGTGCGGAGATTTGCACGGCGTTAAAGCGGGCGAGCGCTACCAGTGTCTCGGCATTGACGGGGTTTTGCTTGTGCGGCATGGCCGAAGAACCGCCGCCGCCGGAGAGACGGATCTCTGTGCCGAGTTCGGCCATCAGCGCAATATCCTGCCCGAACTTGCCAAGTGAGCCTGTCACGAGCGAGAGAATATTGCCGAATTCGGCGATGCCGTCGCGCTGGCTCTGCCATTGCTGTCTGTCGGCAAGGCCCAGCCGTTTTGCAAGGTCGGCGCGCACTGTTCCGGCATTGTCGCCGAGCTTTTCCAGCGTACCGGCGGCGCCGCCGAATTGCAGGGCAAAATCGCTCTGCGCGAAGGTTTCGAGTCTGAGCAGGTGGCGCTCAAGCGGCGCGATCCAGCTTGTCGCGCGCTCGGCCACCGTGATGCCGATGGCGGCCTGCATGCGGGTATAACCCGTCAAGGGGTTGTGGCCATCGCGGGAGGCCAGGTCGCCCAGGGTGTCAATGAGGTGGCCGAGCCGGGCAGCGATGATTTCGACCGCAGCCTTCAACCGGAGCATCAGGCTGGTATCGATGACATCCTGGCTGGTTGCGCCGAAATGAACCTTGTCCGCCGCCTTGGCGGCGACGGCTGCCCGCATCTGCCGCACGAGTTCAGGCACCACCACGCCGTCTTTCGCGACGCCATGACGAAGGGCGGTCATATCGGCGGCGAAGTCAGAAAGCCCCGAGACGATTGCCTCCGCCACATCCTCGGAGATGATGCCAGTCTCCGCTTGCGCCTGCGACAGAGCCGTCTCGAAACGGACCATGGCGTCAATATCAGCCCTTGCCGAGAACAGTTCGACGATTTCGCTATCGCCGAAAAGGCCTGACAGGAACGGATGCTCGAAGGGGGAAAGGCTCATCGTCCGGCTCGCTTTCTTTTGCGCGATATGCGTCAGATATCGAAAAACACGGTTTCGCCTTCACCCTGAAGGCGGATATCGAAACGATACACGTTGCCTTCCTCTTTTTTGGCGACGAGCGTGGCGATGCGGCTTTTCTGCTCGATGCGGGCGAGAACGGGATCGGCGGCATTCGCCTCCTGTTCTTCCGGGAAATACATGCGGGTCTGCAGGCCAATGTTGATGCCACGCGCGACGATCCAGAAGGTGATGTGCGGCGCCATCGGCCGGCCATCGCGGAACGGCACCGAGCCGGGCTTGATGGTCTCGAAGACGAATTCGCCGGTATCCATGTCTCCGGGCGAGCGCCCCCAGCCGATGAAGTTCGGGTCGGCCTTGCCGCGCGTTTCGCTTGGGCTGTTGTAATAACCGTCGGTATCGGCCTGCCAGATTTCGATCAGCGCATCCTTCAATGCCATTCCGGCGCCATCATAAACCGTCCCGCGCACGCTGATGCGTTCGCCGCGGGCCTTGTCGTTATAAAGGGGACCGGAACCGAGATCCTTTTCGAACACGCCTTCGATGCCGACAAAATTGGGTGTGCAGCCGATATGCACATAGGGGCCTGCCGTCTGCGAGGCGGTTTCCTTGAAATAGTTGAGCGGCTGAACCATGGTCAGTTGCCCTCCATGCGGTTTTCGAAAAGGGTGGAGCGGCGGCCGCGCAGCACGATATCGAACTTGTAAGCCAACATGTCCATCGGCAGTGTGGCATTCATATCCAGCGGTGCGATCAACCGCTTGATGGCATCCTCATCCGGGATGGTCTTGACGATCGGACATTTCCAGATCAGCGGATCGCCTTCGAAATACATCTGGGTAATCAGCCGCTGGGCGAAACCATGGCCGAAGACCGAGAAATGGATGTGGGCCGGCCGCCAGTCATTGACGCCGTTGGGCCAGGGATATGCGCCTGGCTGGATGGTCTTGAACCAGTAATAACCGTTCTCATCCGTGATGGTGCGGCCGACGCCGCCGAAATTTGGATCAATGGCGGCGAGATAGCTTTCCTTTTTGTGGCGGTAACGACCGCCGGCATTGGCCTGCCAGAACTCCACCAGCGCGCCATCGACGCCGCGGCCACGCTCGTCCAGCACTCGGCCGTGAACGAGAATACGTGGACCGATCGGCATTTCGCCGGGGCGGGCATAGTTGAGGATGAGGTCGTTATCCAGCGGGTTCAGCATGCCGTGGCCGAAGACCGGTCCGGTGATCTCGCTCTTGGTGCCCTCAAGCGAAATCAGTGCCCGCTGCGGCGAGCGCAGGATCGAGGTCTTGTAGCCGGGCGCATAGGCCAGCGGGTGAATATCGCGGTTGCGTGCGAAGAACGGTCCCGTTTCGGGCGGCTGGTTGCTCATTTCGTCTCCTCCTCACTGGAACTATCAGCTTTCATACCCGCCAGAGCAAGCTTGGCAATCTTGAAAGCATGGTTGGAAGCGGGCACGCCGGCATAGATCGCCACATGCATCAGCGCCTCGCGAATATCCGCTTCCGTGGCGCCGGTATTGAGGGTGGCGCGCACATGCATGGCAAGCTCCTCATCCTGCCCCAGTGCCGCCAGCAGGGCGATGGTGACGATCGAGCGCTCACGCTTCGTGAAGTGGGTTCCGGACCAGACCGTGCCCCATGCCCCTTCGGTGATAAGCTGCTGGAAGGGCTGGTCGAAAGCCGTCGTCAAGGTTTGCGCGCGGTCGACATGGGCGTCACCCAGCACCGAGCGGCGGGTTTTCATGCCCTGTTCGAAACGTTCGTTCTTGTTGATATGGTCCGCCATCGGTCAGTGCTCCGGCAAGGTCTTCAGAAAAATGCCAACTGCCTGCGTGTAGGCAAGCGGCTGTTCAAGGCAGGGGATGTGGCCGCAGCCGGCGACGGTGTGGAAGCGGCTCGCGGGGATGAGAGCCGCCAGCGATTGCACCAGTTCCGGTGGGGTCGAGCCGTCCTGATCGCCCGCAACACAAAGCGTCGGCACGGCGATGCGGCCTGCCTCTTCGGTGAAATCCGCGTCACGAATGGCAGCACAGGTGCCGCTGTAACCGGCCTCGGGCTGCTGGGAAAGCATGTTGCAGGCACCGGCATAGGCGGCATTGTCCCGACGGCGGAAGGCGGGCGTGAACCAGCGCTCCATGACGGGATCCACCAGCGAGGCAAGGCCATCGGCGGCGATCTTGTGGACGCGGGCATTCCACATTTCGGCTGTGCCGATCTTATGCGCGGTATTGCTGAGCACCAATGCGCGTACGAGATCCGGCCGGCGCGCATAAAGGCCCTGCGCAATGAGACCGCCGACCGACAATCCCCAGATGACGGCGTTTTTGACGCCAAGATGATCGAGGAGCGCAATCAGGTCGCCGGCATGATCGTCTATCGAATAGGGGGCACGCCCGACATCGGAAAGCCCATGACCGCGCTTGTCGTGCAGGACGTAAGCATAGTCGTCGCCCAGTACCTCGATGACCGCATCCCAGATGCGGAAATCCGTACCGAGCGAGTTGATGAAGGCGATGACTGGTTTGCCGCTGTCCAATCCCTTGACGCGATAATGGATCACAGTCTCGCCGCAGCGCAGAAAATGCATGGCATGCTCCTCCTGCGAATGATATTGCAAGCCCGTTCCGGTTAAGTAAAATGACATTATCGATGAAAATCATAACCTGTGGATTATACGATCGATGGTCGATCAGCGTATCAAGTTCCGGCACCTGCAGACTTTCGTGGAGGTGGCGCGGCAAAAAAGCGTCATCCGCGCTGCGGAAATCCTGCATGTCAGCCAGCCGGCGGTGACGAAGACCATCCGCGAGCTTGAAGAGATTCTCGGCGTTTCCCTGTTTGACCGGGAAGGACGTGGCATTCGCATCAGCCGCTATGGCGAGGTGTTCCTGCGTCACGCCGGCGCGACGATGACGGCGCTGCGCCAGGCGGTCGATTCGGTGTCACAGGAGGCGGCGCGCGCCGGCCCGCCGGTGCGGGTAGGGGCTTTGCCTACGGTGTCGGTCCGTATTATGCCGAAGGCGATGTCCGGTTTTCTGGCGGAAAAGACCGGCAGCCCGGTGAAGATCGTGACGGGCGAGAACGCCGTTCTGCTGGAGCAACTGCGTGTCGGCGATCTCGATCTCGTCGTCGGACGTCTGGCGGCGCCGCAGAAGATGGCCGGGTTTTCGTTCGAGCATCTCTATTCGGAAAGGGTGCGCTTCGTGGTGCGGGCCGGCCACCCGCTTCTCTCACCCGGTGTTTCGGTGTTCGACCATCTGCATGAATATCCGGTGCTGATGCCGACAAGACAATCCGTCATCGGCCCCGTCGTCGAGCAGTTCCTGATCGCCAACGGCGTTCCGGCCCTGCCGATCCGCATCGAAACCGTGTCCGACGCCTTCGGCCGCGCTTTCCTGCGCACCAGCGATGCGATCTGGATCATCTCGGAGGGCGTCGTGGCGGCGGATGTGGCCGACGGCATTCTGGCCATCCTGCCGGTCGAAACCGGCGATACCAGCGGTCCGGTGGGGCTGACGGTCCGGGCCGATACGCAGCCCTCGCTGCCGCTGTCGCTGCTGATGCAGGCTATTCGCGAGGCGGCGGGCGAGTTGCTGGATGGTCGGGCGGAGGCCGGTTCTTGAGATGAGGGTGGGGGTCGGAAAAGTCTGAGAACCTCTCCTCCGTCATTCCGGCCTTGAGCCGGAATCCAGCCACGGCGCGTCTGCGCCGTGAAAAGAGTCTTTTGCGATCAATGACTTGATCGCGCTGGACCCCGGATCAGGTCCGGGGTGACGGGTGTGGAAACGGTAGAGATAAAAGCCGCATGTCTGGAGCAGCCCCTAATACGGAAGCCCCACATAATTCTCCGCAAGCGCTGTCGAAGCGGCGCGCGATTGCACGAGATAGTCCAGTTCCGCTTCCTGAATGCGCTGGCCGAAATCTCCTGTGTCGGGAAAGCGGTGCATCATCGTCGTCATCCACCAGGAAAAGCGCACGGCCTTCCAGACGCGGGAAAGCGCCTTCTGCGAATAGCCGTCGATGCCGGCCTCGGAACGGTGGCGATAAAATTCGATTAGCGCCTCGCTCAGATAATGCACATCGCTGGCGGCGAGGTTGAGGCCCTTGGCGCCCGTCGGCGGCACGATGTGGGCAGCGTCTCCGGCCAGAAACAGCCTTCCGAACCGCATCGGTTCACAGACGAAGGACCGGAGCGGCGCGATGGATTTTTCAAAGGACGGGCCGGTGACCATCACATCCGCATGGTTTTCCGGCAGGCGGCGGCGGATTTCGTCCCAGAAACGCTCGTCGCTCCAGTCCTCCGGCCGGTCCTCCAGCGAACACTGAATGTAATAACGGCTGCGCGTGTGCGAGCGCATGGAACAGAGCGCAAAACCGCGCGGGTGGTTGGCATAGATGAGTTCATGATTGACGGGGGGCACCTCGGCCAGAATGCCGAGCCAGCCGAAAGGATAGACCTTCTCGAATTCCTTTATCGCGCCCTGAGGCACGGATTTGCGGCTCACCCCGTGGAAGCCGTCGCAGCCGGCGATGAAATCGCAATCGATCCGGTGGGTTGCGCCGTTTTTCTGATAGGTGACATAGGGGCTGGCGCCATCGAAATCATGCGGTTCGACATTGCCGGCGTCGTAGATGGTCACAAGGTTTGCCGCTTCGCGGACATCCATCAGGTCATGGGTCACTTCGGTCTGGCCGTAAACCATCACATGGCTGCCGCCGGTCAGGTCGAAGAGATCGATACGGTGGTCGCGACCGTCAAAGGTCAGCGAGAAACCGTCATGCGGCAGGCCTTCCCGGTGCAGGCGCTTGTCCGCGCCGACCTTTTCCATGAGTTGCACCGTGCCTTCTTCCAGCACACCGGCGCGGACACGGCCGAGGATGTAATCCTTGCTGACCCGGTCGAGAATGACGGTCTCGACGCCTTCTCTGGCCAGAAGCTGGCCAAGCAGAAGCCCTGAAGGGCCGGAGCCGATGATGACGACCTGGGTGCGCATTGTTTCCTCCCGAACTTGTCTCCTATCAAGAAATTGACCAAGCGACGCGGCAAGCTCAATGGACTTTCTGATCGGTAAATTGCACAATCCGACCATTGTGCGGAGGAGCGAAGGAACATGCGGCTTGCTGCGAGTGAGTGTTTGTATGGCGAAGAAGCGGTGCAAGGCACTGATTTCCGCTTTCATTGCGAGACGCTTTTTTCCAGAAGCAGCCTGCACCGCTTTGAAATCGGCCTGCACCGTCACGCTGCCTTTCAGCAAATCTTGTACATTTGGGGCGGCGAGGGCGATGCGCTGCTGGATGGTCGTATCGGGGCGATCCGCCCGCCGGTCGCCATTGTCGTGCCGCCGGGGTTTGAGCACGGATTTCGGTTTTCGCGCGATATTGGCGGGGTGATCGTTACCGTGCTGCCGGGCGCCCTGCCGGCTTCGGTGCAGGCGCTGCTGCTGCGGAATTTCCAGCGGCCTGTCCTGTTGCCGTTGCGGGATTTTACCGATGGCGAACGTCTGCGCAGCGGGTTCGAACAGATTTCCGCCGAATATGAAACACGCGAAACGGGCCGGGATGCCATCATCGAAGGTCAACTGGCCATCGTGACGGCGCTTCTGGCGCGGGCGGCGCGGCCTCTCCTGGAAGGAACCGGCGAAGGTTTGGCGGAGCAGCGTTTCGAACTTTTGCTGTCACTGATTGCACGCCATATTCGCGAGCCGCAAAAGGCGGAGTTTTATGCGAAGAAGCTCGGTCTTTCCGAGACGCATCTCAACCGTCTGGTCCGCTCCGTTTCCGGCCTCAGCCTGCAGCGGCTGATCGCCAAACGTCAGATCGAGATCGCCCAACAGGAGCTGATCTTTACCGTTTCCAGCGTGCAGATGATTGCGGAGGGGCTGGGTTTTGCCGATCCGGCCTATTTCAACCGGTTCTTCAAGCGCGAGACCGGCATGACCCCGCGCGCCTGGCGGCTGGCGGAGCAGCGGAAAATGGGGGATTCCGGCGCGCGGGAGGCGCCGCTTCAGACCAGCATTCTTGCCAGTTCCCCTTGAACGGCAAGGAGGGCGGGCAGGTATCGCGCCACGAGGTCTTCCATCGAGGCGACCGAGGCGGCGAGCCCGACATTGAGGGCGGCAACCGTCTGCCCGCGCACGGTTTTCAGCGGTACTGCAATGGAGCGAAGGCCGATCTCCACCTCCTGATCGATCAGCGCATAACCGCGTTGGCCGGTGGCCTCGATTTCGGCGAGCAGGGTGTCCATCCTGGTGATCGTCTTTTCCGTGCGCGCCACCAGCCGGGAGGCTTCGAGAATGTCGCGCTGCCGCTCGGCAGTCTGCGCCGAAAGAAGAACGCGGCCCATGGAGGTGCAATAGGCGGGCAGGCGCGAACCCGGCATCAGCGCAATCGACATGACCCGCTGCTGCGCGGCGCGGGCGACATAAACAATCTCGGTCTCATCCAGAATGGAAACGGAGGTGCTCTGGCCGATCTCTTCGGAAAGGCGGTCGAGCAGCGGCTGCACGATGCGCGGCAGCGGCATGGTGGCCAGACAGCCGGTGCCGAGCCGCAGCACCTTCGGCGTCACGGTAAAGAACTTGCCGTCATAAGCGGCATAACCGAGTTCCGAAAGCGTCAGCAGGCAGCGCCGCGTGGTGGCGCGGTCCAGCCCGGCGATCTCGGCGGCATCGGAAATCGACAGGCGCGGCCGCTCCGCGCTGAAGGCCTCGATTACCCGCAATCCCTTGGCGAGACCGCCCATCATGTCTCTTTCGCTGACAGCCATGTCGCGGCTCCATTTGTGCGATATACGAACAAAAATCATATAGCGCACAAAATCCTTGCCGTCGAGCCGGTTTCGGATTTACCTCACGCTCAGGCAGCCTTGCGGGTTCCATCCGTCCGGCTGGATGGAGGTTTTAATGGACAAGACAATCAAGAGTGCGGAAGAGGCGCTTTCCGGCATCGGTGACGGTGCAACCATCATGATCGGCGGTTTCGGCGGCTCCGGCGCGCCTATCGAGCTGATCCACGCGCTGATCGACAAGGGCCCGAAGAACCTGACGGTCATCAACAACAATGCCGGCAACGGCCGCATCGGCATCGCCGCGATGATCGACGCCGGCATGGTCAGGAAGATGATCTGCTCCTTCCCACGCTCTTCCGATCCGCGTGCTTTCACCGACCGGTATCTGGCCGGCGAAATCGAGCTGGAACTGGTGCCGCAGGGCACGCTTGCCGAGCGCATCCGCGCCGGCGGTGCCGGCATTCCGGCCTTCTACACCCCCACCGGCTTCGGCACGGAACTGGCCGAAGGCAAGGTGATCGCGGAATTCGACGGCCGCTCTTACGTTCAGGAACGCTGGCTGAAGGCGGATTTCGCCATCGTGAAAGCCGAGCTTGGCGATACCTATGGCAACCTCACCTACAACAAGGCGGGCCGCAATTTTAACCCGCTGATGTGCATGGCCGCAAAGACCACCATCGCGCAGGTCTCGAAAATCGTCGCAGCCGGGGAGATCGATCCGGAGCATGTCGTCACGCCCGGCATTTTCGTGAACGGCATCGTGGAAATCCCCGATCCGCAACAGGAAGAAGTTCTCATTCGCGCGGGAGTAGCCTACGCATGACCCAGACCATCGACACCCGCGAAGACATCAAGCTTTCCAACGCCCAGATCGCATGGCGCGCGGCGCAGGACATCGAGGATGGCGCTTACGTCAATCTCGGCATCGGCTTTCCGGAAATGGTGGCGCGCTACCAGCCGCCCGGCCGTCAGGCGATCTTCCATACCGAAAACGGCATCCTGAATTTCGGCGAAGCGCCGCCGGAAGGCGAAGAGGATTGGAACCTCATCAATGCCGGCAAGAAGGCTGTGACGCTGAAGCCGGGTGCGGCCTTCTTCCACCATGCCGACAGCTTTGCCATGGTGCGCGGCGGGCATCTGGATGTGGCGATCCTCGGAGCCTATCAGGTGGCGCAGAATGGCGATCTCGCCAATTGGCGTGTCGGCTCCAAGGGCGTGCCGGCCGTCGGCGGCGCTATGGATCTGGTGCATGGCGCAAAGCAGGTCTTCGTCATCACCGAACATGTGACCAAGAACGGCGAACCGAAGCTCGTTGAAAAATGCGCTTTTCCGCTGACCGGTGTTGGCTGCATCACCCGCATTTATACCAGCCATGCTGTCATCGACGTGGTGGATGGCCGTTTCGTGCTGCGTGAAAAACTGCCGGCGATGACCTTCGATGAATTGCAGGCCATGACCGGCGCGCCTTTGGCGGTCGATGGCGAGGTTGCCGATCTCGTCGCCCCGGAACTTTGAGGAAAAACCGATGACCGACGCATTCATCTGCGACTATATCCGCACGCCCATCGGCCGCTTCGGCGGCGCGCTTTCTTCGGTGCGGGCCGACGATCTCGGCGCGGTGCCGCTGAAGGCGCTTGTCGAGCGCAACCCGTCCGTCGACTGGGAAGCCGTCGAAGATGTGATCTTCGGTTGCGCCAACCAGGCGGGTGAGGATAACCGCAACGTGGCGCGCATGTCGCTGCTGCTCGCCGGCCTGCCGGTTTCCGTGACCGGAACGACGATCAACCGGCTGTGCGGTTCGGGCATGGATGCCCTCATCGCCGCCGCCCGCGCCGTGAAATCGGGCGAGGCGGAATTGATGATCGCCGGCGGCGTGGAAAGCATGAGCCGCGCGCCTTTCGTTCTGCCGAAGGCGGAGAGCGCCTTTTCGCGCAATGCCGAAATCTACGACACCACCATCGGCTGGCGTTTCGTCAACCCGCTGATGAAGGCGCAATATGGCGTCGATTCCATGCCGGAAACCGGTGATAACGTCGCCATTGACTATCAGGTCTCCCGTGAGGATCAGGACGCCTTCGCCGTTCGCAGCCAGCAGAAGGCGGCTGACGCGCAGGCCAATGGTCGTCTTGACAGGGAAATCGTGTCCGTGACCATCCCGCAGCGCAAGGGCGATCCGCTGGTGGTGTCGGAGGATGAACACCCGCGCGCCACGAGCCTTGAAGCGCTGACGAAGCTGAAGCCGGTCAACAGGCGCGAGGGCGCAACGGTGACGGCGGGCAATGCGTCCGGCGTCAATGACGGCGCGGCCGCACTCATCGTCGCATCGGCGGAGGCCGCGAAGAAATACGGTCTGACGCCGATTGCCCGCATTCTCGGCGGTGCCGCCGCCGGCGTGCCGCCGCGCGTCATGGGCATCGGCCCGGCCCCGGCCTCCGCAAAGCTGCTGGCCCGGCTCGGGCTGAAGCAGGAGCAGCTCGACGTAATCGAGCTGAATGAGGCTTTCGCCAGCCAGGGCCTTGCGACGCTGAGGCAGCTCGGCATTGCGGATGACGATGCGCGGGTGAATGCCAATGGCGGCGCCATCGCGCTCGGCCATCCGCTCGGCATGTCCGGTGCGCGCATTGCTGGTACGGCGGCGCTCGAACTTTCGCTGACCGGCAAGCGTCTTGCGCTCGCCACAATGTGCATCGGCGTCGGGCAGGGTATCGCCGTGGCGCTGGAAAGGGTCTGATTGTCTGGCGGCATTCGACATCGCGAAAACGGTGCGAATGCCGCTGCCTCGATTTCTTCTTGAGCGACTTCTGCTCGTCCGGCACTCGGTTAGCGATTCTCTCGCCTTGGTACCTCCCTCATTCCTGTGCTCGTCACGTGAATCCAGCCGACGCGCGTCTGCGCGGCGGAAGGAGTCTTTTCAGCCCAAGGACTTGGGCTGGCTGGATCTCTGTGACAAGCGCAGAGATGAGGGAGGCAACGGCATTTTAAATGCTGATCTCGCAAATTCGGCGCCTGCCTGATATTCACTTCCATGGCCTTCCCTGACGAAATCTTCCGGCATGCGTTGGATTCCATCATGATCCGTGACATGTTTTGCGAGATATGACAGGAATCTTTCCGTCTACGGGGTGCCCGCATGAAACGTCCGACCATCACAGATGTTGCGACAGCCGCCGGCGTCAGCGTCGCCACCGTCGACCGGGTGCTGAACGGTCGCCTGCCGGTGCGGGAGGAAACCTCCCGGCGGGTGTTCGAGGCGGCGGAGAAGATCGGTTTTCACGCCACCAATATCATTCGCCAGCGCATGCTGGCCGATCTGCCCTCCTATAGTCTCGGCATCATCCTGCGCAAGGAACGGCACGCCTTCTACCAGACCTTCGCCGACGAGCTGGAGCTTGCGGCGCGCAACGTCCGGGATCGCCATCTCAATCTGCGTATCGAGTTTGCTCAGTCGGGCGAGCCGAGTGAGCTTGCGGCCCTTCTGACGGGCATGAAGGGACGCGTGCAGGCCGTGGCGGCCACGGGGCCGGACCATCATGATGTCACCGCCGCCGTCGAGGCCCTGAAGGCGAAGGGTATTCCGACATTTTCGCTGCTTTCGGATTTCGCGCAGGGGGTGCGGGAAGCTTATCTCGGCGCTAACAACATGAAAGTCGGGCGCACGGCGGCCTGGATGATCTCGCGGCTGGCGCGCAGCAGGGGCAAGGTGCTTCTGCTGCTCGGCGGCCACCGTTTTCACGGTCATTCGCTGCGCGAAACCGGCTTTCGCAGCTATATGCGGGAATATGCGCCGGAATTCGAGGTGATGGATGCGCTGATCACACTGGAAACCCGGCGGCTGACCTATGAGCTGGTGATGGACACCATCGCCAAGCACAAGGATCTGGTCGGCATCTATTGCATCGGCGGCGGCATGGAAGGCGTCATCGAGGCCCTGCAGCAGGAAAACCGGCAGGAGGCCATCGTCTGTCTTGTGAATGAACTGACGCCCGAATCCCGTCAGGCGCTGCTGGAAAAGCGTATCAGCGGCATATTCCAGACGCCGCTCCGTGAATTATGCACGGACCTCATCGCCACCATGGTTCACAGCATCGAACATGGCATGGCGGAAACGCCGGGACAGCGGTTTGTACCCGCCCATCTGTGGGTTCCTGAAAGCCTTTGATGGTTTGATATATTCTATCATAAATTCGGAGTCTCTTTCTATCAGCCTTGATGGTTTCGGTTGCCGCTGACCCGTTGACGCCGGGCCGGGACTGGGAAATCTTGCCTGCGTGTGGAGCGGGCAGGAGGCTGATCCACGATAATAACGATGTTTCGGATTGCTTCAGGCTGCGGACTTGTCTTCGCAGCGACGGGTACTTTTTTGCCGGCAAACGGTGGCGGCGCGATGGGCGCTGGACCGTGCAGCCGGTTCTTTTCAAGGGTTTTGGAGGAGAACGACATGAAAAGACATTTCGCGATTGCAGCGCTCGCCACCATGCTGGCGACGACCGCCTCGGCGGAAACCATCGGCGTTTCGATGGCCCTGTTCGACGATAATTTCCTGACCGTGCTGCGCAACGGCATGATCGATTATTCCAAGGGCATGAGCGGCGTTTCGCTGCAGATCGAGGATGCGCAGAACGATGTCGGCAAGCAGTTGAGCCAGATGCAGAACTTCGTTGCCGCCGGCGTCGACGCCATCATCGTCAACCCGGTGGATACGGATGCGACCGTGGCGCTTTCGCAGGCTGCCGCTGCCGCCGGCATTCCGCTCGTTTATGTCAATCGCCAGCCGGTCAACCTCGACAGCCTGCCGGAAAAACAGGCCTTCGTTGCCTCCGATGAAAAGCAGTCCGGCACCCTGCAGACGCAGGAAGTCTGCCGCCTGCTGAAGGCCGCCGGCAAGGCGGAAGCGAAGGCGGTGGTGATGATGGGCGAGCTTTCCAACCAGGCGGCTCGCATGCGCACGCAGGATATCAAGGATGTGGTGGCGACGCCCGATTGCAGCTTCATCAAGCTTGTCGAGGAGCAATCCGCCAACTGGTCGCGCACGCAAGGCTCGGACCTGATGACCAACTGGCTTTCGGCCGGGGTGCAGTTCGATGCGGTGATTTCCAACAATGACGAAATGGCCATCGGCGCCATCCAGTCGCTGAAGGCGGCAGGCCGGTCGATGGATGACGTCATCATCGCCGGCATCGACGCCACGCAGGACGCGCTGGCCGCCATGGCGGCGGGTGAGCTGGATGTGAGCGTTTTCCAGAATGCCGCCGGCCAGGGCAAGGGCGCGGTTGATACGGCGCTGAAACTGGCAAAGGGGGATGCGGTGGACAAGAAGGTTTTCGTACCCTTCGAACTGGTCACACCCGCAAACCTCAAGGACTATCAGGCCAAGAACTGAGACCCGTTCGGGCCCGACAAGATGTAACAGACCGAAGACGCTGAAGGCGGGGGGAGGATATTCCGGCTTCAGCGATATCAGTGCGATTGAACCAGCGGAGGTTTTCCGCGGGAGGAAAGACTTTGAAAAACCTGTTGATGGCGACTGCGCTCTGCATTTTCGCAACGCCTGCCCTTGCCGAGACCCGTGTTGCGGTCTCCATGACATCGTTCGACAATCCGTTCCTGACGATTTTGCTGAACGGTATCAGGGCTGAGGCCGGGCGTGACAAGAACATCGAGCTTCTGGTGGAGGACGCCCAGCTCGATCCTTCGAAACAGCTCAATCAGGTGCAGAATTTCATCGCCAACGGTGTCGATGCGATCATCGTCAATGCCGTGGATGGCGATGCCACCTCGGCGATCACCAAGGCTGCATCCGCCGCAAAAATCCCGCTCGTCTATGTCAATCACCCGCCGGCAGAACTGGAAACCGGCCTGCCTGATGGCACGGCCTTCGTCGGCTCCAACGAACTCGATTCCGGCACGATGGAGGCGGAAGCCGCCTGCAAGCTGATGGGCGGCAAGGGCAAGGCCGTGATCCTGATGGGACCTTTGGAAAACCATGCGGCGCTGGTGCGCACCAAGGATGTGGAAACGGTGTTTGCCCGGCCGGACTGCAAGATCGAAATCCTCGAAAAGCAGACGGCGAATTGGAGCCGCACGCAGGCGCAGGATCTCGTTTCCTCCTGGCTGACGGCGGGCATCCAGTTCGATGCCGTCATCGCCAATAATGATGAAATGGCGATCGGCGCCGCGCAGGCGCTGAAGGCGGCGGGCGTTTCCATGAAGGATGTCGTCATTGCCGGCATCGACGCCACGCCGGACGGCCTTGCCGCCATGCAGGCCGGCGATCTCGACATTACCGTCTACCAGAATGCGACCAAGCAGGGCGAGGTCTCGGTTCAGACGGCGGTGAAGGCCGCTGCCGGGCAAGGCACCGAGAAGACGCTTTGGGTGCCCTTTGAACTCGTGACCCCGGAAAACATGTCCGCCTACGCCAAATAAGCGGGGGCTTCGACCCGGTCCATCTATCACTCCACTGGAAACAGCCATGAAACATACGCTCGATCCCCACATGTTCCGACACCTTTCGCTGGCCGAGACCTGCCGCAAGGTTGCCGAACTCGGTTATGATTACGTCGAACTTTCACCCCGTCCGGATTTCCTCTCCTGGTGGACCCGGCCGAAGGTCTATCCCGAACGGGTCGCCGAATTTAAAAAGGCGCTGAAGGACCATGGTGTCGGCCTTGCGACGCTGCAGCCCATGTATCGCTGGGCAAGCCCCTATCCGGACGAATGGGAGGTGGCGATCGACAACTGGAAACGTGCCATCGAGATTGCGGTCGAAATGGAATGCCCGATGTTCGTTTCGGAATTCGGCCGTGGCGGCTCGCCGGATCGCAGCCTTAACGACCGTTCCGGCCTGCATCGCCCGGAAACCTGCGAAGCGCAGTTCTTCCGCGCAATGGATATTCTGGTGCCGATCCTCGAACGGGAAGGTCTGGTGCTGTCGCTGGAGGCCCATCCAGAAGACTGGATCGAGGAGATCGCGCCGGCCATCGACATCATCAAGACCATCAATTCCAAGGCGGTAAAGGCCTCCTTCATCGCGCCGCACACGTTCTTTTACGGGCCGGACATGGTGGCTAACCTGCGTGCCACCGAGGGCCATCTGGTGCATGTGCGCCTTGCCGATACCTATGACCACAACAAGTCGTCGCAGCTGCGCTACATCGTTAATCCCCCCGGTTCCAAGGTCAGGGTGCACCAGCACACCGATTTCGGCCAGGGCGAGATCGACTGGGAAACCTTCTTTGCGACGCTCGCCGACATGAAATTCGACGGCGTGCTCTCGAACTGCGTGTTTGCCTGGGAAGATCGTGTCGATGAAAGCGCGCGGTTCATGCTCAGCGAAACCCGGCGATACGTCGCCAAATACTGGAAATGAGGTTTTTCAAATGACTGTCAGAATTGGTGTCGTCGGCACCGGCGCAATCGGGCGTGATCACGCTCGCCGTATCAACAAGGTTCTGGGCGGCGCGAAGATCGTTGCGCTGAGCGACGTCAACCGCGCCTCGGCCGAGGCGGTCAAAAACGACATCGCCCCGGATGCCGTCGTTTTCGCCACCGGTGAAGAGCTGATCGCATCGCCGGATGTGGATGCCGTGCTCGTCACCTCATGGGGCGCAACCCATGAGCAATATGTGCTGGCGGCAATCGCCGCCGGCAAGCCGTGTTTCTGCGAAAAGCCGCTCGCAACAACGGCGGAAGGCGCAAGACGCATCGTCGACGCCGAGGTGGCGCATGGCAAGCGGCTGGTTCAGGTGGGCTTCATGCGCCGATATGACGCCGGTTACGTGGCGCTGAAACAGGCCGTCGATAGCAGGATCGGCGCGCCGATCATGGTGCACGCCGCCCACCGCAACCCGGCGGTTCCGGAGCAATATGTCACCCCGATGGCGATCCATGACACGATGATCCATGAGATCGACGTGCTGCGCTGGCTGCTCGACGATGACTATGTTTCGGCGCGGGTTCTCTTTCCCCGTTCGGCGGCCAGAAGCCATGCGCGGCTGAAGGACCCGCAGATCGTCATTCTGGAGACGGCGAAGGGCACGATCATCGACGTCGAAATCTTCGTCAATTGCCATTATGGCTACGATATCCAGTGCCAGGTGGTGGGCGAGGACGGCATTGCCAGCCTGCCGGAGCCGATGTCGGTGCAGACCCGCCTTGGCGCCAAGCTGCAGAACGATATCCTGACCGACTGGAAAGACCGGTTCATCGCCAGCTACGATGTGGAATTGCAGGACTTCATCCATGCGGCGGCGAAGGGCACGGCATCGGGACCCAACTCCTGGGACGGCTACGTGGCCGCCATCACCTCCGACGCCTGCGTGGCCGCGCAGGAAACGGACGGGGCAGCAGTTGAAATCAAGCTTCCCACCCGTCCCGCCCTTTATCAGTGAGGTCTTTCATGCGTTTTGCCATCAACCACATTACCGCGCCGAAGCTTTCCCTTGAGGCGTTCTTTGCGACGGCCCGCGAACTCGGCCTTACCGAAGTCGAAATCCGCAACGACCTGCCTGATATCGTCGGCACGGTGGAGCCGGCCGAGGTAAAGGCGGCGGCCGAAAAGGCCGGTGTGACGATTATCTCGATCAATGCGCTTTATCCCTTCAACGTCTGGTCGGGCGACCTGCCTGCGCGGGCCGTCGCCATGGCCGATTATGCGGCGGCAAGCGGTGCGAAAGCGCTGGTCATGTGCCCGCTCAACGACGGTACGCCGGTGTCCTTTGACGATCTCGTCACGGCGCTGAAGGCCATGAAGCCGATCCTTAAGGAACGCGGCCTGATCGGCTTCGTCGAGCCGCTCGGTTTCCCGGTCTCTTCGATGCGCACCAAGGCCGAAGCGATCAGGGCCATCGATGCGGCCGGTGGCGGCGATGTCTACAGGCTGGTGCACGACACCTTCCATCACCATCTCGCAGGCGAGACGGAGTTCTTCCCCGAACGCACCGGCCTCGTGCATATTTCCGGCGTGATCGATCCTGCCGTCTCCGTCGCTGACATGCTCGACGCCCACCGCGTTCTGGTGGATGGCGGCGACCGGCTGGAGAATATCGCCCAGATCAGAACGCTTGAGGCAGCCGGTTACAAGGGACCTTACAGCTTCGAACCCTTCGCGACGGAAGTGCACGAGCTGAAGGATCCGGCCGCTGCCGTAAAGAGCAGCATCGACCATATCTCCCAGGCGCTCTGACCGCCTTGCCGCCCGCGGTTCGCTGCGGGCGGCGTTTCTTACGGGGGATTAAAAACCCAGAGAAATCAATTCCGCATTTACGGATGATGCTGTAGTCTTCGAGCGACGAGAGAGCAGCAAACAGGCACGGGTATTCTTCAGATCGACTGCGTGAGGCAGGCTTTCTGCCCGCACCGTCCGAAGTAGAGTGGTTGAATTTCCCCTTTATGAAAATAGACAGGAAAACGACGCTTAAGGACGTGGCGCGAGAGGCGAATGTTTCGCTGAGCACGGCTTCGCACGCCATCAATGGCACCGCACCCTTGACCACGCAGGTGCGCGAGCGGGTGCTGGAGGCGGCACGCGCGCTCGGTTATCTCGAAAACCGGCGACAGAAGGCGACGATCGCCACTTTGCGTGTCGTGCTTCTGGCCATGACCAATGATGCAGCTCCGCAGAGCGACCTTAACATGGTCAGCTGGACGATGCTGAACGGCTTCAGGCGCGAATGCGAGCGGCGCGGCATTCGCATCGTTCCCTATGTCAGCACAACGAGCCGGCTCGATCCGGTTGCGGTGGCAGCGGCGGCGGATGCCGACAATGTCGACGGTATCGTGATCCTGAACGATGACAGGCCGCAACTGGTCGAGGCGCTGTCTGCGCTTTCGCGGCCGGTGGTGCTGATCAATGGCGAGGACCCCGCCATGATCGTCGATACGGTGACGGCCGAGAACCGTTTTGGCGCGCGGCTCGGTATCGAACATCTGCTGTCGCTCGGGCATCGCAATATTCTGCACATCACCTGGAAAGGGCGCACGACGATCCGCCGCCGATATGACGGTTATAGCGACGCGTATCTCGCGGCAGGCCTCACTGTTCCCGCCGATATGGTCATCGAGGTGGAGAGCTATGAGCCGGAATGGGGTGAGGCCGCCACCCGCCGCCTGCTGGCCGAGGAAAAACCGCTCAGAAACGCCACGGCGATCTTCTGCGCCGCCGATAATCTGGCGCTCGGTTGCCTGAAGGCCCTGACGGAAGCCGGAATCCGGGTGCCGGACGATGTTTCGGTCTTGGGGTTTGACGATATCATGCCGGCGGCCTTCAGTGCCCCGCCGCTCAGCACCATCCAGTTGCCCGCCGACAGGCTGGGCGGCGCGGCGCTCGCGCTGCTGGAGCAGCGGCTTGTGGCGGCCGATCCCACCCGCCCGGCGCACCGGCTGGAACTCGGTTGTCGCCTTGTGCTGAGGGGCAGCATCGCGCCGCCCCCCAAATGATTTGTCGTTTTATTTCATCCCCGTGCCGGCAATGCCTGTCGTGATGTAACGCTGCAGGAACAGGAACACGACGGTGACTGGCGCCAGGCTGAGGAAGGTCATGGCGAGGATATAGTGCCATTGTACCGAAAACTCGCCCTGGAAGGCGTTCAGCCCCACCTGCAGCGTGAAGTTCTCGCGGCTGCTGAGAACGATCAGCGGCCAGAGGAAGTCGTTCCAGCGCCAAAGCACCGAAAAGATGGCGAGAACCGCAAGCGCCGGCGCCGTCAGCGGCAGGATGATGCGCCAGAAGATACGGAATTCGCTTGCCGCATCGACGCGGGCCGCCTCGATCAGCTCATCGGGAATGGTCAGCATATATTGCCGCAGCAGGAACACGCCGGTCGGCGTCGCCACCGTCGGGATGATGACGCCCCAGAGATTGTCGACGAGGCCGACGCCGACGATGACCAGATAGGCCGGCACCATGACGACGGTGAGCGGGATCATCAGGGTAGAGATGATCAGCACGAAGATCGCCTTCTCGCCGCGGAAGCGGTACTTCGACAGCGCAAAGGCGGCCATGGCATTGACGATCAGCGTCAGGACGGTTGCGACGAAGGTGACGAAGACCGAGTTCTTGAGGAAGGTCAGGAAGCTGAACCGGGTCAGCGGATCGGTGAAGTTCTCCGTCGCGATAGTCAGTTTCTGGACGGGCGTTATTTCCCGGGTGTCAACGCTGACGGGCGGGCCGGGATTGGCGGGATCGACCATCTGGGCTTTCAGCCCGATGCGGCGGACCATGGCCATTTCCCGCTCCATGCCGTCGATGGGGGCTTTCCAGAGGCTGAGCGGCTTGTCGTAACCCTGCACGTCCACCTGCACGGCGGCGCGCGGCAGAAGGCTCGGCGGAAACCGGGTGATCTCGGCTTCCGGTTTCAGCGATGACATGGCGGCCCAGACGACCGGGATGAGGACGGCGAGCGTGCCGCCGATGAGCCAGACCCATGATAGGATATCGGTGAGACCGATCCGGCCGGGGCGGCGGGTGCGCGTGAGGAAGGAGACGGCGTTGGACATGGTCAGGACTCCATCTTTTTGCCGAGGCGCAGTTGCACGAGCGTCAGCGCGAGAAGCACAAGGCCCATCAGAACCGATGCGGCGGACGCAAGGCCGAACAGCCTCAGATCGCTGCCGAAGGCCATCTGGTAGATATATTGCACGACGAATGTATTGGCCGTGCCCGGTCCACCGCCATTGGTCAGAACCCATGCCTCATCAAAGATTTGCACCGAGCGGATCATCAGGAGGATGAGCACGACGAGCAGGTTGGGGCCGAGAAGCGGCAGGGTGATGCGGAAAAGCGTGCGCCGGGGCGAGGCGGCGTCGATGGCGGCGGCTTCATAAAGGTCCTTCGGGATGGCCTGAAGGCCGGCCAGCAGGATCAGCGTATAAAAGCCCATGTGGAACCAGACCGAGACCACCACGACGAAGAAACGCGACCAGCCGACATCCAGCAGGAAGATTTCCGGAGGCACGCCGAGCATCTGGAAAAAGGCGTTGAGCAGGCCGTTGCGGTCGAGGAACCATTTCCAGATGAGGCCGATGACGACGGGCGACAGCAGCACCGGATAAAAGAACATGGCGCGGAAGAAACCGCGCGCGGCAATCGCCCGGTTGAGGATGAGGGCGGTGATGAGCGCGACCAGCAGCGTGGCGATGACGTTGAAGCCCACGAACCACAGCGTGTTCCAGATCGCGGTCCAGAACAGCGATTCCCGGCAGCTTCCGGGGTCCATGTAGCTCTGGCAATCCAGCAGCTTGCCGAAATTTTCCAGGCCGACAAAGGGGCGGTCGGTAATGAGAAGTTCGGTGCCGCCGGTGAAGGCGTAACCGACGGCAATGGCAATCGGCAGGAAGGTGAAGATGCCGAAGAGAACGAGGTTCGGCATCAGGAAAATATAAGGCATGCGCCTTTTGCCGATCAGCCGCTCGATGAAGTTGAGCGGCACTTCGGCAATCGCCATCACGGCATCGAGCGCACGGTCGGACAGTCTCGCAAGCGTCGGATTGGCCATGCTAACCTCTCCCTTCGCTGTTCAGGCGCGGCAACGCCAGTTCGGTGGCGGGATCGAAGACATGCACCTTTTCCCGCGCCGGCATGATCTTCAGCACCGAGCCGGAAGCGGGGGCAAAATGGCCCGCCTGATGCACGATGATCTGCTCTTTCTCGCCCTGGAGATTGCCGTAGAGATAGGTCTCGGTGCCGAGGCTTTCGTGATACTGCACCTCGAAGGGCAAGCCGGCATTGTCGGAGATGGTGAAATGCGAGGGGCGAATGCCCGCGAGAACCGCCTGCCCGGAGCTGACGGCTGCCGGATCGACAAGGCAGGGCAGTGACACACCGTAGCCGGCGTCGATGGCGATGCTACCGTCGCTGCCCTTGGTGATCGTGCCCTTCAGCATGTTCATGCGCGGCGAACCGAGGAAACCGGCGACGAAGAGATTGCGCGGATTGTCGAAAAGCTCGAGCGGGCTGCCCACCTGCTCGATGCGCCCGGCGCGCAGCACCACGATCTTGTCGGCCATGGTCATGGCTTCCACCTGATCATGGGTGACATAGATCATCGTCGTCTTGATATCGCGATGCAGGCGGGTGATTTCGGCACGCGTCTGCACGCGCAGCGCCGCGTCGAGGTTGGAAAGCGGCTCATCGAACAGGAAGATATCCGGTTCGCGCACGATGGCGCGGCCGATGGCGACGCGCTGGCGCTGGCCGCCGGAAAGCTGTTTCGGCTTGCGGTCGAGATAGGGCTCGATGGCCAGCATCCGGGCCGCCTCGTTGATGCGGCTTTCGATTTCCGCCCGCTTGAAACGCAGGTTTTCCAGGCCGAAGGCAAGGTTCTTGCGCACGCTCATATGCGGGTAAAGCGCGTAGGACTGGAAGACCATGGCGATCTTGCGCTCGGCCGGGGACAGCGCGCTGACATCGCGGTTTCCGATGGCTATGCTGCCCGAGGTGACGTCCTCGAGACCGGCGATGATGCGCAGCAGCGTCGATTTTCCGCAGCCCGAAGGGCCGACGAAAACGACGAATTCGCCGTTCTCGATCTGAAGATCGATGTCATGCAGCACATGAACGGCGCCGAACGCCTTGTTGAGGTTTTCGAGTTTCAGACTTCCCATCACCTGCTCCCTTCGGGCAAGTTCGTCGTCGCGACGATTTCTTGGCTGTTCCAGCCCTCGGGCAAGGGCGTCGTTCTTTTGATGGCGACATCGCGGGCCGCAAATCCTTCCACGCCGGCAAGATAAACCGCCGGCATTCCGCCGGGATAATCCTCCATTCCGACGATCCTGCCCTCAGCATCCTGCGTCCAGGCGTTGGCGCGGCCGGCGGCATGGGGGCTTGGCGCAATATCCGCATTTGTGGGGCGCAGATCATATTGCAGGCCGGTGCCAAGCTTGCCGGGTTGCTGCGACAGCGTGATGCGCTCCAACCGGACATTGTGAATGCCGGCCTTCGATGTGGCGACGAGGTTGATCGCGCCTTCCATCGAACCGCTCAAGTCTTCCACGACCAGATTGTCGACGCTGCCGGCCTGACGCTCGGGGCGGCGGTCGACGACCGTGACGGTGACAGCCTCACCCGAACCCCAGAAGCCGCCCGGCGTTTCGTGGCATTCGGTCTCGATCCTTGAAAAGCGGATGTTGCGCATCGCGCCGCCATCGCGGGAAAACAGGCCGACGCCGCGATTGGACTGGACGATTTTGCAATCCTCGAACGCGACATCGGTGAAATTGCCGAAGGATTCCGTGCCGAGCTTCAGCGCGCAGCTCATGCTGGAAACGGTGCAGCGGCGAACGGTGATATCGGCGCAGGCTCCAACGGCCTTGCCATCCGGCCCGGCGCTGGTCTTCAGGCAGATGCCGTCATCGGCGGTCGAGATAAAGCAATCCTCGATCAGGGCGCGCCGGCAGGCATCGAGCACGATGCCGTCGGTATTCGGCAGGCGGCGGTCGTTTTCGATGCGCAGATTGCGGAAATGAAGGTCTTCGCAATCGACCATGTGCAGCGTCCACATCGGCGAACCACTGACGGAGAGGTTTTCAAGGCGCACGTTGCGGCAGCTTTCCAGCACCATCACGCGTGGGCGTTTTTTCGCCGGGACATAGGTGCCCATGGCCTTGTCGTCGCCGACGATGAAGTTTTCACCGCCGGCCTCGATACGGCCGGGGCCGGTGACGGCGATGTCATGCGCGCCGCTGGCGATGATCATGCCGCGATCGGAGTCTTCGGCAATCACCGAAACCCGGGTCAGGGCATAGGCGTCGTAATCGGAAACGGGGGCAAGCACCGCATCTTCGGCAAGGTGCAGTTCCACGCCGCTTTTGAGATGGAGGCCGGCGCTGACGTGACGCCCGGCCGAGAGAGACACGCGCCCGCCGCCTGCGGCTGAAACGGTGTCGATAGCCTGCTGGATGGCCGCCGTGGCATCAAGGCCACCTGCCGCGACTGTGATGTCCTGACTGATGTTCATGATGCTCACGATGCCTTTGGCCTTTTCAGAAAAACGTCGATCAGAAGCAGCATGGTCAGCGCCTGCCCGTAGGGCGTGGGCAGATTGGGAATGCGGCGGTAGAAGTCGAGATCGTGGCCCATCGGCGTGCCGTCGGAAACGCCGTGGACGACGCCTTCGTCGTCGATATTGCCAAGCACCGCCTTCAGTGCGCGTTCCGCATGCGGGCGATTTTCTTCGCCGAGAATACCGGCCTCTATGCCGCGCAGAATGCCATAGGCGATGCCGGCCGTCGCCGATGTCTCGACCGGCGATGTCGGATCATCGAGCAGCGTGTGGAACATGCCGTCCTCGCGCTGATACTGCCTGAGCGACCGCACCTGGCTTGCCAGCACATTGGCGAGGAAACGCCTGTCCTTTTCGCCAAGCGTCGGCACCAGTTCGAAGAGTTCGGGAATGGCGACGGTGATCCAGGAATTGCCGCGCGCCCAGAAGGCGTCAGCGAAATTATGGCGTCCGTTGAAGGTCCAGCCGTGATACCAGAGCCCGGTGACGGGGTCCGAGAGATAGCGCGTATGGATCATGAACTGGTAAACCGCCTCGTCGATCCAGTCCTGACGTTTGCAGACGACGCCGGCGCGGGCGAGGAACAGACATGCCATGAACAGCGTGTCGTCCCAGAGTTCGCCCTCATTCAGCCGCTCCTTGACGACATGCTGGAAGCCGCCATCTTCGGTTTTCGGCAATTGATGCACCAGCCAGTCGGCCCAGTCTTCCACCAGCGCCCGGAAATCCGGCCGGTCGACATGTTCGATGAGGATGACGAGCGGCAGCATCGGCGCGGAGCTGTTGATCTGGCGCGGCGGCAGGCCGCGCTCGATCTGCCAGCCATACCATGTCACGAGGTCATCCAATGCCTTTCGGTCGTTGGCGGCCAGCGCCCGGCGCAGGAAGCCGTAAAGGCCCACACCCACTTCCCAGTCCCATTCGTCGAACTGGATCTTGCCATCGGAACTGCCGCTGACCAGACCTTCCTGAATGCCCTTGAGGCGGCTGAAGGCGGCGGCGACATTGTCGATCGTCGTCCTGAGAGTGTCTTTTTCCATGCTTGGCTGGTTCATCTGTCAATTCCGCTTAGGAGTAGAATGGTTGTGCCGCGCCGCCCGATGCGGGGTCGGCACTGTCGAAGGTGATTTCCGGCTGGGGCTGGTCGTGGTCGAAGGCCATGGCCTGCCCGCCAATGGTGAAAGCGCCGTCCCAGTTGAGAGTAAGTTCTGGCCCGCCGGGTGGTGTCACTGCGAGCAGCCGGCTTTCGGCATCGAAGGTGACCCGTGTGGCGAGAATTTTCTCACGAAATCCGGCGAAGGCTTGCGCGTCGCCGCAGCCGATAACGCCGATCCAGCCGGCACGGCGGCCGGGCGATCTGATTTCGCGGTTGGCGGTTGCTCCAGACGTGACGGGTTCAAGTCCGTTCGTCGCATAAAGTGCGGCAAAGCCTCGGCCCGAGCGGGTGATGAGCCAGTTGCCCTCCACCAGCACCTCGTCCAGCCCGTCGCGGCCGAGATAGGCATGGGTCCAGTCGTTGCGGTGATCGTGCGTATCGAAGATCAGCATCGCCAGATCGCGATGTTGCGCCACGCGCGGCAGGATGCCGCTTCCCGCCCAATAGGAGGGGCGTTGCGTGCCCCACGGATCGTCTTCGCCGGGATGATTGACCCAGAGCCGTGCCATCGGATGGCCGGCAAGCTTGATATCCATGACGTGCTGCTGGTGGCCCTTGCGGCCGGTTTTGTGATCGACAACGGTGGAAAGCTGGGCGGCCTCGTTCTTGAACAGCACGAGCTTGCCGGGCTCCAGACCCTGCGCATAACGCGCCTCGACCATGCGGCCGCTTGTCAACTGTGAAAGGGCGGCGAGATGCGCCGGCGGCAGGTAATCGCCGCAGCAGAACATCGGTAGCGAGGCGACACCGTTGTTCAGCCAGCCCTGACCGAAGGCGACCTGCGCGAAGGGCGCCAGTTCCGTCAGCGGCCCGGCGCGCAGCTCCTTGTCATAGGCTCTGCCCTGAGAGCCGGAGGGAACGCCGCCGAGCGTGTGCAACGCGATCATTTCGAAGATGAGATCGATCTGATAGCGCGCGCGTGCTGCAAGCTCCGGTCCCGCCCAATGTTCGATGGCGAGAAGGCCGATGAAATCCACCGGATAATAGGCAGCGGAGTTCCACTCGGCCAGCCCATGTGCCTCGACGCTGTCGAACCAGCGCTCCAGCCGGTCTGCCGCCAGCGCCGCCTGTTCTCTGCCGGTGCGGCCGGAGGCGGTGAAGACGGCATCCGGCAGATATTCGCCAGCCAATAGCTGACTGGTGTGGAAGCAGAGAACATGGTTCTCGCTCCAGAACCACATGACGTCATTGCCCGGTTCGTCCACCCAGTAGCGATAGCCGAGGATCGAGGCATCGATCCGCGCCCGCATCTCGGCCGGCAGGCGGTCCCCATAGGCGCGCACCAGCCACAGAAGCGGGATCATCACGAAATCGGAGCAGTCTTCCCGCCGATCGATGGAATGCAGCGTCGCATCGACGATCCCGCCGATCGTCTCGATATCGTCGCTGCCGGTGGCGACCATCGCCAGCGCGCGGCCGATGCGCCAGGCACCGAAACGGGCGCTGAAGGAGAGAGCGGCTTTTTTTCGCTCGTTGATATCGGCATCGGATGCTTCCGGCGCGATATCATGCATGAACGCCGCGTCGATGACGCGGGTTACCGTTCCCGCTCCCGAACCCATGGTGATTTTGACACCGTGATATCCGTCCGAAATGCCTGTCGTTTCAGGGATCTTCAGCGAGGATTGCCCGGCCTTCAGCACCGTATCCACTTCCGCGAGCGAAGCGCGCTCATGCCCATGGCTTTTGACGGCAATGTGCACCGGCAGGTCGCTCGCTGGCGCCGCCCCGAAGACCAGTTCGAGGGCTGTGCCGGAAAACACGTCTCGCGCCGGGCGAACATCGCGCACCAGCGCGGCGAGACGCTTCGTCTCTTCTCGGTCGAGCGGCACGGGCAGCACGACGGTCAGCGGCATGGCGTCGACGACCTCAAGTTCGAAGAACCAGATGATGTCGCGTTCCGCCAGATCCTCGCAGAGCAGCAGCACTTCGTTATCGCCGGCTGCGAGATCGAGCGTGATGTCACGGCTGCTTTCGACATTGCGGATGAAAGGTTCGAAACGGACCTGTTCGACGCCGCCTACCCAGATGCGGACGCCGCCGCAGGTGCGCAGCCGAAAATGCGCCTGTCTTGCCGCATCGCTACGGAAGGTGCCCTTCAGCCAGCGCTGCACATGGGTGGGAACATGCCAGAAACCGGTGAATTCGACGCGGCGATTGGAGCCCGGCAGGTTGAGGTGCGATACCGGCCAGCTGGTATCGGGTGCGATATCGCGGCCGATCATGGTCTGCTGGAAGGCCTTGCGGCAGGGCAGGTCGCCCACATCCACGAAACCGTTGATGAAGCGATAGTTCACACGGTCTTCGGCGGGGGCTGCGGTGCCGGGAAACGACGTCTCCACCAGATCGGAGACGATCCAGGCGGTCACCGTTTCGCCGTTTGCGACGGTATATGTCGGCTGCGACGCGTTCGCCGCAAATGGTCCATCCGTCATAATGGATCGCCTCCCGTCGATCTTTATGAAATTATTTTCACAATCCGATTTTCGCTTTTCCGCGTCGATTTGTGCGATTTATGCAAAACAAACAGCTTGACGTTTATTCTGTCAAGCCGCAAAACATTATAAATCGAATTAAGCAGAGGAGCTTCCGTTCGATTTATGAAAATATTTTCATTGGGAGGATGAGCATGATGAAATTGTTTTCGGGCGTCAGCGCCCTTGTGGTGGCCTCTGTCGCCGGTCTTGCGACGGCCCAGGCCGAGACCCGCACGATTACTTTCCTTTTTACGGATGACGACCAGGGTTATGTGCAGCGCATGTCGGAACTCAGCAAGGAGTTCGAGACGGCCAATCCGGGTGTGAAGATCAATTTCGTGTCTTCGGGTTATGACGCGGTTTCCAAGCAGCTGCCGGTGCAGCTTGCGGTGGGCGAAGGTCCTGATATCGCCAAGATCACCGACTGGCAGCTTGCGCCCTATTATCTCGACATGCGCCCCTATATGAAAGACGCGGAAGCCTTCGCGAAGCTGCACGGTTCCAGCCTCAACCAGCTTCGCCTGCCGAATGTCAACGATCCGCAGTCGATCAACGGTTACATGGCATCGCAGACGCTGAACCTGCCCTTCGTCAACAAGACGCTGTTCGAGCAGGCGGGCGAACCCTTGCCCGGCCCGACCGCGAAATTCAGCGAGATCGTCGAGGCTTCCGCCCGTGTCGCCAAGGCGACCGGCGTGCAGATTCCCTTCACCATGGACCGTTCCGGCCACCGCTTCTCCGGCGGCGCCTTTGCTTATGGCGCGACCTATGTGAAGGACGGCAAGTTCAGCTTCCCGGACGATGCGGCGAAGAAATATATCGCCGATATCTATTCATGGACGCAGAATGGCAGCTTCCCCAAAGAGATGTGGGGTGCGGCAGGCGGTTCGCAGTACAAGAACATGGGTGACGAGTTCGTCAACGGCAATGTCGTGACCTATCTGGCCGGCAACTGGATGGTCAATCCGTTCCAGAACAAGATCGGCGACAGTTTCGAATGGACGGCGATCAATGCGCCCTGCGGTGAGGCCGGATGCTACGCCATGCCCGGCGGCACCGCCATTGTCGGCTTCAAGCGCACCAAATATCCCGAAGATGTGGCTCACTTCATCGAATTCCTCGGCTCCGAAAAGGTGCAGCGGGAAATCGCCGAGAACTACGTCATCCTGACCGGCGCGGAGATCGTCGATCCGCAATACAAGCTGAAGAGCGAAGACGCCAAGGCGGCGATGAAGGTCTTCCTCGACAACAAGAAGAACGTGCCGCAGGCCGCCCGTGAGTTCGAGCGCGCCAAGGGCGGCAGCGCCATGTATCAGCAGATCGTGCAGCGCATGAGCCAGCTCATCGTCGGCGAGTTGACGCTCGACCAGACCTACAAGGTTCTGGAAGATGACGTCGCCAAGATCAACGAGGCTGTCGCGGTCAAGAAATAACGGCCCGACCGTCCGCCTCCGGCGGAACGATGAAGTTCTCGAAGGATATGCCCGGAGTGGCGCTCCGGGCATATCGCGCCGTTTCTTTCCGAAGACGGCGCATTTTCGCTGGAGGAACTGCCGCAGGGAGCCGTTCCCGGCGGCCCATCGAAAAACTGAAATACGCTCCGTTTAAACCTGACGATGAGGCGCGCGGAACGCCGCGCCGCCTGTTTTCGTCACGCGTCACTCGCTGAAAATCATAGGATTCGTCATGGCCAGACTGAAGATGTCGTCTTTCTTTTCCGCACGCTCGAGCCTGCTCGCCTCCGTCGCATTGCTGGTTCTGGTTCCGGGCGCGCAGGCGTTCGATCGCACCGGGCCGGCAGGACAGGGTTATGCCATAACGGTGCCGGAACCGGCGGCAACATATCCGCTGCCGCTTGCCGACAATTATCGCAACCAGACCGGCAAGAATGAGAAGGGCGAGGCGGTTGGCGCCTATGATGACCGGGACAACCCGATCATTGAAATCCTCACCGGTTTCAACCGCATCTGGACGCTTGGCGATGAAAAATGGGCGGATGGCGGCGCCAATGGCGATGGCCCGGCGGATTTCAGCCATGTGAAGATCGTCGATCCCGCCGTCTGGCAGGAAAACATGCGTTACGTGCTGTCCGTGACCGGTGAAAACCGCACGCGCGCTGCCGCTTTCGAAGCCTATATGAATGATCGCCGTTCGCAGGGTTACAGCGTCATCGACGGCATGGGGCCGCTTGCCGCCTGGTATCGCGAAGGGGCCGGTGCAACGACGACGATCAATCATACGCTCGCTGATTTCGATCCGAACGAGGTCATCGCCCGCAAGGAAGACGACAAGGGCACCGAGGCGGGTGCTGCCGATAGCGAACTGAAGGATTTTGTCGCCTTCATGAAGGTGATCCGCGGCCCGGAGGGTACGACCTCACCGGCGAAATATTTCTATTCCTCGCCACGGCCCTGGCGCATGAACGACAAAGGCGAGGTGATCGAGACCGGCAAGGAAACGATTGGTGACCGCAGCTTTGAAGGCTATGAAAGCGATCCGGGCGTCATCGTACCGGCGCTGAAATATGTGCGTGAAACCCGCGGTCGCGGCAAGGATGGCGGTTTTCCGAGCGGGCACACCAATGCCGCCTATCTGGCCGCCATCGCTTACGCCTATGCGGTGCCGGAGCGCTTTTCCGAATTGCTGACGGCGGCCTCCGAACTCGGCGAGAGCCGCATCGTCGCCGGCATGCATTCACCGCTCGACGTGATCGGCGGCCGCATCACCGCAACCGCCATGGCTGCCGCCATGTTGCAGGACCCCAAAAATGCCGAGGTGAAGAAGGCTGCGCATGCGGCCTTGCAGGCCTATTTTGCCAAACGCCTGCCGCAGGGCCAGTCGCTCATCGATTTTGCCCATGGCGCAAAGCCGGATGTCGATCAATTTGCCGATGCGGCGAAGAACGGGGCGGATTATCGCAGGCGCATGACCTATTCCTTCAGCCGCGACAGGGCCGCAGGCGATGCGCCGATGGTGGTGCCGAAGGGGGCGGAGGTCCTGCTGGAGACACGTTTGCCTTATCTCGATGCCGCCCAGCGCCGCGCCGTGCTGTTTTCCACCGGCATCAAGGCCGGTTATCCGCTGCTGGATGACAGCAATGGCTGGGGCCGCATCAATCTGGTCGCTGCCGCCAGCGGTTACGGTGCATTTGACGGCGATGTCGAGGTGACGATGGACGCTGCCGCCGGCGGGTTCAATGCGGCGGACAGATGGACGAACGATATTGCCGGGGCAGGGCGTCTCGTCAAGTCCGGCAGCGGAGCGCTGACGCTTGGCGGCCATAACAGCTATGGCGGCGGCACCATTCTCAGGGAGGGAACGCTGGTGGCGTCGTCCGCCGATGCGCTTGGAACCGGCGGCGTGCTGGTCAGCGGCGGCACGCTGTCGCTCGGCGGAGAGACGGATCTTGTCATCGGCGGCGATTATACGCAGTCGGGCGGCACGCTGGCGGTCGACCCGCAGAAGGCTGCGCTTCGGATCAAGGGCAATGCGGTGCTGGACGGCGCGACGCTGAAGCTCGCTTTCGATGGCGGCGCGCCAGCCGCCGGCACGCGGTTCGATGTGATCTCCGCCAACGGTCTGACCGGAACCTTTACCTCGATAGATGCGGGCAATGTGAAGCTGCGGCCGGTCTATACTGGTTCGGCGCTGTCTGTGGTGGTCGAATAGGCCGATGCAAGAGGCCTGCCGGGCGCGGTTTAAGCCGCCGCGCCCTGAGGTTCGGTTCAAGAGTTCTGCCGTCGCATCAGCAGGAAGATGACCGGTGCGGCGAGCACCGAAACGACGGCAGCAATGATGAAGGAGGCCTGATAGCCGAATTTTTCGGCGATCGCGCCTGCGCCCAACCCGCCGATCATGCCGACAACGCCATCCATGCACTGGAACAGGGTGAAATCGACCCCGGCCTGCCGGGGGTCGGACCAGCCCATGAAGCAGGCGTAAAGCGCGACGAAGCCGATGGACATGATGCCCGACGAGCTAGCCACCGCAACCGCCATGACGACCCATTGCGAAATATCGCGATGAACGCTGAAATAGGCGAAAAGGCTGAGCAGCGCCGTCTGCACGAAGATGGCGATGAGCAGGATTCGGGACGCCCCGTAGAGGCGTACCAGCGTGCCGCCGAGCAGTGCGCCGGCGAAACCGACGATCATGCTGCCCACGCCATTCAGCGTGCCGATGGTGGCGAGATCGAAACCGTAATCGACCAGAAACGGGCCGAGCATTGCCAGACCCCATTTCTGCGCCGCGACATAAACAGCCGCAACCAGAAGGCCGGTGCGGACTTCCCGTCGCTTGAGCGCGTTTTTGATCGATGGCAGATGGTCCCGTGTTTGCGTGACCGTTCTTGCCGCCGGGCCGAACAGGAAGGGGAGCGCGAGCAGGATGACGAGCCCGGCCATGACCAGCGTGGCGCTCGTCCAGCCGGCGCGCTCCACCAGCACCAGAAACAGGCCGGCGCCGATGGCGGAGCCGAGATAGGAGCCGCCCACCTGTGCGGCATTGCCCCAGCCATGATGCTCTTCCGCCAGCGTTTCGACCGCATAGCCGTCGCAGGCGATGTCGACTGTCGCCGTCACCAGCGCGATTACCGACAGGATGGCGATTGCGACGGAAACCGGCGACGGGCCGGTGAAAGCAAGAACAGCGAGGCCGAAGGCGCAGGCGGCGATGCCCGTGCCGACGATCACCCGCGACCGGTTCCTGCCGACGGGCGGCAGGCGGTAACGCTCCACATGCGGCGACCAGAGGAATTTCAGCGCCCATGGCAGAACGACGAGATAAAGCAGGCCGATCTGGTCGAGCGGCAGTCCGGCGGTTCTGAGCACCGCCGGCAGGCCGAGAAAGGTCAGCCCGCCAATTACGCTCTGGCCGACATAAAGCCCCCCGACCGCCACGAAGACGGCGGCCGGCGACGGCTTGGTTGTGGCAGGGTTCTGCTGCAGCATCAGAAGCGATACCGGATGCTGCCGACGACCTTGCGGCCTTCGTCATAATAGCAGAAGCCCGTGGTGCAGACCTGTTTCACCTCGTCGAGAAGGTTGGTGGCGTTGATCTGCAGTTTCACGCCTTCCAGCGAGGGCAGGGCCTTGCCGAGATCGTAGCGCAGCGAGGCGTCGACGAAGGTGCGGGCCTCATTGTCGAGAATGGGGGTGTGCTGGTTGTCGCCGAAGCTCGATCCGACATAACGCAGCCCCGCGCCGATGCCGAGGCCTTCGAGCGCACCGCTCTGGAACTCGTAATCGGCCCACAGCGAGAAGGTGTGATAGGGCGATGAATTGAGCTGCTTGCCCACCGTTTCCGACGTCAGTTTGGTGATTTCAACGTCGTTATAGGAATAGGAGCCGATGAGGCTCCAGCCATTGTCGAGCGAGGCCGTGGCTTCGAGTTCCACGCCGCGCGAGCGCAGGTCGAGCTGGCGCAGCAGGTTGATGCCGGACGAGGTCTCATAGACCGTCGCATTGTCCTGATCGAGATTGAAGAAGGCGGCGCTCAGCAGGGCGTTATATTGCGGCAGGGCATATTTCACGCCGAGCTCATATTGCTTGCCGACCGTCGGCTGCGCCTGGCCCGTAACCGTTCCCGTGGTGATGATGACGCCCGGATTGGCGACGAAGGAGGTGCCGTAGCTGGCATAGGGCATCACACCGCTGTCAAAGACATAACCGAGGCTGGCGCGGCCGGTCGTTTTGGTTTCATCGCCGTCATAGGTGGGAGCCGTTGCGTCTCCGACGGTCTGGGCCTGATATTCGGTATCCAGCCAGTCGTGACGAATGCCGGCCGTCAGGCGCCAGCGGTCGATTTCGACCTGATCCTGCGCATAGATGCCGAGCGTGTTCATCCTCTGCTTCAGTATCAGCGATACGTCGGGCACATAGGTGAAGGTGTCGGAGAAGGGGCTGGCCCCGTTGCCCTGTTTCGAGGTGTAGGACATATGGCTGAAGTCGATACCCGTCAGCAGCGTATGTTTCGCCGGGCCGGTGTCGAATTCTGTCTTCAGGTAATTGTCGGCGGAGACGCCTTCATTGTCCTCGATGGTGATGCCGGGATAATTGGCGAAGACCCATTGCTGGTCGGCCGAAAGGGCAGAATAACGCGCCTTGCTGTAGAAGGTGACGTTGTCGTTGATTTCATGCTCGAACTCATAGCCGATACGCCATTGTTTCTGCTCGAAATCATTAAAACGGGAATCGCCGCCATAAACCGGCGTCGCGCCGATCGACTTGCCGTCGCTGCCGTAATTGTTGATGTATCCCCAGGTGCCGCCGGTGGTGCTGTCCATATATTCGCCGAGCAGCGTCAGCTTGATGCCGGCATCCGGCTGGAAGGTGAAGGCCGGCGCGATGAACAGCCGGTCGTCCTTGATGGCGCTGATTTCGTTGCGGCCGTCGCGGGCCACCCCGGTCAGTCGGTAAAGCATGGTCTTCTCGTCATCGACGGCGCCGGAAAGATCGAAAGCGCCCTGCACGCGTCCGAAGGAGCCATATTGCAGCTCCACCTCGCGCAGCGTCTCTTCGGTCGGGCGTTTCGAGATGATATCGACAATGCCGCCGGAGCTGCTGGCACCATAGATGGAGGCGGCGGGACCGCGCAGGATGGAAACCGCTTCCACGCCATAGGGCTCAAGCCGGGCGCTGCCGTTCTGGCTGCTGACCTGCCGCAGGCCGTCGCGGAAGATGCCGGTGGTGCTGAGATCGGTGCCGCGCACCTTGAAGGCGTCGAAGCGCGGCTCCGCGCCATATTGGCCGATGCGCGCGCCGGGCGTGTAGTTCAGCGCTTCCGAGAGGTTCTGCGGCTTCAGGTCATCGAGCTGCTTGCGGCTGACGGTGGTGATCGACTGGGCTGTTTCGGCAACCGGCGTATCGGTCTTCGTGGCGGTGCGGCCGGATTTGCCGACATAGCCATTGCTCTCGATGATGCCCCTGGCGCCTTCAAGGCCGGTGCCCTGCACGGTGATCGGCGCAAGCAGGGTGCTGCCGGCGGCAGCCGAACCGCCGCCTTCGCCGGTCTGGCTGGCGGGATCGAAAATGCGGACGGTATTGCCGCCGGCCAATGCGTAGTTCAGTCCCGATCCGGCCAGAAGCCCGCTGACGGCCGCCGATACGCTGAGCGTGCCCTTGACGCCGGCCGTGCCGCGGCCCCTGGTGATCGCGGAGGGGTAGACCATGCGCAGATTGGCCTGGCGGCCGAAGCTCAGAATGGCGTTTTCCAGCGGCCCTGCGGGAATGGACACGGTGACGGTGGCGGGTGCGCCGCTTGCGGCGGGCGGTGTCTGCGCGCTGGCGGTCATGGCGCCCGGACCTGCGGCGACGATACCCCCGATGATCGCCGTCGTCGTCAGCCAGAACCAGCCGCGTGCCTGCTTGCCCAAATTCATGTCATTCCCTCTCACTCGTGATCTCATGCCCCCCGATTAAACGGGTCCTGATTGCCTAGAGTGAAAAGGCGGGCCGACTCCTGACGTCGGATCTGCGAAAAAAGTTATTTTATCGCGAGCGGACGAAAACCAGCATTCCGGAAAGTCGCGATACGGAAACGGGAAGGCTTTCTTCGAGAATGGTGAGCGCCTGATCCGTGTCCTTCAGGTCGAAGATGCCGGAGACGTGCTGCCTCGCCGCCGCCTCATCGAGGATGACGATGCGGCCCCGGCGATATTGCGAGAGAATATCGAGAACCTCGCGCAGCGGCTGGCCGGAAAAGACGAGCTTGCCTTCGCGCCAGGCCATGCTGTTGGCGACATCCTTGCGGGCGCGCACCAGCCTGCCGTCGCCACCAAGGGTCACGGCCTCTCCGGGTGTCAGCACGGCGATCTCGGCGCCTGTGGTCACCTCCACCCGGCCTTCCTCCACCTGCACCTCCTGCGGCAGCGCGCCATTGCCGGTGCGCACCGAATAATGGGTGCCGAGCGCCTTTGCCGTCAGCGCTCCATCCTCGACGATGAAGGGCCGCTCCGGGTTTTTGGCGACATCGAAATAAGCTTCGCCGCGAAGAAGGGTGATGCGCCGTTCCTTTTGCGAATAATGAACGGCAATCGCCGTGTCGGTGTTCAGGCTGATGCGGCTGCCGTCTTCCAGCGAAAGCATGCGTGTTTCGCCGATTTCGGTGTAATAATCCGCCTGCCAGCGGTCCTTCAATCCGCTTTTCTCCGCAAACAGCGCTGCAAGCCCGATGAGGCAGAGACCGGCAATACCCGCCAGCATTGCCCGTCGAGGTCCGCGCCGTTTTCGCTGCTCGACCGGCGCAAGCTCGATATCGCCAAGCTCACCCCAGAGGCTCTGCATGTCCTCATAGGCGCTGGCATGGGCGGCATCGGCCCGCAGCCAGACATGAAACGCCTCGCGCTCCGCTTCCGTCGCGTCTGCCGATTGCATGCGCGCCACCCACAGCGCGGCCTCTTCGGCCAGACCGTCATCGGTCAAGCCGTTATCCTTCAGACCGTCCGGGCGCTTGTTCATGTCCTGATCTGCCGTTTGTTGCGTGCTGAGATGTGTTCCTTTTCCCTTATAGAGTGAAAAAGGATGCGAACACCTGATGCCGGTCTACATTTTTATTTGCGCGCGGACCTGACGGCAGTGCAGCAGCGCCTTGATGATGTGTTTTTCCACCATGTTGCGGGAAATGCCGAGAAGGGCGGCGATTTCGCCGTTGGAATGGCCATGCAGGCGGCTGAGCACGAAGACCTGCTGGCAACGCTTGGGCAGTGCCTCGATGGCGCGCGCCATTAAAATAAGGTGCTGCCGCCCGGCGACGATCCGCTCCTGCCCCGGTTCTTCGCAGGCAACGGCGAAGCCGTCTTCGTAAGGTGCGAATAACGGCCGCTCTCGTGACTGGCGAATGGCCGTCAGGCGGGCGACGGACCGGGCGATCTGGAAGAGATAGGCCTGTGGATTGTCGATCAGCGTCGCATGAGAAACCTCCAGCGCCCGCAGCACGGTTTCCTGCATGGCGTCGGCAGCGTCTTCCCGGTTCTGCAAACGCCGGCGGAAAAACCGCATCAGGCGGCTTTCCTCCTCCGCATCGAGAACCTGTAACAGGGCTTTGCTCATCAATCGACCCGGTGACGTACTGGCTGGGCGCATGAAGCAGCTCGATATGCTGCGTCAATGTCGCGATAAACATGATATTTCTAATCATATTTATCGCCTTCGGATGCAAGCTGCCAACCAGTAAAAAACCGGGGGCGAAATCAGGCTCACGTTTCCGTGATGATTGTTGCGGGATTACATCAGGCCGCTTGGGCTGAGTTACAGGAAATAGCGCACCCTGAGCGGCAGCAGCGCCGCACCGATGGCGGATGGATCGCCCTTTGTTTCGCTGAGAACCAGCTTCGCCTCCTTCGGCCCGACACCGTAACGATGTTCGCGCCGGGAGGGCATGTGCGTGCGTTCGATCATCATCCGGCCAAGCGCACGCGGCAATTGCCCGCCAAAGACGATAGCCTGCGGATCGAGAACCGCGATCAGGCTCGCCACCAGCCTGTCCACCTGCGGCATCGTCTCGGCGAGCCACTCCTCGACGCCCGGCCATGCGGGGTCGAATTGCTGATAGAGCGCTTCGATGGAATGGATGTCGACGCCGTTTTTCTGGAGCGTGGCGATCAGATATTGCAGGGCCGGGCGTTTGGGCGATTCATCCGGGCTGTATATGCCGCTGAATTCGCCGGCATTGCCATGAAAGCCGTGAAACGGCTGGCCACTGAGGATCAACCCGCCGCCGAAACCGTAATTGAACGACAGATAGGCAAAGGTCTGGCACCAGGAGCCGACACCGCGAAGGCTTTCTCCGATCGCCCCGGTGGTGGCGTTGTTCTCCAGCCAGACCGGCAGGCGGAACCGTTTCTCAAGGATCGGCTTCAGGTCCATCAGCGACCAGTCGCGCAGGGGCTCCGGCGCATTGAAGGCGCGGTCCTCAGACACGAAGAAGCCGGACATTGAAAAGCCGAGGCCAAGCAGGCGCTCGCGCGGGATGCGATGTTCCGAGAGCAGCCTGTCGAGGGCCAGAGACAAAGCGACAAGCGTCTCCTCCCGGTCCTCCGGAAGCATCTTCAGTTTTTCCTCGACGATCACGTCGCAGCGAAGATCGGCGATACAGATCACCACGGAGTCGGTGTTGATGGAAATGCCAAGCGAATAGGCCGCTTCCGGCACCAGTTCGATGGTGGGGCTCGGCTGGCCGCGCGTGCCCTTGAGCGGCGCGCCGGTTCGCAGAAGCCCGCGCTCCAGCAGACCTTCGATCAGCCGATGCACGGATTGCTGCGTCAGGTTCGTGTGACCGGTGATCGATGCGCGGGCGATGGGCCCATGGCGGCGCACGATATCCAGAATGAGACGCTCATTCTCGCTGGCAAGCGGCTGGCGATCGAAGGTCTGGTGCGGCGTCTGATCTGTTGTCATGGCCTTGGATAACGGCTGTGCGGGGCAGCGGCAACACGGGGCATTGGTTTGCGACAGCATTTTTCACTGGACTGTCACAAATATTACACTTAGAGTGTATTAATAAGGGGCCGGTCTACAACGGGTCCCCAGGAGGAACCATTCAATGCGCATGAAATTTCTTGCGATCGCCACGCTTGCGCTGGCGACGACGGCAGCGCCGTGCCTTTCCGCTGACAGCAATATGAAAAACCTCGACTTCGATCTTTCGAAGGTCACGCGCGACAATTTCTACGACATCGTCGTTCCCGCCGCCAAAGCCGAGGGCTCGGTGACGATGTATAATTTCGCCGGCAGTTTTGCCGATACGTGGAAGGAACTGATCACCCGTTTCGAAGCCAAATACGGTATCAAGGTCGCCTATAGCGACGTGAAGGGCGATCAGGCGAACCAGCAGCTGATCGCGGTGCACGCGGCAGGGCAGGATTCGCCCGTCGACGCTTATTTCGCCGGTGGCGGCAGCTATCCGCTGCTCTCTGCCAAGGGTGTTGTCGGCAATATTGCGCTGACGAAAATCCTGCCGAACATGGCCAACTACAATCCGGAACTGGCCGAAACCGTCTTCGGCAAGGCGCATGGCGGCAGCTTCCCGCTGGTGCATCTCAACCAGACCGCAATAGGTTACGATTCCGCCTTCGTGAAGGCCGAGGATGTGCCGAAAAGCTTCGAGGATCTTCTCATCTGGGCTGAAAAGAACCCCAAGCGGCTTGGCGTCACCCTGCCGGCCAAGGGCGGCTCGGGCGGCGGTTTTATCTATTCGGTGGCTCTCAATTATCTCACCGGCGACTGCCGCAAGCAGCTGACCGACTATAACCAGACGCTGCAGCAGGCCGAAGACTGGGCGATGGAGTCCGAGTGCCTTACGCCTGTCTGGGACTATTACCGCCGTCTTCTGGCCGTGGCTGAGCTGACCAATGGCAATGCCGATACGCTCAACCTCATCAACAATCAGCAGCTTTACATGGGCACCGTCTGGGAAGATCAGGTCATGAGCTTCCTCGGCACCAAGCAATTGCCCGACAGTTTCCGCGTCACGCTTCTGGAAAAGGGCCAGGTTGGCTCTGGGGACGCCATGTTCGTGCCGGCCAACGCCAACAATGTCGCTTCGGCGCTGCTGCTGATCGATATGGCCATGAGTAAGGAATTCCAGCTCTGGAAGCTGGAAAACAAGGCCTCCCGTTCTCCACGCGCCGATGTCACCAACGATTTGATGCCGAAGGCTGTGCAGGAGCATGTGCTGCCCCAGAGCGTCTATCCGCGCCTGTCGCTGCCGGCTTTCTGGGACATGTCGACAGCGCTTGCCGAAGCGCTCGATGAAAAAGTCCTCAACCAGTAACGCGACAAGGATTGCCGGATCGTGTGCCGCAAGTGGCTGCACGGTCCGGATAGCCTTGGTCAAAAATATGAGGGAGGCTCGCCATGAGCGAACTTGAGATCAGCAATATCTGCAAGGACTACGGGGCGAGCCGGGCGCTTCATCCCGTGTCGATCGCCGTCGAGCGGGGCGAATTCGTCACCATTCTTGGGCCCTCGGGTTGCGGCAAGTCCACGCTTTTGCGCATCCTCACCGGTATCAGTCAACCTTCGGGCGGTGAAATCCGGCTCGGCGGCAAGCGCATCGATCAGGCGCCGCCGGAAGCGCGCGATATCGCCATGGTGTTCCAGTCCTATGCGCTTTTCCCGCATATGTCGGTCGCCAAAAATCTCGGCTTCGGGCTGAAGATGAAGAAGGTCGCGAAGGATGAGCGGGTCCGCCGCATCGCCCATGCGCTTGATATCTGCAATCTCACCGGTCTGGTGGATCGCATGCCCCGGCAATTGTCCGGTGGCCAGCAGCAGCGGGTGGCGCTGGCGCGCGCCATTGTCATGCAGCCGAGCCTGCTTCTGTTCGACGAGCCGCTTTCCAATCTCGATGCCAAACTTCGCGATACGCTGCGCCATGAGCTGACCGAGCTTCACCGCCGCATCGGCGCCACCAGCCTTTATGTGACGCATGATCAGGCCGAAGCCATGGCGATGTCGGACCGGATCGTCGTCATGAATGCCGGTCGGGTGGTTGAGATCGGCACGCCGCTCGAGCTTTACCGCTCACCCAAACACGCCTTTACCGCCGGCTTCCTCGGCCAAACCAATCTTTTGCCGGTCTCCGCTGAGGGCCAGCAGGCGCAATTGCCCTGGGGCCAGTCCGTGACGCTTGATCGGGTTGCCGCCGGCAATGTCCAGATTTCCGTTCGTCCGGAAAATATCCAGATCCGTGCCGATCAGGCCGGTGAGGGCACGGTTTCCGCTGTTTCCTTCATGGGCGCCAATGCGCTCTATACGGTCGAGATCGGCGGCCGCCAGATAAGGGTCAGCCAGTCCGGCGCGGAAACCCTGATCGACGCCGGGCAAAGGGTGGCCCTGCAATTTCCCGGTTCGGTCCATCTTCTCGATGACAGGATGGCGGGGGAGGCGGCATGATGGCCGGGCTCCTTCGAAACAAGCGGGCCCAGCTTCTATTCCTGCTTTTGCCGGGCGTTGGGTATCTTCTGGTCTTCTTCGGCGGGCCGCTGCTGTCGGCGCTGATCGGCAGCTTCAGGCAGGAGGATGGCAGTTTCACGCTGATGTTCTATGAGCGGATTTTCACCCGCGCGTCGATGATCCGTGGTCTTACGACCTCCATCTATTACGGCGTCATGCCTGTCATCGTCTCGCTTGCGGCCTCGGTGCCGCTGGCGCTTCTGATACGCAAGAGCTTTCTCGGGCGAAAACTGTTCAGCGGCCTTTACAAGCTGCCGATGGCGGTGCCGGGCATCATCGTCGGCCTGATGGTGATCGTCGTTTTCGAAAGGGGCGGGTTCCTCGACCGGTTGGTCGCGCCGCTCGGGCTCGAACTGCCCAAGCTCGTACGCGACGACTGGGGCGTCGGCGTCATCCTCGCCAGCGTCTGGAAGCAGATACCCTTCATGACGCTGATCATCACCAGCGCCTTTGCCGCCATTCCCGAGGATATACGTTACGCCTCGCGCACGCTTGGCGCTTCGCGGTTGAAGACATTCTTCTTCGTGGAAGTGCCGCTCGCCATGCCGGGCATCACCGCCGCCATTCTTCTGACCTTCATCGGTTCCATGGGCTCTTACGCCATCCCCGACATCGTCGGTCCGCCGACGGCTCGGCCGCTTTCGGTGCTGATGGTCAAGGAATTCAACCAGGGACGTTTCAACCAGGTCTATGCCATGGGCATGGTGCTGAGCCTCTTCGCGGTCTGCGTGCTTATTCTTTATTATTCCCTCACATCCCGCATCGGCCCCGGGCAAAACCGAGGAGACGCATGATGAGTGTTATCACCATCGACCCCGCCATCACTCCCCGCCGCCGCGCCTTCACGCCCGAGGACCGGATTTTTGTCTCGATCGGGCTGTATGGCGCGCTGACGCTCGCCATCGCCGTGCCGCTGGCGCTGATGTTTCTCTGGAGCATTGCCGACGGCTGGTCGCCACCGCTCATCGTGCCGAAGGATTACACCACGGCGCGCTGGGCGAGCATCCTGAGCGATGGCAGCCTCATCCGCGCTGCGGTCAACAGCATCCTCATCGCCATCGTCGTCACCTTCCTGACTGCGGCCATCGCCTTGCCCACCGCCTGGGCCATGGCGCGTTTTCCCTTCCGGCTGAAACGGCTGGTGGAAATCTTCATTCTGGCGCCGATCATCATTCCCGGGCTCGTCGTCGCCGTTGGCATCGGTCAGGTATTCCTGCTTTTCGGTCTCGCCTATTCGGTAACGGGGGTCATTCTCGTGCAGATCGTCGGCACCCTGCCGCTGATGATCCGGCTGATGACAGCGGCGCTGGAGACCATTCCCGACGATCTCATCCATGCCGCGCGCTCGCTCGGCGCGGGCACAGTCGGCATCGTCATTCACATCATATTGCCGCTTGCGGTGCCCGGGCTTTTGGCCGGCGGGCTAATGTCGTTCATCGGCAGCTTCGAGGAATTCGACAAGTCCTTCATCGTCGGCGCGCCTGTCGTCGAGACCCTGCCGATCAAGCTCTACATGTATCTCGATCCCTATTCGATGCAGCTGCCGCTCGCCGCCATCGTCTCTTTTATCCTGCTTCTTCCCGCACTCGTCGTTTTCATCATCGCCGGCCGCATCCTGCGCGACGATCTGATGGCGGCGGGCATGGGAAAAATCTGATCCGGGCAGCCAAACCCGGTAATTGCAACGTCCGAAAGTGAAAACCATGCACCAGACCCTTGCCACCTCCCGAAAGACCTCCAATCCCTGCAATGTGCTCGCACTCTGCTCGCGCGACAATCCGGCCATCCTGACCATCGCCCATCGCGGTTTCTGGACGGCCACTGCCGAAAACTCGCTTGCCTCCGTCCGCGCTGCGGTCGCGGCCGGCGTCGAGATGATCGAAATCGACACACAGGCGACGGCCGATGGCCGGCTGGTCGTCATTCATGACGAAACGCTCGACCGCACCACGACGGGCAAGGGAACCGTGAGCGCGCTGTCGTTCGAGGTGGTCCGCGCAGCGAAGCTGAAGGCCGGTGCGGGCGGCGATGCGGCTGACGTGACCGATGAATGCGTGCCGACGCTGGAAGAATTGCTGGAAGAGGCGCGCGGCAGGATCACCGTCAATATCGACACGAAATTCACCCGCGATCTGCCGCAGGTCATGGAAACCGTGCTGCGGCTTGGCGTCGAGGATCAGGTGCTGGTCAAGACAGATATCGATCCCGAAGCGGGCCGTTTCGAGGTGCTGGATGCCGACTGGTTTGGCAAGATCCCGCATATGCCGATGTTCCCGGTGCGGAAGGGCAAGTTCGCCGAAGATTTGCGCCGTATCGAGGCGTTGCGTGCGCCGATGATCGAGGTGAAATTCACCGATATAGCCGATCTGGCCGAAGGTCGTGCCGAGATGGAGCGCCAGAATATCCGTCTCTGGATCAACACGCTCGACGTCTCCCATTGCCTCGATTTCAACGACACGCGCGCACTGGCAGACCCAGAAGCCGTGTGGGGCGCTCTCGCCGAGGCCGGCGTCGGTGCGATCCAGACGGATGAGGTGGAAGCCTTCACCGGCTGGTTGAACGCGGGTGCGGGTGTGACAGGCAGAGCGTGGGCACGATGAGCGAACGTCTTGAAGGCGCAGTTGCCATCATCGAGGAGGCGATGGGCCTTGCCCTTCGCTTTTTCGAGGCGCGCGATGCCATCGTCACCCGGACGAAGGGTTTTCAGGACTTTGTCTCGGAAGCCGACACTACGGTCGAAAGACTCATCCGCGAGCGGCTGGCCGCGGCGTTTCCGGGCGAAGCCGTGCTGGGCGAAGAAATGGGCGGTGTGGCCGATGATGCCTACTGGATCATCGATCCCATCGACGGCACCGCCAATTTCCTGCGCGGCTCGCCGCTCTGGGGCATTTCGCTCGGTTTCGTGCGCAGTGGCCGGCCGGAACTCGGCATTGTCGCGATCCCGGTCTTCGGGGATATCTACGCGGCGGCTGATGGGACCGGGCTGATGCTCAACGGCAAACCGCTTGCCCGCCACGTGCCTTTCGAGGATGTGCAGGTCATGTCGCTCGGAGACAGCGCCGCTGCCGATGCCGCGGAGGTGGCGGCCCTCAACGTCGGGCTTCGGCATGCGGGCTGGGTAGTGGAATCCATCCGCTCGACATCGATCGGCCTTGCCTTTGCCGCACGCGGCATCTTCGACGGCCATCTGCAGAAGCTGACCACCATGTGGGATATCGCCGGCGGCGTCGTTCTCGCAAGGGAAGCGGGTCTCGATGTCCGTATCGGAATACGCCCCGGTAGCGGCATCCCGTGGGTCGCCGCCGCAACGCCGGCATTGATGGCGGTGACGGAGGGGTTGTGGCCTGAGATTACGGGAAGAGTGCTGGCGGAACCTGCGTGACCTTTGGTAAAGTCGATGGCAGATGTGCTGAAACATCTGCCATCTGCATATCGCCGGCTGAAACGCCGCAACCGAGCAATGTCCGGTCAGGCCGCTATCGATCGTCAGTTCACCCGAGACAGCGCAATTGCGTCAGGACCTGCGGGAAAACGAAGCTGGCCGGATAGGTCAAGGACGGCGCTCCAGATCGCTTCGGCAACGCGTGAGCGGAATACGAGGACTGTGCCTGCGAAGTATTTGTACAGCTCGTTCTCTACAAGCGCCGCTAAGCCGGGCCCCCTCAGTTGCGTTGGAAGGAATGCTCACGTCGATACGGTCCAGCTTTTTTGCGAACGCGATTTTTAATGGTGATTATATGCGTCTTTTTCTATCTCCCGGTCGTTAGCGGCCTGAGTGATCCCAGTGCCATTCGCTCATTACGCACAAAGTCGCGCGTTTAATCTCCGTTGTCTCCAAATGCGGCGCGGATTATTAAGAGAAGAGGGGCGTCAACGTCTTCAACCCAGTTGCGTGCAATTTTTTCGACGAATTGCTCCGGCGCATCCGGCCAGCCATTTGCAATCAGTATTGAATTAAACTGCCTGAGCAGTACTCCCAATGCCGGAACGTTATAACCGTAAACCGCACCCGAGTTTATCGCGCATTGCTGATCCTCGAATAGCATGCTTTCGTTGCCTCCTGCCCGAAGCATTTCTCGGTACCGGTCGACAGTTAACCCCAACATATTTTCAATCGTGTTGAGCGGAAGATAGCTTACGGGTTTTTCAGGTCCAAGTTGAACATGCCCTTGCAAAATGGCAGCCTTCATTGCTTCTTTGTTGATGAGACTACCGCTCCAAAGTGATCCCTCTTCCATATCCTAGTGCCATAACCTGTTGGTAATCTAAAACGCTCTTAATTTGACTGGAATCTGCTTTTTCAATGAGTAATTTAGCAATGTATCCATCGTACTGAAGCAGATCAAATATTACTGGCACGCCGTCAACATCATAGATCGAGCCACTTCCAAGGACAGTGTCATGAGTTTTAATTCTATTGCCTCTAACGGGTTTGAGTTCTAACCCTCCATCCTCCACTTCATCGGCGAGACAGCCCTCCAACTGTTTTTCAAATTCTACGGCAAACGGCGGTCGCTCTCCAACCAACGTGCGCAAAAGCTTTTTTTCTTCGTCGCTCAAGTCCCGTGACATACAAGTGCCCTACCTCATCTCACAATGGGAAAGTACGTTCCAACATTTACGTAACTACCGAGGCCGTAATACCTAAATTCATACGGTTGACCTCCATAGTATATCACGCCCACACCATATATCCCCATCGGCATTGTCTGTGGGAGCGCTCTACTGATCGCACTCTGCAGGCCCGGGACTATTGCCGGATTAACATGCCTTGATCCATGCCCAAACTCGGCTGCAACGTCGTAGCTTGCCGCGCTTAATCCAAGGGGATCCACCAAGTTGACAGGATCATTCTTAACATAAATATATAGATTAACGTCATCATCAGTTCCAATCGGATCCGGTTGTAGGAATCGCCCAAGCGTAGGTGAATAAAACCGCGCACGATTGTAGTAGATCCCGGTCTCCAGATCCAACCGCCGTCCCGCAAATCGGTAAGCAGCAGTGTTCGTGCCGGTTACTTTCTCAATACCATAGGCTGTATAAGCGTGCTTCTCAACGACCTGACCCGCGGAGTTTGTCAGCGCGATCACCGATCCGAGCGCGTCGCTAAATTGGTAGGTTGGAACGTTTGATGTGCTGAAGCTGGCGATGGGCTCATCCAGCCCCACCCCATAGGCAAAACGCCGATTGATAGAGATCGTGCCAACGCCGGAATATTCGGCCATTTCCTGATCCCCGACAGAAAGCCAGCCTGTCGTCGTTGTCGTGGAACCGACGGTCACATGTTTCAGGAAGCGTCGACCGAGGGCGTCGTAAGCGAAGGTTATGGTCTGGCCGGAACCGGTCGCGGTCGCCAACTGATTTTCAGTATTGTAACCGAAAGTCCATGTGCCGTCGGACGTCAGATTGCCGCGTGAGTCATATGTGTGGGTTGTTCCCGATACGACGCTATACTGGTTGAGAACATTCGACGTGTAAGATTTTGTCAGCGCCGCAAGCCCGGACGGTAAGAACGTGTCGTCGGTCGCCGTCAGACTTTTCCGCTGCTGATCCGCATTGTACGCGTAGGTAAGACCAAGCGTCGAACCATTCCATGTATAATTGATAGTTGCGGGAAGGCTGACGGCGTTAAAGGTCGCGGACGTCGAGCTTACCGGAGCCGAACTCGGCCCATATGAAGAGGCAGAGCGCCGGCCGACCGTATCGTAAGTGTAACCGACGACACGATTGGCCGCAGATACCGTGCCGTTATAGACATTCGTCAATCGGTTCAGATTATCGAACTCATACGAGAAAACGTTGGCGGTACCGACCGAGGTGGGCAAAGTCAATCTTGTTCGATTTCCGTTGGCATCCAAAACAAACGAACTGGTGCTGAAGAGACCACTCACTTCGCTGGTTTGCCGCCCTGCTGTATCATAGCCGAATGTCAGAGACGAACTCGAACTCGATCCGTTCGTCGCTGCAAGCATGCGCCCACTATAGTCATATCCATAGCTTATGGTGGCCGCGCTTGTCGGTGCCTTGCTCAATCGTCTGTTCAAAGCGTCATATGTGTACCAGATCTGGGAGCCACCGCGACGCTGGAAGGCAAGCAGGTTGTCGGCCTTGTCATAGACAAGGAATTCGTAGTCAGCCGGAACGGTTGCGATATCGGGATAATTTATCCGCGCCTGCCGCTCGAAGCCATCATACTGATAGGTCAGCGTGTTGTTTTTGCCGTCTTTCAGAGTCGCAAGCAATCCACCCTGAAAGTATGTTCGTGTTTCTCGCACGACCGGTCCGAGGTTGGCAGTAATCGACGGGTCGAGCGCTCCAGAAACCTGATCGGTAATTTGTGTAATGCGTGACACGGCATCGTAGGCCGTCAACACTTGTCGTCCGGACGATGACGTGACTGTTGAAACACGACCAACCACGTCATAGGCCGTCGTCGACGTACTACTATCGGGTTTGGTGACGACTGTTGGCTTGTTCGCGGCATTGTATGCGGTCGTCGTGGTGAGCCAAGGGCTTCCGGAAATACCCGTTGCCTGCTTTACATCCGTTCTGTTTCCATTCGTGTCATAGACATACTGCGTCAGGCTCGCCGCGAATGGAGACGGTGGGGTGATCTGGGTGAGCCGTCTTTCATTGTCGTAACCATTGGTCGTCGTGTTGTTCTTCGCGTCCTTTACGGTGATCTGGTTGCCAACCGTGTCATAGGTATAGGTCGTTGTCAGGTTCAGTCGGCCAGTCCCGGAATCCTCCACCTTCGTCAGCAGGTTGAAGTTCGTCGTGTTGTAGGTGAAGGCGGTCACCCGGCTTTCGGGATCGGTGATCGTCAACGGCAGACCACGCGCGTTGTATGTCGTCGTTGTCACAGGTTGAACTGTGCCGGAAACACCGGGCTTGGAGACGGCAGGCTGAGTGACGGTGAGTTGATTGCCATTGCTGTCATAGGTGTAGGTCGTCACACCGCCGCGTGGGTCTGTATAGGTATCGGGCTTTGAGAGAGCCGTGTAAGTCCAGCTCTCGGTTATCGGAGCCATTGGCAGCCCGGTCAGTGGGTCTAGTGAGCCAGGAATCGGCGTTTTTGTCTGGTTCAGGATGTTTGATTTCGTATCATATGTGTAGCTCGTATAGTTCCCGAGCGGCCGGATTGTGCGAATGCGCCTGCCAACGCCATCATATTTGTAGATGTAATGGCCCCCGGCTTGATCGATGTCGTCGGTAAGGTTTCCATTTCGGTCATAGTACAGGGCCCGGGTATTCCCGAGGGGATCGACCTCCTGCCCCCGGAAACCATTGGCAAACATATAATACCAGACGTTATTGAGCGCATCGGTCTGGGTGAGGATTTTGCCGGATGGATCATAAGCATTGGTAACGAAGGGCGATGCCGGAAATGCCGGGTTGAAGACCTTGGTGAGAAGCCCAAGACCGGCGGTATAATCATAGGTCGTCGTGGCGGTTAGGGCGTTCTTGAACGTGGCCAGATTTCCGGCAGAATCGTAGGTATAGTTTACTGTTCGCGTTCCGTCGGTAATTCCCGTCAGTTGATTTGAGCTGTTGTAGCTGAAAGTCAGCGTGCGACCCATGCCGTTTGCGACGGTGGATAGCCTCTTGCTCGCCCCCGATCCCGCATAGGTGAAAGTGACTGTGTTGTTGTTCTTGTCCTTCCACGAAGCGATAAAGCCATCTGTATCAAAGGTTGTGACGATGCCGTTTTTATCAGTGATGACAGCCGCATTACCTGTCGCGGGCAGAGTCAATGTCGAACCGTCGCCGGGTGGGGGAACATAGGTGAACGTTCCAGACGCGGTTGGAATTCGCACAAACCGTCGTGTTCCTTCATTGGTCTCAACGGTAACGGCATTTTCAACCAACTGATCCATCAGCCAGCTGGCAGCTAGCGAAGCCGTGACAGCGCGGGTTATCTCAGGCGTGGCTGTAGAGCTATGCACGTCACCGATGACGTAGGATGCTGCAACCGTCGTCACCGCGGCCAGCGGGTTGCGATCTCCAAAAGCTTCGTACGGATCGCTGTCTCTGTAAGCAGAAAGCATGAAATTGTGTCGCCAGCCATATCCCAGGGCTGTTTTGCTAGTGCGGCGACCAGAGTCATAGTTCCGTGACACTGTCAGCCCGAAAGGAAAGGCGCGCGAGCCCACGAAAATATCATCGTGGTCATAATAGAAACTCCCCGAACGAAGATCTATCGGATCTAAAGACGACGGCGGCCGGAATTGTGTCTGGTTTGTCAATGCGCTCGCAGCAAAGGAGTTTCGCAAAGACGTCTGTACAGAAGAGTAACCTCCTTTATAGCCGCCTGCGATCCTCGCTGAATACGCACTTGAGACATAAGTGCTGCCCGAATACACCTCTTCCTTCTGGTAGTAGCCATTCCCGACCCACGCGTTGACGGTTCGGGAGCCATTTTGCGGAATTACGAGCGTCCTCACCCCGCTGCTCGGTGCTGCGAAGAACGCGTCGATGTTGTTTAGATCGGCAGTCGCCCATCCGCTGAGGAGCGGTCTGACAACCGAAAGCCAGTTCGAGTCGTTTGCCTCAATGAAGCCCGCGCCGGCTCCATTCGTGTAGTCGAACATACGCGGCGTCGATACCGCTTCGACGGACTGCATCTGTTTAACCGTGGAGGATTCAAGCGTGGCAATACGCGTTGCGGCAGCATAAAAAAGGCCAGCCCATGTCGCATCGGACACGCTCGCCTTCTTCTTGTTGGAACTTCCAAGGCTCGCACGAATATCGATATACGCGCCGCTGTTCCAGCCGACGATACCCATATCAGCATGGGCAGTTCTTGCGATGTTGAACAAGGTGTCGGCCACCCTCGAGCTCTCATAGGCTTGCGCAAAGAAAGCTGCGCTAATGGTCGCAAGGTTTCCGCCCATTACCTCCTCGGATGTGGATGCCGCACCACTCGCTACCGCCGCTGAAACCTTTCTCTGAAAACGCGTCACTGCGTCTCGACCGATCTCACCGGCCGAGAGCACCAGAACATATGCATAAGTGGTACCGACGGACACTCTTCCCGTGACGCTGTAATTGTTGAACAGGGTGGCATATGGCATCGAGACGGTGAAGGTAATGGTTTGGGACGTTGCAGCCGTCGCGGTGCCGGTGCCCACTGTTGTTCCGTCGAGTTTCAGGATCGGTTGTTTGGACGAACTGTAGGTTAGCGTTAGCCTTTTGCCAGCGATTTCATCGGTGAAGTAGGTCTTCGTAACCGTCGGGCTCGTACCATTGTCCGAGATTGCGACCGTGATTGCAGTGCGGAGTGAATTCGTCGCTGGTCCGCATGCTGATATCTCGCTGCACGTCGAGGTCAGCGGGTCGAATGTCGAGCCATAGTTGGTATTTGTGATAACGCGGCCGCCGAAGATTTCGGCCATTGATGCGGCAGCGTGATTGGTCCCGATATAGCTGGCGAGCGTAGCTGCGTATGTGTTCAGTTGAGTACTGATATTCGTCTTGTTGACGTTCTTGAGCGAGGTGACACCTGCAGGCAAGCCCGAGACGGTCGAAGATCCGGCTGTCGCCGCAGTCAGAAACGCCGAACGGTCGTAACCCATCGCCGCCGCGACATCTATCGGCTGATAGTACTGGAAAGACTTGAATGATGGATCAAGTCTGTACGTTGTCGTGCCCACGGTCGCTTCCGTGTTCAGCATCGTAAGCGTGACCTGTGCCGGGTTGAGTCCCGATGTCACACATGCGCCGCCAACCGTCATGCGGATGCAATTGGGAATAGATCCGTTTCCGAGCGCCTGATCAATCAATGCCGCGTCATCATCGACGCCGAGCAGATTCGAAACTGCTGCTCCGGAAAGATTGGCATTGCCATAACGGAAGTTTGCGGTGATGCAGGACTGACGCAAAAGCGTCACGAACAGCTGGTTCTGGTCCGCATTGTTTCCCCGCTTGTCGAGAAGCGTTTGTAATGCCCCTTTTTTGAGCCCAAAGGTCGGCGAGAACTCGATGTTGTAGTAAATGTACTCGTAGATTTGACTTAAGTTGTAATTCAACGCCCGGGCCAGTTCCGCGATTTCGGGATCGGCTGCCGGTGGCGTGCAACTTAGCGTGACGACGCCGGGAGCCGCCCGGACTGGTTCTGTCGGGATCAGGAACGCTGTCACGAAAGAGGTAATGGCCAATACGAACGCGAGCATTAATCTTCCGCATGAAAAGGCACAGCTTCGCATCGCCGGAACTCCAACGTTGGGTTAGACAGGTCTGATGATCTTGAGTGTTGATAAGTCTGCGGGATCGGAACGAATTGGTTAGGGCAGCCCGATTACCGGAGGCTTTTCCTCAACGGCGGTCCCTGCAGGCAGGGGGCGCATGATAATGTCAGGGCCTAGCGCATCGTTGCGCAGTTTGCTTTCCAGCGCTGGCGCGTCGGGTGAAGCAATAGCGAAATCGGCGCGCTTCATGCCGTGTGGCGTCGTATCGCCTTCCGGCAACTCATGCCCAAGTATAGCTTTGATATTAAATTTCATGAGCGGCTGATTGCCCGTTCGCGACTGAGCCGCGACAGGCACTGGGTCAATTGGGGGCAGTTTTCGAGATTTGAGAACCTCTTCGGCCTGCTCCGGCGTCATCGACGGCATCTTCAGGTTGCCGATTAACGGTTGATCGGGAATTGATGCCTGTTGTGCGGATGCAGTGCATGCCCCCGTCAACGTGACGGCGACAAGCATGGCTCGTGCTTTAGCATGGAGTGTCATGTACTATCCCCCAAAGTTCATTAGTACATGATCATACGGTGTCTGATGACGGAAGCGTTGTCAATCCTTAGTTGATTTTTTATTTTGAGGCCGCGAATTCAATATTCTTTGAGCTAAAACACAGGATCAAGAAATATTCAAAAATTACTCGAAGTCTCGCAACAACTAATTGATTTAAAATATAATTTTTCCGAATCCGCCAGACAAATCGTGTGGCGCGTATTTAGAGAAAAGAATATTAAGTTAGCGACTACACGGATGGATTGAATTTCACACATTTCCGGACTATGATCGATGCCTGATCTCAAATGGCAATATTTGTGAGAGTTCCGCGCTAACTTCAGGAGTTCGCATGACCCACCGTGCCTCAGTGATCCGGCAATATTTGCCCTACCTTACGTGCACGGCAGCGGTCGTGACTGCGGCTGTGAGCTATCTTTTTCTACCTACGCCTAAACTCGCCGAAGCTGCGACACCGGGAACGATAACTTATACATACGACAGCGTCGGCGGAATTCGAGGAGACGCCAATCCTACGGGCAACTCCGGGATCTACCAGTATGATAACGCCGGCAACCGAACCTCCATGACACTCAACTAGCTGACAAAGGCGGCGTGTTCAACAAATCCACGGTTCTTCTCCTCGGAAAGCTTTTTATACGCTACGCTCCTGATTTGGACAAACCAACAGGACGAAAATCAACCTCGATGGATGAATACGGCTGAGCAAACTGGACGAGGATTTGGCGCGTCTGCCCGACCAAGAACGTCGCTCTGTCGAATGTCCAGCACGTATCGAATTAATGGTCTCCGAGCGCTTGGCCGTGTGGGCCACCATAAGCCTCGTGAAACTTCTCTAACTCTTTGAGAAAAGAGTTTGCATAAAACCCTGAGCGGACCGGGAACGCTCGACCATCGAATAAAAAACTCAACACAGGTGACCGTTCGGGCTTTCGCTTGGGATGCCATGTAACGACTGGAAAGAAACCCCGAATATATATGGTATGAACTGACTTCACATCCTGCCACGCGACAAAAACAGGCTTGCTTAACACGCGCCGAACCGTGAACCCTTCTGGCGCGAGGGTGACCTTGGAGCGTCTGAATATGCTAGAAAGGTAAATCGTCGAGAACCAAGCAAACATCAAAGACAGCAGACCGAAGAAGACACCTGAAATATGACTCAACGTCGAAATAGAGAATAGGACCCATGTCATAGGAAGTAAAATTGCCGCTCCAAAAATGGAAAACCACCGGCTTGAATAATAAGTTTTCGTGTCCAATTTGCGCGCTCAAAAACGGTTTGGTTTTTGTTTCGGATCATATGCCCAAACGTCAAACATTGATATTCTGAATTCTCTCTATTTCATTGGCGATCCTCAAACGAACGCGCTCTGGGACCTTTTCAGTCTGCGACATAACCAACGCGCGGTCGAAGTAATCCTCTGCTTCATTCGAACCATACCGTTTATGCGCGTCTGCCAGCGTCAAACTGAGCGTGATACGAAGATAGTCCGTTTCGAGACGGCCATCGGTGTTGTTTTGCAAAGTCGCCTCTGTGGCCGTCAGTCGCGAAATCGCAATGGACAGGGCTTTTTTATTGGATGGCATCCGGGCGAAAATGCAACTCGCCAATCCGGCTTGAGCTTGGACGTTTCCGATAAACTGTGCCGAACAATCCTCGTAAAATTCTGTTGCGGTATCGTAGTCCAATCCGATCAATGCCGTCAGTTTGAAAATACAAAAATCAGTTTCACCCGAGACGGATGGCAGCTCACGTTCCATAATTTCGATGATTTCAAGCGCCTCGTTAAAATCTCCGAAGGCAAGTCTGTCAAACAGATCCCGGCCCAATTGGAGCTTTCTGACATCGCTGGTGGCCACCCGTGATGCCCATCGTTCCCTCGCGGCATCGACATTCCAGCTTCCGTCGAAGATGGATGGAGGATCCGCTTTTAGATCGTTCGGGTCTCCCATCCAGATAATTGAGTTCGAGCTGTCGATCACAAAACCCGCGGGTAGGCCGCCTTGTCCACTCGCCTCCAGCCACGTCCTCGTGACCAACCCTCGGAATAACGCCGAACTCTGCGAGCCGGGTTGTTCCAAGGCAAGTATCGCTTTTGACGCCCCTTGCTCGATAGCCAATGCGCAAGCGTTCGTATCCCGTACCATTACCGCGACACCGTGACACGGCACGTTATGTTCAGCACCGATCTCAGCGAGTTCCTGGACGATAGGAAGGCATCCGCCGCAGTCAAGATTCCACAAAACTACGAAGCTCAATCGATCGAATTTTGTCAGAACGGCGGCGGGGCCACCTACTCTTAACGGCGGAGCCTGATCCTTCGGCAGAAGTCGGGTAGCTTGCACGGGTCGCTCCTGCAATTCAGCACTCAAAATAAGCAAACTTTCCATATGGCCTACCACTGGGAACACAAAAGCAATCGACGGTCATGCCACAATTAATAGACCAGTGGCAGGGTTGGCCTTGCGGGCACAAAGCCATCGCTCTTGGCATGTCTTCGTCTTCCTGTTGAACATCGACATCGGAAGAATCATCTGAGCGCGCCGCTACATTGTGAACCAGTGATCCAGAAGCGACCAAAATACCTGGTCCCTTCAAAGGTGACGCAATCAGTTGCTCTCTCGGTGCTGCCCTCTGACTTCCCGGCACGTGGGGCAATTGTTTCAGGTTGTTGACGCTATAGGAAATCACGCCGCCATCATTTTGCGTATCGACGAGCCACATTTTCTTGTCCAACTCGGCCGACAAATTCAGGTCACGATAGTTATCAGTCAGGCCGTATTTTACCCTCAGCGCTGATATTTCGCCTGAGAAACCAATGGGGCCACCGATCTGGGTATAAATAAGGATGTTGTTGCTTACGCTTAGGGTAATCCCCTCATCGAGACGGATCTCTCGTTTTCCGTCAGTTTCAAAACGATAAGTTCGGATGGTCCCGTAGAAGTCCAGTGTTCGTTGAACCGTGTACTCGCGGTGACCGGTCGAGTTCGGTTTGGAATATGAGAGCATGAGCTATGTCGTTCCGGGAAGTCCCTTTTCCCATTTTTTCCCTGTCGTTCTGCACTTGGAAATGGTATTTTGCGCGCAAAACGGAGAAAATCACAGTTTTGCAATTTGTGAATGCATTTGTTCGCGGCCGTTCACAGATTGGGTTTAAATACATGAGTAAAAAAGGAAGAGGGCGGAGCATCCCGGCTGGGGCGTCTGATCGAGTTGCTGGCGGAAGAATGCACGCGCGAGGATGCGGGCAAAGAACTGATCATCCGGCGTATGCTGGAGGTTTTGCTGGTCGAAGTGCTGCGTCGGCCGAATGCGGCCAACGAGGCAATTCCGGCGGGACTGGTGAAGGGAATGCGTCTGCCGGGGCTTGCGCGCGCATTGTCCGCCATGCACGCCAATATCCGCGCGAACTGGACTGTCGCCGAACTTGCCGGCATCGCCGGCATGTCGCGCTCGGCCTTCGCGGCGCGTTTTCATGAAATGCTCGGCTGCGCGCCGGTTGAATATCTGGCCCGCTGGCGGATGGCGCTTGCCAGGGACGCGCTGATGCGCGGGCGGAAGTCGCTCGACGATATTGCGGATGAGATCGGTTATGAATCCGCCAGCGCATTCAGCACCGCTTTCCGCAGGAGAACGGGTGTCGCTCCGGGCAGCTTTGCCCGTGCGAACAGCGACAGGCACTGACTGCGCGGATTTTCTTCAGCCGTGCAGGTCACGGCGACGGCAGGAGCCTTTTCCGACCATCTAGAGGGAGTGACGTTGATCCGTGCCGGTATAGGCGCGTTCGCTCCAGAGCAGGGCTTTGCGCAGCCGATCCGATATTGCTTCGGTTATGGCGCCCACGAACAGTATATGGTCTGCGGCATCGATGGAACCGACAAGTTCGCAGTCCATGGACAGAAGCGCATCGGCAAGTCTGGGGCTTCCTGACGGCCAGGCATCCCAGTCCCCAACGCTGAACCGGTCCGGGTGATTTCCTTTGCCCGCAAAGACATCGGCAACCTCCTCCTGTCCTCTAGCCAGTGCCGCAACGGAGAAGCGTCGGCTCGCTGCGATGAGATCGACCATGCGACTGCTGGCGTCGATGGAGATCATCAGAAGCGGCGGTTCTGCGCTGAGCGGCATGAAGGAGGTGATTGTGCGTCCAACCCGCTCTCCGGCGTGGCAGGCAGCGGCCACCGCCACGGTGAAGGTTAGGCCGGCCATTGAATCCTTGAATTCACGCGGAGAGATCATCGGAGAGGCGCAAGCTTTCGGCGGAACATGCGCGTGATTGACCACACCACCATCAATCAGCCTGAGATTATGAGACATGATGTGCCGAGCTAACCGCCCGCTCCCGGATTTTTCGAAAAAATGGACATCTTCGCTGCAGCGCCATTCATGATGTCGGCATTGTCAGGCGGTGACTTTTTCTCGTGCACGCGCGGCCAGATACCGGAATAGTGGCGATTGAGGTCGAGCCAGACATGCAGCCCCGCTTCGGTATCCGGCCGGATCGCGGCGGCGGGACATTCGGCCTCGCAAATCCCGCAGTCGATACATTGATCGGGGTGAATGACGAGCATGTTCTCGCCTTCATAGAAACATTCGACCGGACAGACTTCCACGCAGTCCATGTATTTGCAGGCGATGCAGTTTTCGGTGACGACATAGGGCATTGAGACGCTCGAAGAGAGTTGCAGCCGGACGGCGGCTGTCCGGCTGCGCCTGATCCGGCCGGCCGCCCAGGGCAGCGGGACCGGCCGGATCGGTGGGGCTCAAATCAAAGGCGGGCGGCGACCGCCTGCCAGTTCACCAGATTGTCGAGGAAGTTTTCGAGGTAAGCGGGGCGCTTGTTGCGGAAATCGATGTAATAGCTGTGTTCCCAGACATCGCAGCCAAGAAGCGCCTTCTGCCCGAAGCACAGCGGATTGACCCCGTTTTCAGTGCGGGTGATCTTCAGCGAACCGTCGGTATCCACCACCAGCCATGCCCAACCCGAACCGAACTGGGAGGCGCCGGAGAGGGCGAAATTCTGCTTGAACAGCGCGACCGAGCCGAAGGACTGCGTCAGCGCATCTTCCAGCACCTTGGGGATCGCATGATTTTCCGGCCCCATGATTTCCCAGAAGAGATTGTGGTTCCAGTGCTGGGAGGCATTGTTGAATATGCCGGATTGCGCCACCGCACCCTTCTCATAGGTGCCCCGAACGACCTCTTCGAGGCTCCTGTTTTCCCATTCGGTGCCGACGATCGCCTTGTTGAGATTATCGACATAGGCCTTGTGGTGAAGATCGTGATGGAACTTCAGCGTCTCCTCTGACATGCCCGAGGGGGCGAGCGCATCATGGGCATAGGGGAGGTCGGGAAGCTGGAAAGCCATGGGGTATCCTTTGTCAACTGTTCGCTCAAGAGCATGGAAAGAGCCTTGCGAAAACAAGGTGACAGTACTTCTAGGACCTCAACCATGGTTCAGGTCAAGCGGTTTTTTCGCGCTGTGTCGTGCGCGCCAGTCGCAGTAACGGATGAATGTTTCGGAGTGCCAAAGCTCACCTTTCGCGATTTGAGACCGGCGTAATCAATGGTCCTGCCTGATATTGCCGCCGCGGCGGCGCAACATTGCGTCCGTTCTCGCAAAGCGGGAGGAATTCATGGCCGAGCCGTTGGAATTGGTGGCGTATTCTTCAGAGCAGCAGATGTCCCTGACCTGGTTGAATGGTATAAGAAACATCTCGGCATCGACAATCTGCATAAATCGGTATGGCAGCAGGACGCCGGAATGACGATTTTTGGGCCTTTCGCTAGAGACAGCGATTATTTCGACAGTGCTGAACAGCAATGGATGATCTCGATGCCCTCATCGCGAAGCTCACGGACGAAGGTGTAGAGGTTGAAACTCGGGCCGAATGGGATTCGGAGGTTGGACGTTTCGCCGGATACACGACCTGGAAGGCAATCCCGTGGAATTGTGGGAGCCCGCCCGAACCTGAAGACGTTTGCGCTCCGCAATGCTCGGACCGGGGGTGAGTGAGGCTAAAACATTCCCTTTGTTAGTCCGCAACCGCAATGGTTGACCACTGGATGAACTCCGAATTCGGCGATCGAGATCGAGCCATCTCATTGCCCAAATATGTCGCCGGCTGCGAAGCAATTTTAGTTTTCCTTAACTTTGGTACCTGTGAGGGGCTTGCAGGGTGATACGTATTGCAATAACTTCTGGTTGTTATTTGAATCAAAGGATCCATAGCGGGGAAATTCGGCGGATTGTCGTGAAAAATCACGGATGAAAAATGATAATCTTGCCATGACGTTGGTAGGATTGATTATTACGTGAATTTTTGACGTGCGCGGCTCTTTGAGCAAATGACTTACGACTATCGTTTCGTAATAAAATATACTACTTTAACGCTTCTTGGATCAGATGATCTGATCTATTAACCCGGTAGGGATCGACAGCAAGGACGGCTGCACAGTGAAGCATGAGCGGCATTGCCGCGACCAACTTCATTTCAAATGCAGGCCTCCTAAACATGCCCCTCGCTGCTTTCATTACTGGTTTCCGATCGCCACTTCCTCCTGATTTTTGTCTCGCAATTGTGATGGCGGTTCGAGTTTCCGCTTATTCCCCGATCGCTATCCAGGCAGAGCGGAATACCTTGGGTAATTCGAGGGCCGCGCCCAACAGTTCCAAATGGGCCGTCACCACCCTGCTTTTGGCGGGACTGCTCGCGGCAGAACCGGCAAGTGCCCAGTCGCCCGCCGATGATTTTTCCCGCCAACAGGATCAGCAACAGCAGTTGCAGCGGCTTGAAAACCTGAAACAGATAACCCCTGATAGTGTCATTGGCCGTGAGGGCGAGGCACCGCGAGGCGACGCGAAGCCCGATGATTTATGCTTCGATATCTCCCGTGTGGAGATCGAAGGTGCGGCGAATCTGTCTGCCGCTACGCTTGGAACACTGACGCGGCCTTTCAACGATCGTTGCGTCGGCGTTGCCGACATCACCTCCCTCCTCAAGGCCATCACTGACATCTATCTAGACAAGGGGTTCGTGACGTCACGCGCCTATGTTCCGCCGCAGGATATTGCCGGAACAGGATTGCTGAGATTGGTCGTTGTCGAAGGCACGATCGCGGATATCTACCTCAATGGTCAACCGGCCGAGCAGAACGGTTCATTCGCCACGGCCTTTCCCGGCATGAAAGGAAAGGTTGCCAACATTCGTGATGTTGAGCAGGGGCTGGACCAGATCAACCGTCTGTCGTCCAATAACGCCAAGACTTCGATGTTGCCGGGAAAAACGGATGGTACATCCATTCTCAACGTCGAGAACAAGCCGGGCAAACCCTGGTACGTGAGCATTTCCAATAATAGTCTCGGCCAGCAAAGCACCGGCTACTCCCAAAGCAATATTTCCCTGGGTTTCGATGACCTCTTGGGTCTCAATGATCAGTTGGGGCTATCTTATGGGCGTAGCGGCCCGGACTACCCCTGGGATGATGACGGTCGCGGGCGCAGTAACAGTTATTCGGTCAATACAAGCGTACCCTATGGCTACTGGACGTTTTCGGCGAATGGTTCCTGGTACGAATATGACAGCGCCATCCCCGGCAATTTCGGGTCTATCGAAACCTCCGGTAATTCCGGTCAGGTTGGATTTGGCATCGACCGCGTCATTCTGCGCGACAAGGACTCCATCACGACCCTCAGAGGCGGTCTCACCTACAAGCAGACCGACAACTTCCTTCTCGGTAACCGGATTGAGGTCGGAAGCCGCCGATACACCATAGGCACTCTGGGCTTGTCGCGTTCACAAAGAATACTGGGTGGCGTCATCGCCCTCGATTTTGCCCTTGATAAGGGTCTCGATCTCTTTGACGCGGTGGAGGCCGGAGAGCCCGGAGCCGGCACGGCCGATCCTCGGTTCCTGAAACTCAACACGACCGTCAGCGCGACGCGGCCGTTCGAGGCGGCTGGCCAGCGGTTCGAGTTAACCACGCTCCTCAATGCCCAATATTCGCCCGATAACATGTTTGGCGCGGAACAGATCGGCCTTGGTGGCCCCAGCAACGCACGCGGCCTGAGGGAAGGCGTCATATTCGGCAATAACGGGTTTTTCAGCCGCAACGAATTGACCTGGCGGACAATGCCATGGGAGGGCACCATTCTTGCGCCCGTTCTGGGCGAGCTACGCCCCTACCTCGGTCTCGATTACGGCCGGGTGTTCTCGCAGCATCGCTTCGATATCCCCGACGGCCACCTCGCGAGCTGGACCGTTGGTGCAAAACTCGTGGGGGGAAACATCAGCGCCGATTTTGGCTACTCCCAGGCATTTTCCAGCAGCGTCAATGGCGGGCGCGGAAATCTCATTTTCGCCAGCGTGACGGCACGCTGGTAGGCTTCAAAAGAGAATATTATGATCAACTCTTCTTTTCGCACCCCTAAATTATCTCTCGTCTCCGCCATGGTGGCGACAGCCATTGTCGTTTCCGGTTGCGGTGGCCGGGCGGCACATCCGGTGTCTTCGACCAACCCGGCCGACAGTGCTTTCGACTGCGCCGGCATAAAGCGCGAGTTCGAGGCCAACGAGCGGCAGGTGCTGGCGACGGTGAAAGAACGATCCGACGCGCAGGGTAAAAACGTGATCCTTGGTGCGACAGGTGTTCTTCTGTTCTGGCCGGCCCTTTTTTTCATGGATCCGAAATCGCCGGAAAAACTGGAGATCGACGCCTTGCGTAACCGCAATCAGGTCCTTGCCGAGATTGCCAGAAGCAAAAAATGCCCAGCTCCGCAATCGAAGCTGGCAGATGTCTACAAGAAACTCGACAGCAAGCCATCCCCGGCCGACACGAGCAGAAAAGACCGCTAAGCCCCAAATTCCGTCTGCCACGAGAGGCGAGCAACAATGACATCACAGTTTAAGCGTCTTCCACGCAAGACAATCGACCTCGCGTTGCTCGCTGGTGCTGGGACGCTGGCTCAAAAAATCATTGCCACCGTTGTCAGTTTTACGCTCCTGCTTCAGCCAGCGCTTCTTCACGCACAGGACATATCGCCGGAAGTTGGAGGATCTTTGGCAAATCGCCCCGGGATAGGGGCTGCTCCGAACGGAGTGCCGCTCATTGATATCGTCGGACCCAACAGCCAAGGTCTGTCGCACAACAAATACAACAATTTCAACGTCGGCACACAGGGCGTCATCCTCAACAACTTCAACGGCGAGATCGGTACATCGAAACTGGGTGGCGTGACACCCGGCAATCCAAATCTCCAAGGTAAAGGCCCTGCGTCCGTCATCCTCAATGAGGTCACGTCGCAAAACCGCAGTTCGCTTCTCGGTCCAACCGAAGTGTTCGGTGGCAGGGCCGATGTCATCATTGCCAATCCGAACGGGATCACCTGCGACGGCTGCGGTTTCATCAACACGCCGCGCGCCACGCTGACGACGGGTGTACCTGACATTGGCACCGATGGACGTCTCAATGGATTCACGGTGAACGCAGGGGATGTCACTTTCGGCCCTGGGGGTGGGAATTTTGCGCTCGGTGATGGTGCAGTCAGTCTGTTCGATGTCGTGTCCCGTACCATCCAGATCGACGGAACGATCTACGGCGAGGACCTGCGTCTGACCGCCGGTAGGAGCAAGTTCGATTATACCACCGGGGAGGCAACAGCGCTCGATGCCACCTCCGGGACACCTGAATACGCAATCGATGGTTCAGCACTCGGGGCCATGCAGGCCGGCCGCATCAAGATGGTTGTCACGGAAAAAGGGGCTGGCGTTCGCATGCGCGGCGACATGGCGGCCAATGCCGGTGAGCTCTCGCTGTCGGCAGACGGTAAAATTTCGATCGGCAATGCCTCTGGCAATAACGGCGTCAGCATCTCTTCGAAGAGCAGTGTTTCGGCCGGTCGTCTGACCTCGAAAAAATCGGTGTCGGTCAAGGCGGGCAAGGACGCCAGGGTCGCTTCTATCGGTGCAGAAGAGGATATCCTGATCAATGGCGGAGCAGGCTTCATCGATGTCGCCGGTACTCTCGGGGCGAGTGGCGCACTCAACCTTCTGGCAGACGGGCGTATTGCCTTGGCCGACGCGTCTGCTGCCGGACCTGTTTCGCTATGGTCGGGGGGCTCCATTGCCATCAGCGGCACGGCCCAGTCTGGCGCGGCGATGTCGCTTACGGCGGCCTCAGGAGCGATCACGGCGGGCTCACTCCTTTCGAAAGGTGATTTGGCTCTGCTCTCCGGCCTTGATCTGGGGATTTCCGGGCTCGTGCTTGCAGAAGGGAATTTGCAGGCTTCGGCTGGCGCCGACATCCGCTATGACAGTCTGGAGGCAAACGGAGACGTTTTACTGTCTTCGACAAATGGTGTCATCAGCTTCGATAAGCGCACGGCCGCCGGGGGCGACATCAGGATCACGCAGCAAAATGCTGACCTTTCCAATAACAGGAGCAGACTTGCCACATCCGGCACGCTCTACATCAATGCCAATAATATCAATCTCACCAACAGCACGCTGACATCAGGCGGTATTGATCTCACCTCATCTGGAACGACAGATCTGACGGGTGCGCGGCTCAATGCTGTCACCGCGAGCAGCACTGCTGGTTCTGCTCAGGGATCAGGTGACATCGCGATCCAAACGGGTAGCCTCACTGCGAATGGCGCCACCAATATTCTGGCGGCCCATGATCTGACGCTGTCGCTTTCGCAGCTTGCCAACTCCGGTCAGCTGGCTGCTGGCAATGATCTTACCCTCAATATCGCCGGCAACCTGACCAACACCGCCACGGGGCTGATCTATGCCGGCAACGATGCCGCACTTTTCGTGGGCGGCGTGCTGGCCAATGATCAGGGGGCGATTGTCGCAGGTCGTGACGTCACGATTGCCGGCAGCGCTTCAGGCGCGCGCAATGCTGCTACGGTCAACAGTTCAGGTCTGATTTCCTCTGGTCGCAATATCTCGATCCTGACGGCAAATCTGCGTAACGAGAAAAGCGTGGCTCCGACCTATACGAGCCAGCAAATCTCAAACGCACTCGTGTCGGCTTATGACACTTATTATGCACGCCTGTGTGGAGATTGTTCATCTTCCGTCTCTTTTGCTGATAAGCAGTTCGTCATTGGTGCGCCCATTCGCCATGTCTATCGTGATGTAACCGAGGACCGCCTCACATCGGCTGGAAGCCCCGCGGCGACGATCAAGGCGGGTAATACGCTTTTTGTCGATACCGTCGATCTTACCAATGCCTACAGCAACATTGAAGCCGGCTCCGGCATGACGTTTGTTGGCACAGGCACGCTGACAAATCTCGGCTTGCAGCTGCAGCGCACGACGTCGGTCAACTGCAATCAAAGCTCGGGTTGCCAATATTATCCTGATGTCATCTTCCAGTGGGAAGAAAGGCGGGACAGCGGCGATACCGGAGGCCATGAATTCTCATATCAAGTTTCCATGCCTGGCCCCAGCCCGTTTGGAACGCGGGATGCGTCAAAGGATATCGGCCCCGGACGAACCGTGGAAAGCGTAGAGGCGATCGGTGGGGTTCCAGCGGCAATCCGCTCGGGCGGAGCACTTGGTATCACCGGCTTTGCTGCCGTCAACAATACGGCTTCGGCCGGAACGATCGCCGACCGTGTTGCCGTTGCAGCGCCTGCGCCTTCGAACAATCCGACCGCATTGCTGTCCAGTATGACGGCAAGCGGTGCGCTGTTCACGCTTGGCGGCGTCGCCACCCCACAGTCCGGCGGTTTTGGCGGCACCATTCCTGGCCAGAGCTTTCTCTATGAAACCCGCGCCGCCTTCCTCGACGTCTCGAAATTCTACGGTTCCAGCTATTTCCTTGGCCGCATTGGCTACCAGCCGGATCGCCAGGTCCAGTTCCTTGGTGACGCCTATTTCGAGAACCAATATATTGAGCAGCAGCTCAGGCTGGCGACAGGCTCCGGTTTTACGGGGCAGGATTCGATTACCCAGATAAAGCAGCTGCTTGATAACGGAGCCGCCTATCTGGGAGCGAGCCAGCGCCAGTTCGGCCAACCGCTGACGGCTGAAGAGATCGCCAGCCTCACCGAATCCGTCGTCGTTTATGAGTGGCAGACGGTGAACGGTACGACCGTTCTTGCGCCGGTACTGCATCTCGCCGCCAATGACAGGGAAAGATTGAATTCTGCGGGCGCGCTGATCGCGGGCAATCAGGTGACGATCGATACCGGCCTGCTTGCAACATCAGGGATGATTGCATCGACTGGTGATCTTAGCGTTTTCGGTTCGTCGATCGCGGCAATCGGCGGCACCTTCACGGCGGGTGGCAATGCCTCGCTGAAGGGTAACGAGAGCATTCTGCTCGCCAATGCGAAGGTGACGGCCGGCGGCAATCTCGGCCTGACGTCGAATGGAGACATCAATATCTCCGTCACCGAACGGTCAACGACCAGCACTTTGCGCGACAAGCGGAGTTCTACGACAGTTGTCAGAACCACAAGTCAGGGCTCCGAGATCACCGCGGGCGGATCGGTCTCAGCCAATGCAGGTGGTAACCTCAACGTCATCGGCAGCACGATTGCCGCTGATGGAACGGTCGGTCTGAAAGCGACCGGCGATGTGACAATCGCTGAGGCCATCGACACCACCACGATAGATTACACCTACAGGAAAAAGGGCGGTCTGTTCGGCGGAAGCAAACAGACGACGAGCCACACGGAAACGCAGACCGTCGTCGGATCATCGGTTAGCAGTGGGAAGGGCGTGTCCATCATCTCAGGTGGAGATACCGTCGTCTCCGCCTCGAAGGTGACTGCCGGCGACGAGACCGACAAAGCCGATATCAATGTCAGCGCGGGCGGCGATCTGCTGATCGCGTCGGGCAAGAATACGGCGGAGTTCGAGCAGAGCTCCTCATCCAAGGGCTTTCTCTCGAAAAAGAGCTCGACGCAGTACAACTATGATGAAGCCACAGTCGGCTCCGAGCTTTCCGCGTCCGGCAATATCAAGCTGGATGCTGGCGGCAACGCTGTCATCGCCGGCTCGAATGTGACGGCAGGCGATGCGATCGGCGTTGCGGGCGACAGCGTCGCCATCATCGGGGCCGAGGAACAGCATGCGCTGGAAAGCTCGAGCAAGAAGTCCGGTCTGTTCGCCGGTTCCGGCGGTGGTTTCCTCTCGCTATGGGGCAAGGAGCAGAAAGAAAGGAGCCAATCGTCCGGTCTTAACGTTGGCTCCGGGCTGAGCGCTGGAACCGATGTCACTCTTACGGCGCGCGAAAACGACGTCAATGTGATCGGCTCTTCCATCATGGCCGGCCGCGACATCGCGCTGGAGGCAGCCCGCGACGTCAATATCACTCCCGGGGCTGAAAGTGCCTCATCGCAGGAGAAGGAAAAACGCTCGGGCTTCGGCATTCAGGTGAAATCTGGCAACGGCAGCGCATCGATCGGTATCGGCTACGGCAAGTCGGTCGATCAGACCAGCCAGTCATCAGAGACTAACGCCAGATCCATCCTGTTTGCCGGTCGTGACCTCACGATATCAGCAGGTCGTGATGCTAACCTGCAGGCGGCTGAGGTGTCCGCAGAGCGTGATGTTGCCATCCTCGCAGACCGTAACGTCAACCTTCTCTCGGCGCAGGACAAGTCCAACTACGAACACATGCATGAGGAGATGTTTGCCGGCGTGACGCTATCAGTCTCGACCTCGCTGGTCAGCGCTGCCGACAGCGTCGGCAACGCGGCGCAGAAGCTTACGACCATCAACGACGGCTATTCTGCCGCCAATGCTGCCTTTGCATCGCTCAAGGCCTATGATGCGCTCGACACTGTCGTCAACGGCAATGTCGCTTCGGCCTCGCTCACCGCCGGCTTCACCTATACAAAAGACAAGGCGGCGGGGACGGGCTCTGTTCCCGTTCTCACCGAAATCAATGCCGGCCGCTCGGTAACGATCGAAGCCGCATCCGGCGATATCACCGGCCATGGCGTGCAAATCTCGGCCGGCTATGATGCTTATGGCCTGCCGGTCGACAGCGCCGACGACAAGGCCGGCGATATCACGCTTTCGGCCGGCAATGATATTACCCTTAAAAGCGCCGAGGCGACGCGGAGTTCGTCGTCCAGCAGCACGTCCGCCGGCGCCAGTATCGGCATTGGCGGCGGCGTCAGCCTGTCGGGTGGCGTCGGCGTCGGGCTGACAGGCGGCGCCAGTGCGTCCACGGCCAAGGCGAACGCCAACGGAACTACCCAGATCAACAGCCACGTCAGCGGTACCGGCGACATCGTCATCCAGTCCGGCAACAACACGACGCTCGCCGGTGCGCTCGTTGCCGGTGAGACAGTGACGGCCGACATCGGCGGCGATCTCACCATCGTCTCCGTTCCCGATACCGGCGAGACCACGAACAAATCCACCTCTGGCGGCTTTAGCCTCGGCGGGGGGAAGAGCCTCATCTCCGGTATTCAGATCGGTGGCGGTGCGGGGTCCGGGTCGACGAACTGGGTTTCCGAGCAGTCTGGTCTCGTTTCCGCGGACACGATGAATGTCACCGTCGGCGGCAATACCCATCTCGGTGCCGGCAAGATCGTCTCCGGCTCGGGCGATCTCACTCTCGACACAGGCACGCTTACCCATGAGAACTTCGAGGGCCAGAAGCAGTATGAGGGCTTCAGCGCCAATCTCGGCCTCGATCTCACCGGCGGCAAAGGAACCGATGCCAATCCGGTCGGCAACAGCACGCTCGAAGGCAGCTATCAGCTCGATGATACCCGCCAGAGCGTCCGCGCCACCGTCGGCCCTGGGGACATCGTCGTTCGCAATCCCGACCAGCAGGCGGCACTTGAGCACGACGGTGAAACAAATCCTCTCTCCGAACTCAACCGTGATCCGGGCAAGGCTCATGAGATCACAAAGGACAAACATGTCGGCATCGATTTCTATCTTTCAACCAACAGCCTGAAGGCTGCGGCAGAGGGGATCAACGTCGTCGGCGAGGCTCTTGGCGACGCCTTCGAGGCACTGGGGACGAAGCTTGCGGCTTCCGGTGATCTGACGCCGGATGAATTGGCGACAGCCCGTAAAGTCGCCAAAGCGCTGGATTCCGGCACACTCGATATCGCAGCGCTTGCGACCTGCGCGGGCCGGCAAGGCTTCAATCTCCTCGATCTTTTGTTCACGCCGGCCTATGCATCTGGATGCGTCCTGTTCGACAAAAACGGCAAGGAGATCGCTGAACTGACGGCGAATGAGCGTGAAGCCTGCATACAGATGCTGGCGACGCTGATGGAGACCTATACCGAGAAATATGTGACCGGTGCGGCTGGCAAGGGTGAACTGCCGGGCAGCGTCAAAATACTTGCGGCACAGTTACGCAAGGTTGGTTCGGACGAACAGCTGGTCGCGGGTTTCCAGGCGATCGGTATGTCGGCCTCGTTCATCCGGGATGTCACGATAAGGCTGACGCTCGGTGAGGAAGGCTACAAGGAATACAAGGCAGCGTTCGAGCCGCTTGCGGCAGCCGGCACGTTGGGCAAGGAGGCCAGCGAGCGGGCGATTGCCGACATTGCTGCCAAACACGGTCTTTCCTTTGAGGATACCAAAGACCTCAAACTCCTCGTCGGGGTCACTACCGCAGCAATCATTGGAGTCGTGGGTATCAAGGCAGGCGGCTCGCTCAGCAGCAAAGAAATCGAAATTGTTTCGAAACAAATTGCTGATGGTCACGCATTCCAAAAGCATATACTTGAAAAAGGCGAACTGGCTGGTATGGGCATACGAACTAGGGCGCAACTTGCCGACTTTATCAGCGAAACAATGAGGAAACCTTCAGATGTAAAGGCATTGGGTGGTGGTAGAACGGCATACTGGAACGACGAGTATCAATCGGTAATTATACACAACCCCAAAGCAGGAGACGGTGGGACTATTTTTCAACCAAAGAACGGAAAATTGTATTTTGACAACATGAGGTAAGGACAATGAACCCTTCGGAAACGCCAATTAAGAACGCTAAAATCAGCATCGAATTTAGTAGAAAAGAATTAACTATTCTGTCGTCTTCCTTAAATGAAGTGCTGAATGGCATAGGTGCATTTGAATTCGAGACAAGAATTGGAGGCGAAAATTCGGAAGTAATAAAGCTTCTGGAGATGCTCAATTTTTATATAGATAATTTTGATAAATCTGAACAGCCTCCATTTTCGACCGGACATTAAAACTTATCCACGCTAGGTCGTGTTGACAAAGTGGATTCCAAATCGGCTGAAGCGTGATTCAAGACTGCTTTTTAGGAGGCAGTATTGGCGCGAGGCGATTTGAGTGACGAGGAATGGCGTGTAATCGAGCCGTTCCTACCCAGAGAACGGGGACGCAAATCGCGGCCCGCTCACGATAATCGGCGCTTTTTGAACGGGATGCTGCATGTCCTGCGCGTTGGTTGCCCGTGGCGCGACACGCACGAACGTTACGGCAAATGGAACTCTGTCTATGTCCGTTTCCGACGGTGGGCTGAGCAAGGCGTCTGGGACGCTCTGCTTGAGACCCTTGTGGAGCTTGGCTTAACCGACGACTGGCAGCATATGATCGACAGCACGACCGTTCGCGGTCATTCGCAGGCTGCTGGCGCAAAAGGGGGACTGATAAGGAGGCTTTTGGTCGATTCACGCGGCGGCTTTACGACAAAAATACACGCCCGAGCAGACGGTCAGGGACGCCCTCTCGGCTTTGTCCTGACCGGCGGTGAGGCATCAGATTACAAGGCCGTTCCCCAACTTCTTGCTATTCCCGTCAGCAGACCGCGCAAAATGCTGGCGGACAAGGGATATAATGCGGATGCAATTCGCGAAGAACTCCTGCTGCATGGCACTCGTCCTGTCATCCCATCGCGCTCGACGCGGAAGCGCTCACCTCCTTGCGATTACGTTGCATACAAAGACCGGAACCGCATCGAGCGCATGTTCAATAAGCTGAAGCAGTTCAGGCGCATCGCTACGCGCTATGACAAGGCGAGGATGTCGTTTGCTGGCTTCCTGGCGTTGGCCTCAGCCAAACTCTGGTTGCCCTTCATTTGCGCACAGGCTTAGGGCGCTCTTTCTCCGCTCCCCAGAAAGAAAGCCGCGCGTCTGGCGCTTCCTTGTGAACCGCAATCTGCATATGAGCCCGAAGCTCCTTGCGGAAACGTGAGGCGTTGCGTGCTCCCCATACGCCGACGAAGCAATCTCCGGACGCATCGTTCTTGAAGACTGCCGCCCCGCCAAAGGCCGAAGACAGGCCACCTTCGCCAATGACACCTCCGTTACCGTAAACTGCGACAACGCAATCCAGCGGCGCAACGCTGACCACTGTATCGCCGGATGGGGCGAAACCTGCGCTTCTGAAAAGGTAGACAGGACAAGGAGAAGTCATCATTCCCTGAGCATATCTCCGTCATCGGAGATCACAAGCGCCTGATGTAACTTTGTCAACACGACCTAACAGGTATCAAATGATCAAAGATCCAGAGAAACGCCAAGCATGTGGTGTTTTCATGAACCAGAGGTTCATAGCGGTAAACACAATGTCGGGCTGGCGGCTTCTTATCGCTGACCCAAAGGGTTTACGTTGTCGTTTGCCACCTGACACAAGCGATTTTGAAATAGGTTCTGTCGTATTGTCAGCTTTGGCCAAGAGCAGGCTTGTCCATCCCGACGAAGATATTGAATTATCAAAAAACTCAAAAATTGAGGAGCGCTACGCCGCCTGGGTGGCGGATTTAATGCAGACTTATGGCTACAAGACCAAAAGCGCGCTATTTAAAGGCATGCTGCACTGCGATGTCGAGGTCAAGGCCGGCGAGATGACGATTCGTCCTACAAAGCGCGAGCGGGGCGACGGGTTCGGTCCAACCCTTCGGCGAGAGAAAGACTATGTACACTTGTCCGCAGACAGCTCACCTGAAGAGGTAGGCGCAGGTGTGCGGCTGGCACTGAGCCGTTCCATCGGCTAGAGGGGCAGGCATTTAATCTAATGAAGATGATATCCAGAATGTAAGCGACAAGCTGAGGCCGTTCAGGCCTTGTAGCTTCACGGCCTGAGAGCAGCAGGTAGGCCAAAGGCTCGACGCCGTAAGCCCGACAAATCAGCGATCGTTCCGTGCCCCTACTATCGGCTCAATCCAAGCCCGCGAGACCGATTGAGCTGCCGTCTCAGCGCGTGGTCATGGCTGAGTTCTGCATGGCGTGTTCGATGCACCATGCGGGCGATTGTCTGGATCTGCTCGGCCTGCCTTGCGAACTCCGGGCGTGCTGCAAGCTCTTCGGCAATCCTGCGAGGATCGGAGCTTCCGAACCGCTGGGTGAGCGCTTCGGCCACCAGCTTTGCCTCATCGAGCGCGGCTCGGCCCTCAGGTAACGATCGCAGCTCTTTGATGAACTTGCTTCGCCTCTCGACCGGCATCTTCTCCATCTTCGCAAGGATTTCGGCACCGCGGGGCGTGAGGCCGGGCACCTCGATCACGTCACGCTTTTCGCGTTGCCATTGTTCGCTCGCGCGTTCTTCGCTAAGCCGGCGCTCCCATGCTTCGGAGACATAGCCGATATGGGCAGAGAGAGACCTGGCATATTGCAGCGCCTCTTTCCGCTCCTTGTTGTTTCCGAACATCCCCGACTTGCCACGTAGCTCCCCGAAGCGTTCTGGCTGCTCTGCCATGGCCTTCGCCATGATATTGCCGTTGCCTTCCTTCTCGGTCATCGCGGTGCGCAGTCTCGCTGAGACCTCGGCCGGATCACGGAACACGCGCCGCACCAGAGATTCGACTGTATCGAACCTCTGATCGATCACGGATATCGCCCTTTCCCGGGCTATTTGTTCGATGCTGCGGTCGTATCGGGTGATCGCTGGTACCAGCGGACCGGGCTTACCGGCTTCCAGCGGCGAGTGCTGGCCGACGACTTCTGTCGGGGCAGGGGCGGCGCCGTCTTGCGACATGAGATCGGGCCACCGGATGCGGCGATAATCTTGCCTCGTCGCTCTCTGGCCGTCCGGCTGATCGTGATTAATATCCGGAACGAGATCATTGCGACGATTTTCGCGGCGAACAGGACCGGCGAGATCGCCGGCAGGTTCCTCGTAAACCTGCTGACGCTCTGATGGCCGGTCCTGTTGCTCCCGCACCGGATGGGCCGCGCGGGACAGGACCTCTTGACGCTCATCCCGGGCGGAAGCAAGTTCAATCTCGCTCCTGACCCCGAGCTTCTCCGCGATGCCCCGCCGCTCGGCAAAGTCCCTGACATAGTCCAGCGTCGTTTCCTTCGCGCCGGAACGCGACAGGCGGTTTTCTAACTGCTGGTAGGCCAGTTCATCACCCGTAACGACGCGCCACGCATTTCGTTGGACCTGCGTACCGTCCGGAAGCCTGACAGGCGTGGCTCCTTGATGCTGCAGTCCAATCCTGTCCCCGATCTTTGGCGAGGCCTCCTGCATGGCCCGCTTGAGATTAACGCCCCACACCGTGCGCTGATCGCCCTTGTCATTCTCCAGCGTCACAAAATAGTTTTCTCGCGCCTGGCGATTATGCTCATAGGGAGCCGCGCCGTGATCGACCAGCCGGCCGGCCTTGGTGAACTCCTGGCTGTCGGCATAGAGCTGCACGCTGTCGCGATGCCTGGTCATGGCAACATAGGTCAGATGCCGGTCCATGGTGCCGGACGCCAGCACAAAGGCGCGATCGACTGTCGCCCCCTGATTTTTATGAATCGTCGTCGCATAACCGTGATCGATCGCCTGGTAGCTGTCTGTTGGAATGCTGACGCTGTCGCCACCTCGGCCATCGAGCCGGGCGATGATCTTATTCGGCTCGACATGCTCGACCGTGCCAAGCATGCCGTTTTTCACGCGGAGGTCGCGGTTGTTTTCGAGGAAGATGATCCGGTCACCGGGGGCGAAGGCGCGTTTGCCGTTATTGGTCTGGAACACGCGTTCTCCGCCGTCCTCACCATCCCCACGGTCCCCACCGTCGCTCAGCCCGTGGCCGCGCTCCAGCCGTTGTCTGTTCTGAAGCTCGGAGCGAATGGCGGCATTGAGGGCGCGCACATCGGCGCGGCGATGCGCCATGGCAATCCGGGTGCCATCCGGCCGCTTGGCACTGTCGGCAACATACTCATGCACGATCTCTGCCATTGCCGCGTCGCGGCTTTCCGCAAAGTGGATGTCGCCGTGATCGCGGTAGGCGGCAAGGCCCTCGGCCGTCTTGTGGGTCGCAAAGGCAACTGACGCTTGCCTCTGCCAATCCTGGTGCTGGCGGCGAATGTCGGAAAGTTCGACATGGCCGATCTGCTCGGCAATCGCCCTGAAGGGTGCGCCGGCCCCGATCGCCTGGAGCTGCTCATGGTCGCCGACAAGAACGATCTTTGCACTACGCGCTTCAGCCTCGCCGATAAAGCGGGCAAGCTGCCGGCTCCCGACCATGCCCGCTTCGTCGATGACGAACACGTCGCCACGGCCGATCAGATCTCGGCCGTGGTTCCAGCTGTAAGTCCATGACGCCAGGGTGCGGCTTTGAATTCCGGAACTTTCCTCAAGACCCTCGGCTGCCTTTCCGGCAAGCGCCGCACCATGGACCTGATAACCTTGAGCCTCCCACGCCTCACGGGCGGCTGCCAGCATGGTGGACTTTCCCGCACCAGCGAACCCGACCACAGCCGCGATGCCTTTAGGGCCCGTAACATGTTTGATCGCATGACGCTGTTCGTCCGACAATCCTGCTGGTGGATCGCTCGCAGCCACCATTCCGCCGGAGCTTTTCCGAAGAGAGCTATCCTGCCTTTCCATTGCGCGCTCGACATGGCGGGGATCAACCCGATGGCAATGTGCCTGATGCAACCGCTTGGCCGACCGCGCCATCGCGAGTTCCAGGTCGATCATCTCCTGGGTCGAATAGCGCGCATTGGACACGTTGCCTGTCTCAGGATCGATGCGCTCAGCCTGAAGCTCGACGAGCGCTGGTGATGCCATAACAGCCGCAAAAGTGTTCCGAAATGTCTGCGCGTCATCGTTTATATAGCGATGCAGGGTCCTGGCAATGTCGTGCCGATCGAACACGCTCTTTTCATTGCTGATCAGCAACAAAACCTGTTCCGGCTTTTGGCGGATCAGCTCGGCATTTTGCCGTGCTGCCTTGTCATCCAGCCGGCCGCGCTCGACTGCCATCCCTCGCCGTGCCATCTGCGAGGCATGCACGCCCATATGCCCGGTCGGCGACAACTCGAGGCCGCGCTGAGCAAGGGAGCGATGATCGATGCGAACGTCCAGGCCTTCGCGTTGAAGCTGACGGATGGCGATGCCTTCCCATGACTGCCTGATATCTTGAAGCTGCATGTCGGTCGTCGCCATACCGTTTGCCAACAGCCGTGCGTTCTTGTGCTCCAGAAAAGTTTTCTCGCCAAGGCCGACCCGGCGAACCTCTCGCGTCGTCATCAGCACATGCGCATGGTAGTTCCGGATGTCACCATGCTCGCCTGGCGAATGGATGGCAAAATCCACTGCCGCGCCATAGCGGTTTGCCAGATCCTGGGCAAAGGCGCGCGCAGCCTTCAGTCGCCCCTCTGGCGAAAGCTCACGCGGAAGCGCGATTTCGAATTCGCGGGCAACGCGGGCATCTTTTCGCTTTTCTGCAAACTCGGCAGCGTTCCACAAAGCCGAACGATCCAAAGCCCAGTCGGCAGAAAGACCTTCCGGCAGCACGATCTCGATGTGCTCCACTCCTTCTTTCCGGGTAAAATCATGCACGAGACCATCGCGGTGATTGGTGAGAAGAACCGCGCAACGATAGGCGGCAGATGCCACAGCGCTGCGGCCGGATGAGCGCGAGACAGGTTTGGTGCTGAGATGATAAATCGCCAACCGAAATCTCCGATCCGCAAACGGGGAAATTCAGGGCTCAACTGCGGTGCAAGTCGTAAGTGCGCCCTTGTCTGTTTACCGGTGGCGACGCTAGCAACATCGAATAGGCATTTCGACTACTAAAAGTAGTAGTCGCCAACCAGTCATTGCTCGTGTTTGAATAGGGACACAAACGCATCAGCTAGGGGAGGGCGATGGGCGCATGCCGATCGCACAACGGAGGAGGGACAAGGGAAGCTGGCCGAGCGGAAGAAACCACTGCAGGCGGCTCGACAAACAGAAGCGGGCGCAGGCAACGTGCAGTGGATAGTCCGGTAAGACAGGCAATCGTTTGGCGGCTGCCAAAAATCGGAGTTTCAAAGAAGTTTACAATGGCCCATACAGGATACCGTCCAGAAACGGAGCAGACATGAAGACCAGCCTTGAACATTTGCCGGAACGTAAGCAACGCGAGCTTGCGCGTGTCGTCGGAATTATTCAGGAAGAATTTGCTGATCTGGTCGAGCGCTCGAAGTCTGACGCCAAGAAGGATGGACGGATTTTCAAAATCATCCTGTTTGGTTCTTACGCACGTGGCACCTGGGTGGATGAACCGCATACGTCGAAAGGCTACCGCTCGGATTTCGACATTCTCGTCATCGTTAGCAACAAGGAACTGGCCGATCCCAAATACTGGGACAAGGCGACAGACCGGCTGATGTGGGACAAGGAGATCGAGACGCCCGTGGGCCTCATTGTGCACGGCGCTCGGGAGATCACCAACTTTTTGAATGATGGGCAGGCCTTCTTCGTCGATATCACTCGCGAGGGTATCGTCCTCTACGAATTCGATGACAGAGAACTCGCCGGGCCCAAGCCTCTTAGACCTAACGATGCACTAAGAGTGGCGGAAGAACATTTCCAGCGGGAAATGAAGAGCGCAAGCGAGTTTCTCGAGCTAGCCGAAATCGCTTCTGGAAAGGAAATGGATAAAAAAGCCGTCTTCCTGCTCCACCAAGCAGTTGAGACCGCCTACAACTGCTATCTCCTGACGCTGACAAATTATTCGCCAGCGTCGCACAATCTCAAATTCCTGCGTGGACTTTCCGAAGGTCGCGATCACCGTTTGATCGAGATCTGGCCGCGCGACCGTCAGCGATTTACCACATGGTACAACATCCTGAATGAGGCCTACGTCAAGGCGCGCTATTCGAAGCGTTTCGAGGTTTCCGAAGAGGCGCTCACCTGGCTTCAGGAGCGGACCGCAGAACTTCACAAGCTGGTGGAGACGCTCTGCCGCGAGCACATCGAAAAGCTGGAACAGGCCGCGGGACAGGCCGCAAATTCCAGCGACTGAGATTCACGGGTGGCTCCACAACCTTGAGCTCAGGCAACAGCCACCGCGGCGTCATGAACCATTGGGTCCAACCTCTTCTTGCAATCGCTATGTCGATCTCCTCATAGAAACTGGTCTGCCTTTCAGGAGCGAAGCCGTGGTCGACAGCGGCAGTTCCGGTGCGGCCGCAATCGAAAGGAATAATCGTGGCAAGGAAAACCATCGCACAGCGCCTGGCTGAACTGGACGCGCAACGGTCTGCACTCAAGGCCCGTCTCTCGAAAACCGAGCGCAACAACGATATGCGCCGCAAGGTCCTGATCGGGTCGCTGGTTCTGCATCACCTGGAGACCTCGGATGATCAGGAGTTTAAGAAGCAGCTCGGTGCATGGCTGCGTCGCGAACTGCCGGGCTTTCTGACACGCGACAATGACAGGGCGCTCTTTGACGACCTGATCGGACCAGGACCGCCGGGCACGGGAGAGAATGATGGTAGCGGGCAGGGCGCTCCATGAACCGGTTGCGACTTTCTTTGGACGCATTCAAGAACATGATGCGAGCCGCCGCACGTGATCCTCTTTGGGCATTTCTGGCTTTGATCACCATGCCCTTCCGGATATGGAAACCGATTCTCGGATTTGTCGTCATCCTCATCATCGTCACGTTTGTGATCGGCATGGGTGGCCGTCATTTCCTCGAGCAAACGGGTTTCGGGCGCGGCTCGCTTGTCTACATCCTCCCCGATTTCGTCACCTTGCTGGCGCTTGCCGTCATCACCTTCCGGTTCATCACCAGCGCGCTGATTTTGCATTTCGGGGAAAGTGACGATGATACCCACGGCTCCGCCCGCTTTGCGACCGACAAGGAGATAGCCGCCCTCACCGCATCCGGCTCCGGCGTCCTGATCGGTCGTGATACGAAAACGGCAAAGCCTCTGCGCTATGACGGTCCAGCCCATCTCCTCACAATGGCGCCGACGCGTACCGGCAAGGGTATCGGCACGATCATTCCAAACCTGCTGACCGCCGACCGTTCCGTGATCTGCGTCGATCCAAAGGGCGAGAATGCAAGGATCACCGGCCGTGCGCGCCAGAAGTTCGGTCCGGTTCATGTGCTCGATCCTTTCGGGATCACCGGCAGACCCTCGGCAGCCTTCAATCCGCTGGCCATGCTCGATCCTTACAGCCTCGATGTCGCGGAAGATGCCAGTGCCCTCGCTGACGCTCTAGTGTTCGACGAACCGGGAATGGCGGGCGAGGCGCATTGGAACGAGGAGGCAAAAGCATTGATTGCCGGATTGCTGCTCGAGATCGTTGCAGCGGAGCCTTTGAGACGCAGACACCTCGCAACACTTCGCGAGCATCTTACCCTTGCTCCGGAACAGTTTGCGGCACTGCTCAAGCGTATGCAGGACAGTGATGCGGCGAGCGGTCTTGTCGCGCGCGCCGCAAACCGCCACCTCGGAAAATCCGATCGCGAAGCCGCAGGCGTTCTGTCCGCGGCTCAACGCCATACGCATTTTCTTGATTCACCGCGTATGACGGCCATCCTCAGTCGCTCGGATTTTCGGTTTGCCGATCTCAAGCGCAGCAGCATGACGGTGTTCCTCGTTCTTCCGCCTGACCGCCTCTCGACCTATTCGCGCTGGCTGCGCCTGCTTGTTTCGCAAAGCCTGCTCGAAATGGCTCGCGATCCGACAAAGCCGGCGACACCGGTTCTTTATCTGCTCGACGAGTTCGCATCCCTCGGGCATCTGGCACCAGTCGAACGCGCGATGGGTCTGATGGCGGGTTATGGTGTCCAGCTTTGGCCCATCCTCCAGGACATCCATCAGCTGCGTGCCACATACGGTCACCGCGCCGGAACTTTTTTGTCAAACGCCGGCGTGCTGCAGGTCTTCGGTGTCAACGATCATGACAGCGCCCGTCTAATCTCTGATTTGCTCGGACAGGAAACTGTCGTGTTCCAGACGATGGCCAGAGCGCTCGATTCCGATAAGACCGGCATCTCCTATAGCCAACAGCATACCGGCCGGCCACTACTCACCCCTGATGAGGTGCGCAATCTGCCCGCAAAAGGACAATTGCTGTTCCTTGCCGGGCAGCGGCCAATTTTTGCCGACAAGCTTGCCTACTTTGCCGATCCGGAGTTCAGGGAGATGTTCGACCCAGTCTAACGGTAGGCGTGACAAAAAGGCGGTCCGGCATCTGCATCGGACCTTGTATCGCAGGCCCTTGGATATCTTCGGCGCAACGAGAAGCGGATAGATGAGCCTTCGTCCAAATTGCAGCCCCGCGGCGACGGCGGCATCGCGGCCGAGGGATCGTTTTCGACCGCGAGGTCTAGCAATGGAGTAATGACCTTGACAGGGCACCATAGGAGTCTAGACGAGGTTTCATGATCATCTTGGGAGTATGGAAATGAAAACACTGGCAGCCGTTTCGGCTTTTGTAGGCAAGACCTTTGCCGCCTGGGTCATCCTGTTTGCCGTGCTCGGCTTCATTTTTCCGGATACGTTCAAGCAGATTGCGCCGTGGATCGTCACGCTTCTGTCGATCATCATGTTCGGGATGGGCCTCACACTTTCGGTCGATGCCTTCAGGGAGGTCGTAAAAAGGCCGTTCGATGTGACGATCGGCGTGCTCGGCCAGTTTCTCATCATGCCGCTTCTGGCGGTGCTGCTCACCCGCATCATTCCCATGCCGCCGGAAGTCGCGGCGGGTGTCATTCTGGTCGGCTGCTGCCCTGGCGGCACATCGTCCAATGTCATGACCTATCTCTCCAAGGGCGATGTCGCCTTGTCCGTTGCGTGCACCTCGGTCACCACGCTTGCCGCGCCGCTGATGACGCCGTTCCTCGTCTGGCTGTTTGCGAGCCAGTTCCTGCCGGTTGATGGCTGGGCCATGTTCCTCAGCATCGTCAAGGTCGTTCTGGTTCCGCTCGCTCTCGGCGCCGCCCTGCAGAAGCTGCTTCCCGGTCTCGTCAAGACCGCCGTTCCGGCATTGCCGCTGGTAAGCGTCATCGGCATCGTCCTCATCGTTTCGGCGGTGGTGGGAGGATCCAAGGCGTCCATCGCCCAGTCCGGACTGATGATTTTTGCCGTCGTCGTCCTGCATAACGGGCTTGGCTATCTCCTCGGTTATCTCGCCGCAAAGGCAACGGGCCTGTCGCTTGCCAAGCGCAAGGCCATTGCGATCGAGGTGGGCATGCAGAATTCGGGCCTTGGCGCGGCACTTGCAACGGCCTATTTCTCGCCTCTCGCCGCGGTTCCGAGCGCCATTTTCAGCGTCTGGCACAATATTTCCGGTGCAATCCTGGCGAACTGGTTTTCGGGTCGGGTGGACGCAAGCTCCGCCAACAAAGCCGCCTGAAGCTCTGCATTTGTCAGGCCGTCCGTCGTTCAGGCGGCCTGACCCTGCGTTAGAGCGGCATAGTCTGACGTGTTATGGTCGGTGGATTAAGCTTGGCAAAGCCCTCTTGGCGCTGATAGGGGAAATGCGGATAGGGAGCAGTCGTCGCGCTTGCCTCGTCCAGCTTCGCGACCTGTGCGGACGTCAGTTCCCATCCCACGGCGTCGAGGTTCTGGCGAAGCTGCTCCTCATTGCGCGCGCCGATGATGACCGTGGAAACAGTGGGGCGTTTGAGTAGCCAGTTGAGGGCGACCTGCGGCACCGTCCTGCCGGCTTCTTGCGCGACAGCGTCGAGCGCATCGATCACGCGATAGAGATGTTCATCATCCACCGGCGGGCCGAAGCTGGCGGTCTCATGCAGGCGGCTACCTTCAGGCAGCGGTGTGCCGCGGCGAATTTTTCCGGTCAACCGCCCCCAGCCAAGCGGGCTCCAGACCATTGCACCAAGACCCTGATCCACGCCGAGCGGCATCAGATCCCACTCGTAATCCCGGCCTATCAGGGAATAGTAGACCTGATTGACCACATAACGCGGCCAGCCATATCGGTCCGCGACGGCAAGCGATTTCATGATCTGCCAGCCTGAAAAATTCGAGACTCCGGTATAGCGCACCTTGCCGGAGCGGACGAGCGTATCGAGCGTCGACAGCACTTCTTCAACCGGTGTGAAGGCATCGAAGGCATGGAGTTGCAGGATGTCGATATAGTCGGTCTTAAGGCGGCGCAGGGCGTCATCCACCGCGCGAAGCAGCCGGAAACGGGACGACCCGGTCTCGTTCGGCCCGTCGCCCATCGGCAGGCTGGTCTTGGTTGAGATGAGAACGCTGTCGCGCCTTCCCTTGACGGCTTCGCCGAGCACTTCCTCCGATGCGCCATTGGAATAGACATCGGCGGTATCGAACAGGTTGACGCCGGCTTCCAGGCAAATATCGATCAGGCGCCGGGCTTCCGTGGCGTCTGAATTGCCCCAGTTGCTGAAGAGTGGGCCTGCGCCGCCGAAAGTTCCGGTGCCGAAACTCAAGACCGGCACTTTCAGGCCGGATTGGCCGAGATGGCGATATTCCATGAGGCGTTCCTTTGTTGCTTCGAAATGGTCGCGGGCGGGGCTCTGGTAGCGCCGCGCTCTGTCCATCCCGTCATGATCTGGGAGACGAAGATTGCGATGCGTTTCAATCGCTGTCTGAAGATAGACGCTCGCTCTTCAATGAAATAGAATGCCGAAAATACTATCACTTGTGAGATGAAGTCATCATGGCGCGACTGGAGATCAACCGGGCAGGGGAGATGGAAATCTTCGTGCGGGTCGTCGAACTCGGCGGTTTTTCCCGCGCCGCCGCGGCGGCGAACATGACGCCTTCGGCGGTGAGCAAGCTGATCGCACGGCTGGAAAGCCGCCTGGGCGCGCGCCTGCTCAACCGTTCCACCCGACAGCTTCAGATCACGCCGAAGGGCTGTGCCTTCTATGAACGGGCCACCCGTATCCTCGCCGATCTCGAAGAGGCCGAACTCGCCGCCGGTGAGGGCGAACAGCCTGTCGGCCGCGTGCGGATCAACACCAGCGCTTCTTATGCAACGCATATTCTGGCGCCCATCCTGCCACGGTTCCTGGCGCTTCATCCAGGCATCACGCTCGATATCGTCCAGACGGATATGGTGGTTGACCTTCTTGCGGAACGCATGGATGTGGCGGTGCGCGCCGGACCGCTCAAAAGCTCAACTCTCGTTGCCCGGAAACTCGGTGAGACACGGATGATCATTGCTGCCGCCCCGGCCTATCTGGAGCGCTACGGCGTGCCGCAAACCATCGCCGATCTGGAAGATCACAATCGGCTCGGATTCGGTTACGCGCGGTCAGTGGACGGATGGCCGTTGCGGGATGCCGGAAAGACCGTCGTCATTCCGGCGACGGGGCGCGTGCAGGTCAGCGACGGCGAAGGCCTTCGCCGTCTTGCCCTTGCCGGCGTCGGGCTGGTTCGCCTTGCCGCCTTCACCGTGCGGGAGGATATCGCCGCCGGCCGGCTCATACCGGTCCTCGATCACCTCGATACGGGTGAGACGGAGATGTTTCATGCCGTTTATGTCGGCCAACGCGGGCCGCTTCCCGCCCGCATCCGGGCTCTGCTCGTTTTTCTCGGCGAGCACGGGCGAGTGAAATGACCTTCCGATGGCATCGGAAGTCGCGGCCGGGATGAAGACGGCAGGCGGCTAAAAAAAGAACGTCCGGCTGACCGGACGCCTATGATCTCGGACCGGACAGCGTGAAGGCGCCAGCCGATTTCAGCGCTATGTGCGTCTCGCCGGCAAGTGTGCTCGGTATCGCGCCACAAAGGCTGCCCGTCGTTACGACATTGCCCGCCTTGAGCATCTCGCCGGTGTTGAATGCCGCATTGGCAAAGGCGACCAGCGGCGCGAGCGGATCACCATTCGGATGTTTTACCCCGGCATCGAACAGCGATACCGACCCCTCGGTGACGGTGAGCTGCGGCAGGTTCTCGCCATTTCCGGCAAAGACATCCACGATGTGCTTATCGACTTCCGGGCCGATGACGAAACCGTGGTTTGCGAGGCGATCCGCGAGAAAAAGCGGAAACGGCACCTGATTTTTTTCCACCAGCCTGTAGCGGAGAAGTTCAGCACCAAGATGGACCTTGTCGATAAATCCTATCAGGTCCTCCCTGGTCAGCGGTCCCGCCGCCGCCGCGGGAATATCCGCCGAAAGCGTAAAGCAGATCTCGACCTCGATGCCTTCGGTGCCGTCATGCGGAAAAGAAGCGGCATTGGCTTCATCGACCCGCACACAATCGAACATGGGCGTCCCGATGGCCTCGCCATCCGCGCGGATGGCAAGTTTCCAGCCGGCAACCGGTTCTGCCCGGCTTTCAGCAAAAGCTCGCTGGACCGCCATAGCCTCTCCAAGCGTAGCAGGAATGAGACCCTCCGCCTGCACCGCCGCCAGAGAAATCTTCGCCCCCTCGCGGCTCGCTGTGATGAAGCTTTCCGCCAGTTTTTCGATTGCCACCATTGCGTCCATGGTCCCCGTTTGTTCTCGAACGCCAAAATGTTGTCACGATTTGACGTTCACTGCCAAGGCCATCAATGCCGGGTTTGACAACATCGCCGACATTAAGGATGTGCGGGCGAGGGGGGCATTGTAGAGCCAGTACGCTGCGTCGCATGCCGCGGGCTTTATGAGAGAGCAAATTATAGTGTTTATGGTTGACAGCGTCACAAAACATAAATTCAAGCGTTTGCTTCTGGGTTTCCTTAGCGTATTCGTCCCTACCACGACGTAGAACAGAGAGTTGAGGCATGACATTGCAATTTCCGAGCATCGCGCAGACGCTTGCCGAAGAGATCGGAAGATTACGCAAATGGCTGGATGAGGACGCCCTGCCCCTGTGGTGGGAGGCGGGTTCGGCCCGGCCGGATA
>NZ_JAVAYA010000009.1:0-184007 GCF_041954855.1 Agrobacterium sp. LR_9
CTTTTTGCCGGAACGGGTTTTCCCTTATCAGTAGTATGTTATTGCCGGGGCGTGCCGCTGTTTTGCCGCTTTCACGTAGAGGCGGTCGGATGAGGGCAACGCCTTTCAAATGCGGCGCGGGACGCGATTTCATCCCCTCAAAATTGGCGGGTAAATAGTCATACTTTTTTCGTTGGCCGGGTGGCGATCCGGAGTCCGGGTTTGCTTTTCCAGCGATTAACTGTCAAATTATTATACAATATTAGTATCATCTACATTTATTTGGGATACAGTTTCATGACGTTGTCGGTTATGATTTCGACAAGGTAAAGGAACGAATCAGGCGGGGGATCGGATGGCTTTGCGATTGGCACACAGCAACGGGCCGCGGACGGAAAAGGCCGAAAGCGGCAGCGCGGAAGCGGCGCATATCACGGCTATCGACTACGGGTTGCTGACGACTGCGATCAGCTATCATTTGCGGCACTCGCAACTTGCCGTGGCAAACGGTTTTGCCGATGTGCTGGCGGAGCAGGGGTTACGGCCGGCCGATTTTTCCGTTCTCGTCATCGTCGGCGGCAATCCGGGTCTCAAGCAGAGCGATGTGGCCGAAGCGCTCGGCATACAGCGCGCCAATTTCGTCGCCATCGTCGACAGCATGGAAGAAAAGGGACTACTCGTCCGCCGCAAATCGGAAGAGGACAGGCGCGTTCATTTCCTCGACATGACGGAGGAGGGCAGCAGCCTTCTCGACCGGCTTTCCAACACCTGGCGGGATCGTGAGGAAAAGCTGATCGACAGGATCGGCGGCAAGAAGGCCCGCGACCAGCTTCTGGCGCTGCTCGGACGCCTGCGCGACTGAGCTTCGACGAGAGCGGGGCAATCCGGGCGCTGGCCGCCGCAAGGTGCGGCCTGTGCGCTGATATTCCCGTCTTGCCATTGCCTTCGGCACCGGCGACGGTCTTCCTGCGCTAATTTTTCACGCCAGCCTGATCGGTAGCGGGGCTGAATTGCGTTGCAATTTTCCTGTGAAACCGCCAAGACGCATAAGCACCTTCACGCCTTTGGGCGTGGAACCGCAATCATGCGATCGACTGGAAAGGCCCGGGACGGGAATGCCATGCTGAATATCGATACGAGTCATCCGCTTTATCGTCCCCTATGGGTCCGGTTGCTCATCGTCGGCTTTTGCGCCGCGTGGGCCGTCATCGAATTCGTCAATCGCGAGTTTTTCTGGGGAACCATCGTTGCTGGCATCGGCGCTTATGCGGCCTATGAATTGCTGCTGAAGTTCAAACCCGCAAGCGATGCTGCCAAGAGCGGAAATGGCGCGGATGAGCCTGCCGCCGAAAGCGCGCCCACCGACAGGAACGATGCGGGCTGAAGCGCTTCATATCTTTCGTTTCATGTATTTTGCGAGATAAGGCCGTCCGGCGTTTTACCGGAAATGCTCCCGTGCCCGGAGCATCCGTATCGCCTGGTCGATCAGGAGATTGGCCGCGGTCATGCGCAGCGTCGCATTGTGCCGGAACTGCGGTTTCACCCGGTCGGGATGATTGAGGCGGGCAAAGGCGCGGCGCTTTTCCGCAAGCGTTGCGGCCGTGTCGGTGTCGTGGATCGCCAGTTCCGCCGAAACATCGGCAAGCGACGTCTTTTCGAGATGGGCCGGCATCGGTTCCGGTTCGGGCTCCGGCTCGGGCGGTGGCGCGGGGTCGGCCAGGAAGGCGAGATAGGCATCGAGATTGCCGTTCGCGGGGGGCGGCGTTTCAATATGTGTATCGATAACAAAGCCCGAGCTGAAACCGGCAATGCGGTGACCGGCGGGCGGTGGCGGCTCCGCGCCTTCCTCTTCCGTTTCTTTTTCGTGTTTCAGCCTGTCGACGACCGACTGGAAGACGGATTGTCCGAAGAGCATGCGGCTTTTCCCTCGCCGGTCTGACTATCCGGCCTTTATGGATCATGAAGGTGGTGTCTGGCTTGCCGCCGTCACGGGCCGGTCAGCTTGCGGCTTTCATCCAGAACCAGATCGTAGAGCAGGCGGGCGCTGGGCGGCAAAACGCGACCCTTGGTGGTGATGATGCTGTATGGCTTTACGACGAGTTCGAAATCCGTCGGCAATATCCGGGTTCGGCCGATATCGGCCTGCTGGCCGGCAACGAATTCGGCCATGTCCTGCGCGATCGGGGCGATGGCATCCGTGTTGCAGACGAGTGCAAGGGTGAGCACCACGGATGGCGTGTTGATGACGTTGCGCGGCATGGCGACGCCATGGGTGAGGAACACATCCTCCATGGTTCTGCGCAAAAGCGCGCCGGGCGGCTGGAAGACCCAGTCGTAACCGGAGAGATCCTGCAGGGTCACGGGCTCGCCGCGAAGCAGCGGGTGGCCTTCGCGCACCACCAGACAGGCGCGCTCTATGCCGATTTCATGGATGGAAAAGAGGCCGGGATCGAAATCGTCCGGTATCCGGCCGATGATGAAATCGTGCCGGGCCGCCAGCAGTTCGCGGGCCAGCACGTTGCTGCTTTCCACCTGCACGTTGATTTCGATTCCGGGATAGGTGTCCATGGCGCGCCTTATGGCGGGAACCACGAGGCTGATCGCAGGTGCTGTGACGGCGCCGATATAAACCGAGCCGCCGCTGCCGGATTTCATCTGGTTCAGCTCGCGGCTCGCCTCGCGCAGTTCCAGCAATATGGTGCGCGCCCGCCGCGCCAGCGCCTCGCCGAATTTCGTCAGCACCACGCCGCGCGAAGCCCGCTGACAAAGGGGTGATTTGACGATCGCCTCCATTTCCGAGAGCATGCGCGAGGCGGCCGGCTGCGTCATGTTCATGGCGGCGGCGGCCGCGCTGACCTGCCCGTGCTCCTCGATCATGACCAGCATGCGCAGGTGGCTCATCTTCAATCCGGCCCGCAGCAAAGGGTTGTCCTCAAAGACGAAAAGGGCATCCGTTGTTTGCGCCTGCTCATACACTTTTTGGTTGTTCATTCGTGGTTTTATACCCCTCATCGGTTTTTGTATCGATTTAATATATCATAATTGATATATGGAAACTGATTTATTCTATTTGACAGTTATATGGATTCAGAACAATTTGCGGAATGCCGGGGAGGAGCGGCAGCTGTTCCATTTCGCAATTGCGAAATCGGAATAAGCGCAATGCGGCTTCTTCCTCTGACGGCATGAATTTCATGGTGCACCGCAGCATGCGGGTTCCAGAGAAGGGCTCAAGGGAGAGAGTTAATGAAGTCCATTATTTCGCTGATGGCGGCTTGTGCCATCGGTGCTGCTTCTTTCGCAGTGCCGGCTTTCGCACAGGACAAGGGTTCCGTTGGTATCGCCATGCCGACCAAGTCGTCCGCACGCTGGATCGACGACGGCAACAACATCGTAAAGCAGCTTCAGGAAGCCGGTTACACGACCGACCTGCAATATGCCGATGACGATATTCCGAACCAGCTTTCCCAGATCGAAAACATGGTCACCAAGGGCGTCAAGGTCCTCGTGATCGCATCGATCGACGGCACGACGCTGTCGGACGTGCTGAAGCAGGCCGGCGAGCAGGGCATCAAGGTCATCGCTTATGACCGCCTGATCCGTAACAGCGGCGACGTCAGCTACTACGCCACCTTCGACAACTTCCAGGTTGGCGTTCTGCAGGCGACTTCGATCGTCGACAAGCTCGGCCTGAAGGACGGCAAGGGCCCGTTCAACATCGAGCTCTTCGGCGGCTCCCCGGACGACAACAACGCCTTCTTCTTCTATGACGGCGCGATGTCGGTTCTCCAGCCTTACATCGACAGCGGCAAGCTCGTCGTGAAGTCCGGCCAGACCGGCATGGACAAGGTCGGTACGCTGCGTTGGGACCCGGCAACGGCCCAGGCCCGCATGGACAACCTGCTGTCTGCCTATTACACCGACGCCAAGGTTGACGCCGTTCTGTCGCCTTACGACGGTCTCTCCATCGGCATCATCTCCTCGCTGAAGGGCGTTGGTTATGGCACGAAGGACCAGCCGCTGCCGGTCGTTTCCGGTCAGGACGCTGAAGTTCCTTCCGTCAAGTCGATCATTGCCGGCGAACAGTACTCCACCATCTTCAAGGACACCCGCGAACTCGCCAAGGTGACCGTGAACATGGTCAACGCCGTGATGGAAGGCAAGGAGCCTGAGGTAAACGACACCAAGACCTATGAAAATGGCGTCAAGGTCGTTCCGTCCTACCTGCTGAAGCCGGTTGCAGTGACCAAGGAGAACTACAAGCAGGTTCTCGTCGATGGCGGTTACTACAAGGAAGACCAGCTGAAATAAGCTCGACACACATGCGGGGATGACTTGGCGTCATCCCCGTTTTTCCATAAAAATAAAAACGCCGGAATTAATCGGGCGCTGGATTGCGATATGGCCAATACCATTCTCGAAATGCGGAACATCACCAAGACGTTTCCGGGCGTGAAAGCGCTTGAGAACGTCAACCTCAAGGTTAAAGAGGGTGAGATCCACGCACTCGTCGGTGAGAACGGCGCGGGGAAGTCGACCTTGATGAAGGTCCTTTCCGGTGTTTACCCCGCCGGCACCTATGAGGGCGAAATCCACTATGAAGGCGCTGTGCGGAATTTTCGCGCCATCAACGACAGTGAAGATATTGGTATCATCATCATTCACCAGGAGCTGGCGCTCGTGCCGCTTCTGTCGATTGCGGAAAACATCTTCCTTGGCAACGAGGTCGCTTCGAGCGGCGTCATCAGCTGGCAGCAGACCTTCAACCGTACCCGCGAACTTTTAAAGAAGGTGGGTCTGAAGGAATCGCCGGAGACGCTGATCACCGATATCGGCGTGGGCAAGCAGCAGCTCGTCGAAATCGCCAAGGCGCTGTCGAAGAGCGTGAAACTGCTCATCCTCGATGAGCCGACGGCTTCGCTTAACGAAAGCGATTCCGAGGCGCTGCTGAACCTGCTGATGGAATTCCGCAAGCAGGGCATGACCTCGATCATCATCACCCACAAGCTCAACGAAGTGCGCAAGGTGGCCGACCAGATCACCGTTTTGCGCGACGGCATGACGGTGAAGACGCTCGACTGTCATCAGGAAGAAATCAGCGAGGATGTCATCATCCGCAACATGGTGGGGCGCGATCTCGAGGATCGTTATCCGCCGCGCGATGTGCCGATCGGCGAGACCATTCTCGAAGTGAAGAACTGGAACGCCTATCACCAGCAGCACCGCGACCGCCAGGTTCTGCACGATATCAACGTTACCGTGCGCAAGGGCGAAGTCGTCGGCATTGCCGGTCTGATGGGTGCCGGGCGCACCGAATTTGCGATGAGCGTGTTCGGCAAATCCTATGGCCACAAGATCAGCGGCGAAGTGCTGATCGACGGCAAGCCGGTCGATGTCAGCACCGTGCGCAAGGCCATCGATGCGGGTCTCGCCTATGTCACGGAAGACCGCAAGCATCTCGGTCTCGTGCTCAACGACAACATTCTGCACAATACCACGCTTGCCAATCTGGCCGGCGTGTCGAGTGCCAGCATCATCGACGACATCAAGGAAATGAAGGTGGCGAGCGATTTTCGCACGCGCCTGCGCATCCGCTCGTCGGGGATTTTTCAGGAAACGGTCAATCTTTCGGGCGGCAACCAGCAGAAGGTCGTGCTCTCCAAGTGGCTGTTCTCCAATCCCGACGTGCTGATCCTCGATGAACCGACCCGCGGTATCGATGTCGGCGCGAAATATGAAATCTACACCATCATCAACCAGCTCGCTGCCGACGGCAAAGGCGTTCTGATGATCTCATCGGAAATGCCCGAACTGCTCGGCAATTGCGACCGCATCTACGTCATGAACGAAGGCCGCATCGTCGCTGAATTGCCGAAGGGAGAGGCGAGCCAGGAAAGCATCATGCGCGCTATCATGCGCTCAGGGGAGAAGAACTCATGAGTTCGGCAAACACCACAAACGAAGAAAGTAACGTCGTCTCGATCTCGTCCTATATTCGCGCCAATATTCGCGAATACGGTATGCTGATCGCGCTCGTCGCCATCATGGTTTTCTTCCAGTTCTACACCGGCGGCATCCTGTTCCGCCCTGTGAACCTGACCAACCTCATTCTGCAGAACTCGTTCATCGTCATCATGGCGCTGGGCATGCTGCTCGTCATCGTGGCCGGGCATATCGACCTCTCGGTCGGCTCCATCGTCGCCTTTGTCGGCGCGATAGCGGCCATATTGACCGTGCAATGGGGCATGAACCCGTTCCTTGCGGCGCTGATTTGTCTCGTCATCGGCGGCATCATCGGTGCTGCACAGGGTTACTGGATCGCCTATCACCGCATCCCGTCCTTCATCGTGACACTGGCGGGCATGCTGGTGTTCCGCGGCCTGACGCTGTTCGTGCTCGGCGGCAAGAACATCGGTCCGTTCCCGACCGATTTCCAGATCATCAGCACCGGCTTCCTGCCTGATATCGGCGGCATTGAAGGTCTCAACACCACCTCGATGATCCTGACGGTCTTGATTACCGTCGTACTGTTCTATCTCGCATGGCGCCGTCGCGTCGTGAACGTGAAGCACGGTATCGATGTCGAGCCTTTCGGTTTCTTCATCGCCCAGAACCTTTTGATCGCGGCCGCGATCCTGTTCCTCGGCTACCAGCTTTCCACCTATCGCGGCCTGCCGAACGTGCTGATCGTGATGCTTGTTCTCGTAGCGCTCTACAGCTTCGTGACCCGCCGCACCACCATCGGCCGTCGCATCTACGCCATGGGCGGCAATGAAAAGGCGACCAAGCTTTCCGGTATCAACACCGAGCGCCTGAGCTTCCTCACCTTCGTCAACATGGGCGTGCTGGCCGGTCTTGCCGGCATGATCATCGCGACACGCCTCAATTCGGCGACGCCGAAGGCGGGTGTGGGCTTCGAACTTGACGTTATCGCGGCCTGCTTTATCGGCGGCGCTTCGGCATCCGGCGGCGTTGGCAAGATCACCGGTGCGGTCATCGGCGCCTTCATCATGGGCGTCATGAACAACGGCATGTCGATCGTCGGCCTCGGCATCGACTTCCAGCAGATGGTCAAGGGCCTCGTGCTGCTCGCCGCCGTGTTCTTCGACGTTTACAACAAGAACAAGGGCTGATTGCCCAACCCACATAGCAAGTCAAAAAAGTGGCCGGTTTCCGGCCACTTTCATAAGATGCAGGCGTTATGTGCCGCGTAGAAGAGATAAAGGCGCGTTGCGCCGGAGGAAGGAAATCCCGTGCTCATTTCACAGATCAAAGATGCCAGTGGCAAGATCACCGTAGCCGTTCGCGAAGAAGGCGGGCAGGCGCAGGCCGTCAAGGGTGCGGCGTCGGTTTATGCGCTTGCCATGGAAGCCGCCAATGGCGGCAAGAGCCTTGCCGATGTCATTTCCGCCCATGGTCTGGGCGATGCCGTCGATCTCGAAAAGGCCTATGCCGAAGGCCGTTTCCTGCCGCCGATCACCCATCCCGATCCGGCGCATCTGCATCTGACCGGCACGGGCCTCACCCATCTGGGTTCGGCCGCGACCCGCGACAGCATGCACAAGAAGACCACGGAAGCGGCGGAAGAAAGCCTGACGGATTCCATGAAGATGTTCCGCATGGGTCTTGAAAACGGCAAGCCCAAGGCCGGTGAAAAGGGCGTTCAGCCCGAGTGGTTCTACAAGGGCAACGGCCATGTGGCGGCAGCACCGGGTGCGGCTCTCACCTCTCCCTCCTTCGCGCTCGATGGCGGCGAAGAGCCTGAGATGGCTGGCATCTATGTGATCTCCGATAAGGGCGAAGCGGTGCGCATCGGCTTTGCCGTCTCGAACGAGTTTTCCGATCACGTCACCGAGCGGATCAACTATCTCTACCTCGCCCATTCCAAGCTGCGCCCGGCAAGCTTCGGCCCGGAAATCCGCGTCGGCGCCCCGCCGTCGGATATTCGTGGCACCTCGCGCATCCGCCGCGGCGACAAGGTTATCTTCGAAAAGCCGTTCGTTTCGGGTGAGGACAACATGTCTCACACCTTTGCGAACCTCGAATATCACCACTTCAAATACGGCTTGTTCCGCGCGCCCGGCGACGTGCATGTGCACATGTTCGGCACTGCGACGCTCTCCTTCGCAGAAGGCATCAAGCCCGAAGCGGGCGACGTCTTCGAAATCGAAGCCGCCGGCTTCGGCCTGCCGCTGAAGAACCCGCTGGCCGTGGATGCGGAAGAAGAGATCACCGTTCGCCAGATCTGATCTGCGGACTGCGCGTGAAAAATGGTCGGGGGTGGGTCATCCCTCCCTCGACGTCATCCTTGGGCTTGTCCCGAGGACCTGCGACCGATTGATTTTAAGCGACGTGGATAGATCCTCGGGACGAGCCCGAGGATGCGCAAAATGATACCTCTTTCATCCCGTTATCCCTTTGTGTGTCGGGCAACTGTCAGGCGCTTGCCTCACCCGAACCCCCACAGCTTGCCTTCAGGTGGGAAACATCCGCCAAAGCAATAACGGATCGACTTTGCCAATAGTCATCTTGTCTTAGGTGGGTAATGCTTCCAGACCGCGCCGGAAAGCTGACATAGCCGGCGCTTTCTATTGGCATCTTGATCCATGCTGCGATGACGAAGGTAAGGGCAAAGCCATGGGTAACGATGATCTGTGTTGGGCATGGCCGCGAAATAATGGTGTTAACAGAGCGATACACTCTTTCCGCCACCTCACGTCTCGTTTCGGCATCGGCGATTCCGCCTCGGTGATCCATCCGATTGTGGTCCTGAGCGGGGATTTGGCGGGCGTCGAGCCATTCCTGTGGCATGCCGCCAGCCGAACCGTAGCTGATTTCTCGCAGGTCATTTGTGATTTCAAAAGGGCGCTTGAGATGTTCAGCAACGATTGCCGCAGTCTGGGAGGCCCGGAGAAGATCGGAGCTGAAGATTTCGATTGATGCACTGCCAATCAAGGTCATAAGCTTAGCAGCTGTTGCTTCCGCATCTGCCACGCCTTTGGGTGTCAGCTCGGTGTCATACCAACCCCCGACCTTGTTTTCGACATGGTGGATGGACTGAGTGTGCGTGACGACAAAAATGTTCTTCATAGCGTTTCTTCCGGGTATTGGGCTTACTCAATCCCCCACAGCTTGCCTTCCCCAACCTCCACCGAATTACCAGCGGGATCGCGGATATAGACGGAATAGCTGTCATTCGGCCAGCGGTGATAATGTTCGATGGGAATTCCGAGCGCTTCGAAGTGCGCCTTCCAGCCGTCCACCCCCGACTTGTCCCTGGCGTAAAAGCAGAAATGACCTTGCCCCACCGCACCGTGGCGGGGGATGGGATTGTCGGGGTCGGCCCGGCGGGATTGCTCGGGGTCGAAGAGCAGCAGCATCTGCTGCCCGCATCGGAAGAAGATGAATTGCCCCGGCAGCCTGCGTACCACTTCCAGCCCGAAAACATCCCGATAAAAAGCTTCGGCGGCGTCGAGGTCGTCGGTGTAGAGCGCGGTTTCCATAATGGCGGTTGGCGGTTGCATGGTTCCTCCCGGCGGTTCAGGGGTTTCCGGCGGCGGATCGCGGCGGAAACCTATTTACCTGTTGTGTAGGTCAGCACCGTCAGGTCGTGTTTGCCGACGCCACGTTCCAGAACGGTCCAGCCGCAGTTGACATAATAGGCTTCGAGACCCCGCTGGCAGCAGAGATAGCTGGTCTCGTGGCCAAGTTCGGCTGCCCTTTGCGTCGCGGCCTGCATCAAGGCTCGCGCCACGCCCGAGCGCCGGCGGTCTTCTTCCACCCACAGGGCTGCGACCCAGGGCAGATATTGCGGACGTTCTTCCAGATCGCAATGGATGAGGAATGCGGAGCCGACATAATCGCTGCCGTCATGGGCGACGAAGCCGGTGGGCAGCGTATGGGGGTTGGTCATGTCCTTCAGGTGCTCGGCGACGTCGCCCACCTGAAGGCCGCTATCCTGCCACCATGCCGTCCAGACCCGTTCGGCGATGACGGGTCCATGCGACTGGCAGTCGCGATAGTCGGAAATGCTGTACAAAGCCGTCTCCCGGCCGGCTTTCCTCCCGCAGGCTGAAGCCGGATCATGCTTTCAAATCGATGCGGGGATTAAACCGGGTGGGACGGGGTTTCGCAACTGTCAAGTTGTCGCGCGGGGTCAGGGTTTCGTTGCCGTCACATGCAGCCATGCGGTCGGGAGCTTGTCATAACCGCTGCCCTGCCTCGCCTCGATCTCCACCACCGCCCAGTCAAACTGTGCGTAAACGTCCTCCAGCCAGGGCTTCGAAGGGTAATTATAATAACGGCCGAACATGTCGCGGCCTTCCGCTTCTCCCGCCTTGAAGCTGGCATAAAAAACGCCGCCCGGTTTCAGCGCGGTGTGGATGCAGCCGATAATGCCCGGCAGGGCAGGGCGAGGCACATGCAGCAGGCAGGCATTGGCCCAGACGCCGTCATATCGCGCACTCTCATCGATATCCTCGAACAGCAATGTCCGGACGGGAATGCCGAGCCGGGCTTGCGCCGCTTTGGCGATTTCAGGCGTTCCGTCGGTGGGGTGGACATCGTAACCGGCGGCCAGCATGAATTCGCTGTCCTGCCCGCCGCCGCATCCCAGCTCGAGAATGCGTGCCCCCTCGTGCAGCCGCGCCAGGAATGTTTCCAGATGCGGGCGATCCGCCGCCTGCCCGCGCGACGTGTAGGCCGCGGCGTTACCCGTATAAAAGCCGATTGTGTCGTCGTCCCTGCCGGTCATCGTGTCAGCTTTGCGACTGGCTCTGGCCCTGCGATTGCTGCACGGTGACCGACACATTCAGGGTCTCACCGGCGGGGCCGATGCGCATGCCCGATATCGGCGCGCAATCGCGGTAGCAGAGGCCCGATGCGATGCGCACATAGCGGTCGTCGGGGCAGATATTGTTTGCGGCGTCGAAACCCACCCAGCCCAGCCCCTGAAGATGCACTTCGGCCCAGGCATGGGTGGCGGTCTGTTCCTCCACCTCTTCCATCATCAGATAACCGGAAACATAACGGGCCGGCAGGCCCATCAGCCGGGCGGCGGAAATCAGGATATGGGCGTGGTCCTGGCAGACACCCTTGCCCGCTTCCAGCGCCGTTTCCGCCGTAGTTTCGATATCGGTTGCGCCCGGCACATACTCCACCTTGCGGTGAATATTTTCCATCAGGTCATGCAGGCGGGCCAGCTCGCTGTCGCCGGCGCTCACCTTCACCAGTTCGCGCACGAGCTTTCCCGGTTTGGTGCGCGGCGTCTCGCGCAGGAAAAGCCACAGCGGCGCATTGCCGATGTGGTAACCGAACACGCCGGCCTTGTCCTCGGTGTTCACGGTGCCGCTCGCCACCACCTTCACCCGCTGCTGCGGGCCTTCCGTTTCCACCAGCGCAACGCGGTTGCCGAAATGGTCGTCATAGGTCACTTCGACGGTGGCGCCATCGACCGAGACATCCCAGTTCTCCACCGTCTGGCCCGGGCCGGTCTGTGGCGTCAGGCGCAGCCGCTGCAACGCATAGGGCATCGGCTCGTCATAGACATATTCCGTCGTATGGGTGATTTTCAGACGCATAAGCTGTCCCCGTCCACGCGCTTATTGATAGAAGCGGTAGCCTTCCGTGATTTCCTGTCCCAATTGTCCGTTGCGGTTGACAAATCTCTCCAGAAATTCGTGCAAGCCTTCATCCATCACCCGGCTGATGGTGGTCGCGCGCAGGCTGTCGCGAATGCTCTCGGCCGTGTCGTGCGCCTTGTGCCTCTCGCTGTAATCCTCGGCGATGTAATTGAGGTTGCTGGCGATCTTTTCATAACAATAGGCCAGCGAGCGCGGCATGCGGCCATTGAGAATGAGGAAGTCAGCAATGTTGGCGGGCTTGTATTCCGCATCGTAGACCCAGCCATAGGAGCGGTGCGCCGAGACCGAACGCAGGATGGATTCCCACTGCGCATTGTCGAGCGACGACCCCACATGCGCGACCGCCGGCAGCAGCACGTAATATTTGACGTCGAGAATACGGGCCGTGTTGTCGGCGCGCTCGATGAAAGTGCCGATGCGGGAGAAGTTATAGAGATCGTTGCGCAGCATCGAACCGTGGAAGGCGCCGCGCACCAGACCGGCGCGATGTTTGATGACATCGATGGTCTGCGGTAGTTCGGCATGGTTGAGCTTGCGGCCGAGAATGTTCTTCAGCTCGATCCAGAATTCGTTGGTGGCTTCCCATGTCTCGCGCGTCAGCGCCGTGCGCACCATGCGGGCATTGTTGCGGCCCGCCTCGATGCAGGACATGACGCTGGAAGGGTTCGATTTTTCCCGAAGCAGATAATCGATCGCGTCCGCCGCCGTCACCTTCTTGTGCATTTCAAGGAAGGCTTCGCGCACGCCCGCACTTTGCAGCACGCCATCCCAGTCCTCATCGCCGCTGCCCGAGCGCGTCAATGAAACGCGCAGGCCCGCATCGATAAGCCGGGCGATGTTTTCAGCGCGCTCGATGTACCGGAACATCCAGTAGAGCCCGTTTGCCGTTCTGCCCAGCATGGCTTAATCCTCCAGTACCCAGGTATCCTTGGTGCCGCCGCCCTGGCTGGAATTGACCACCAGCGAGCCCTTTTTCAGCGCCACGCGGGTCAGGCCGCCGGGAATGATCTGCACCTTGTCCGAGACGAGCACATAGGGGCGCAGATCGACATGGCGCGGCGCAATGCCGTTCTTCACCATGATCGGCACGGTGGACAGCGACAGCGTCGGCTGCGCGATGTAATTGGCAGGACGGGCTTTGAGCTTTTCCGCAAACAGCGTCCGTTCGCGTTTCGTCGCCGTGGGGCCCACCAGCATGCCGTAACCGCCCGAACCGTGAACTTCCTTGACGACGAGATCGGCGAGGTTGTCCAGCACGTATTTCAGGCTGTCCGGCTCCGAACAGCGCCAGGTCGGCACGTTTTCCAGAAGCGGTTTGCGGCCGGTATAGAACTCGACGATCTCGGGCATGTAGGAATAGATCGCCTTGTCGTCGGAAATGCCGGTGCCCGGGGCATTGGCGATGGTGATGTTGCCGGCGCGGTAGACATCCATGATGCCGGGAACGCCGAGCGCCGAATCCGGCCGGAAGGTCAGCGGGTCGAGGAAGTCGTCATCGACGCGGCGGTAAAGCACGTCGATGGCCTCATAACCGCGGGTGGTGCGCATCTTGACCTTGCCGTCCATGACGCGCAGGTCGGAACCTTCCACCAGTTCCACGCCCATCATGTCGGCGAGGAAGGAATGTTCGTAATAGGCGGAATTATAGATGCCGGGCGTCAAAACCGCCACACGCGGCTTGCCGGAACAGCCGGGCGGTGCGAGCGAAGCTAGCGACTGGCGCAGCAGATAGGGATAATCCTCCACCCGTCGCACGCGGTTTTCGTGGAAGAGTTCCGGGAACATCTGCATCATCGTTTCGCGGTTTTCCAGCATGTAGCTGACGCCGGACGGTGTGCGGGCATTGTCTTCCAGAACGTAGAACTGGTCTTCGCCGGTGCGGACGATATCCGTGCCGACAATATGGGTATAGACGCCGCCGGGTGGGGTGAAGCCGATCATTTCCGGCAGGAAGGCTTCGTTTTTCTCGATGATTTCGCGGGGAATGCGGCCGGCGCGGATGATTTCCTGTTTATGGTAGATATCGTCGAGGAAAGCATTGAGGGCGAGGACGCGTTGTTCGATACCCTGGGCCAGTTTGCGCCACTCGCGGCCGGAGATAATGCGCGGGATAATATCGAAGGGGATCAGTTTTTCTGAACTGTCGGCATGGCCATAGACTGCGAAAGTAATACCGGTTTTTCGAAAGATGTTTTCCGCGTCTTTTGATTTCTGGATCAGGTGCGCCCTGTCCTGTCGGCTGTACCACTCGTTATAGTTTTCATATGGGCTTCGCGGCGTGTCGTCCGCATTTATCATTTCGTCAAATGCCAACTTCGATGTCCCCTTTTTTGCCATATGAATACAACGCTAAATGCAATGCAAGAACTATGCAGGCCTCCCCGAGAAGATTTTTTACCGCCCTAGAGTTTTAAAAAAGAAGCGTTTTTTCGGTTTCAGCCTATAAATGCGGCATTAGAAAATTGGTTGCGCGGGGACGAGGCGCGTATTGGGGTAACGGTACTGTGTGCGCCGTGGGCGAATGCATAAATTTTAGTCGCTCGCTTTCGGTTGATGAATATAGGGCGTCGCATCAGAAAATCTGAAAGATGCGATCACGAAAACGCCTTTGACCTTTCGTCGGGATGCGGATACCGCCTTGCTGAATACCCGGCTCGATCTTTCGCCGGTTTGCGTGAAGCCGCAGAAATATCAATTCGCCGCCTTTCCCGCACCGTGTCCGGTTACGGGCATGGTGCGGCACAGGGGATGTTCCCATGTCGCTCGACCGTCTGGCTCCGGCCATCTTCGTTTTTCTCTGGTCGACCGGCTGGGTCACCGCCAAATATGCGGTCTATTATACCGGACCGCTAACCTTTCTCTGTCTGCGCTATCTGCTGGCGGGGGCGTTGCTGTGGGCGATCTGCCGCTTTTCTTCCATCCAGTGGCCTGAGCGGCGTGCCGATATCTTCCGGGCGATCCTCTCCGGCGTCTTCCTGCACGGTCTTTATCTCGGCATGATCTGGTGGGCGATAGGGCAGGGCGTGCCAGCGGCGATCGGCGGCATCATCGCCGGTCTGCAGCCGCTGATGACGGCGGTGGCCGCCCGCTACATGATCGGTGAAAGGATCTCGCCCTTGCAGCGCGCCGGCCTGCTCATCGGCTTTGCCGGCATTGCCATTGCCGTGCTGCCGAAGGTCATGGCCACCGGTGCTGTCGGCCTGTCGGTGCCGCTCTACGCCGTGGCGGTGAATGTGCTGGGCATGACTTCGGTTACCTATGGCACGCTCTACCAGAAGAAATATGTCCATGGCGGAAACATCATGGCGGTGGCCACACTGCAATATGTCGGTGCGCTGCTGGTCACCGTGCCCTTCGCGCTTTTGCTGGAGGATGGGCATGTGGACTGGAGCCTCGGCCTTGCCGCCACGCTTGCCTGGTCGGTGGGTGCGATCTCCATCGGTGCCGTGGCGTTGCTTCTTTATCTCATCCGACGCGGGCAGGTCTCGCGGGCCGCCTCGCTGATCTATCTCGTCCCGCCGCTTGCGGCGGTGGAAGCAGCACTGCTTTTCGGCGAAACGCTGACACCGGCCATGATTGCCGGCACCGTTCTGGCGGTGACGGGGGTTTATCTCGCCAATCGCAAACCTGCCGCAGCGGTTGTCGCACGTTAGAGCCTTTTCGCTTTTCTTCGAGCAGCGAAAGCGCTCTAACTCTTTGTTTTGCTGCATTTCCGGACGGAAAGCCGGGCTCCACTTTTCCTGGAAATTCTTTAATTACCACAACCTCATATTAGGGCTTTGTTAACCATAAAATTATACCTCTCGTTAATCCAAAGATTTGGCGGGGGTTACATGTCTATTTCACGTCGTGGTGTTCTGTTCGGATTGCCGCTGTTTCTGGCCGGCTGCGCGAATACCGGCATCGGCCAGCAGAGGCTGAATTATGCGGCAAAGCCGGAGGAGAAATTCCCGCTTCCTGCCATGCATCTGGACAAGGTCAAGCCGGAACTGCGCCGGCAGGAAGTCACCTACGATACCATGCACCCGGCCGGAACGGTCGTGGTGGATACGCCGGCGCGGCGGCTTTATTACGTTATGGGCGATGGTCGCGCCATGCGTTACGGCGTCGGTGTCGGCCGGCAGGGTCTTGCGCTGAAGGGCGATGCCTATATCGGCCGCAAGGCGGAATGGCCGTCCTGGACGCCGACCGCGAACATGATGCGCCGCGATCCGCGCAATCTGAAATTCGCCGGCGGCATGGCGGGCGGCCCGAACAATCCGCTCGGCGCACGCGCGCTCTATCTCTATCGCGGCGGCAACGACACCATGTTCCGTCTGCACGGCACCAACCAGCCGCAATCCATCGGCCACGCCATGTCGAGCGGCTGCATCCGCATGCTGAACCACGACATCATCGATCTTTACAGCCGCGTGCCGGTCGGTTCGAAGGTCGTCGTCTTGCAGGCGTGAGGAAGAGGCGGATTTTTCCGCCTTTGCCACGCCAGAAAATGCCTGTATCCTTGAGTTGATTTTTTCGGCAGACGGTCAATTTTATGCTGGAAAATCAACCATGTGTAGAATGCCTCCCTTTCTATATTTAAGGGAGTTCTGCTATATCGGAAACGTGATTTCCGGTGTTCGAGACGTGTATCCATAAAGGCCTAAATGCACTGTATCGAGCGCGGCACCACTTCAACGGGGACACATGAACATGGCAACTTTCGACTCTCTTTCCCGCTATCGCCCGCAGGCACTCGGGGCGCTGCGCATCATGACGGCGCTGCTTTTCATTTCGCATGGAACGCAGAAGCTGTTCGGTTTTCCGGCATCGCAGATGGATGGCTCCCTGCCGACGATGCTGCTGGTGGCGGCGCTGCTGGAACTCGTCGGCGGCATTCTCGTGCTGATCGGCCTGTTCACACGCCCGGTCGCCTTCATCCTGTCCGGCCAGATGGCGGTCGCCTATTTCATGGCGCATGCGCCGAGCAATTTCTTCCCGGCCCTGAACGGTGGCGACGCCGCCATCCTGTTCTGCTTCATCTTCCTCTATCTGTTCGTTGCCGGTCCGGGCGCCTTCTCGGTGGATGAGCGCCGGGCCTGATTGCCCGACCCGTCATCGATCTCTTTTGCAGAAGTTCCGCATGGTCACGCCGTGCGGAGCTTTTTTTTGAGAAGGATTAAAACTTCGGCCGTGGCCGAAGCATAGATGCTTGTTTTCGGGTTAAGAACGGGCCATCCTGAACGCAGTTGGAAAATCGATCCGTGACCTCCCAGAACCCCATCGCCTGCGAATTGCTGTTTCTTGCCTTGCTGTCCACGCTGTGGGCCGCATCCTATACCTTCATCAAGATCGGGGTGGAGACGATACCGCCGATCACCTTCATCGCCTCGAGAACCCTGATCGCCGGTCTGCTGCTCTTTGCGGTGATCCGGTTGCGCGGGCTGCGCCTGCCCACGGATGTGGCGACGTGGCGGCTGTTCTTCATTCAGGCCTGCGTAAACAGCGTTCTGCCCTTCACCTTGATCGCCTGGGCGGAACAGAGCATCGATGCCGGTCTTGCCGTCATTCTCAATGCGACGACGCCGATCTTCACCTTTCTTCTCACCGCACTCGTTATCCGCCATGAGCCGGTCAGCGGGCGCAAGCTGTTCGGCACCATTGCCGGCATGACGGGCGTGTGCCTCATCATCGGTGTCGAAGCGCTGAGCGGCGCGGGCGAGGCGATATGGAGCCAGCTCGCCGTGCTGACGGCGGCTTTTTCCTATGCCTGCGCGGCTATTTTCAGTAAAAATTTCAAGGGGCTCGATCCGATCATGCCGGCAGCGGGTTCGCTTATCTGCGGCGCTGTTTTCCTGTTGCCCGTGAGCCTGATCGTCGACCGGCCCTGGACATTGTCGCCTTCGGCGGCCTCACTGACGGCGCTCCTGTGCCTCAGCGTCTTTTCGACCGCGCTCGCCTTTATGATCTATTTCCGGCTGATGCAGACGCTGGGCTCCGTCGGCACCACCTCCCAGGCCTATCTCAGGGTGCCGGTCGGCGTCGCCATCGGCATGGCGTTCCTGGGGGAAATGCCGACACCTGCCATGTGGGTGGGGCTCGTCTGCGTCATTGCCGGCGTGCTGGCCATGACCCTGCCGTCACGGCGTCGTGCGGTCGCACAGGGCGGGTGAGGGGAAAGCAAAGCCGCGCTGGCTGGCTGTGGCTGCGGGGCTTGATTATTGGCGAGCGCGTGCCGCTTGTTTCTTCTCCCCGGCGGGGAGAAGAAACGCCCGGCAATGCCGGGCGTCCTTAATCCACTCAGAGCAACTTAGCGGTTGCGGCCGCGATGGCCGTTGCCGGAAGCGCGCTTTTCCTGGCCGTTGCCGCCGGCAGGGGCGTGGCGGTTGGCGCCGCTGCCGCCGGGCTTGCGGGCCGGGCGGCGGTGCTTGCGCGGGCCGGCCGGGCGGCCTGCGTCGCCTTCAGCCTGTTTGACGCGCTTGAAGTCGGAGGTGACTTCCAGATCGTTGTCCGCTTCGCGCGGTGCGTGGTGGCGCGACGGGCGGGATTCGCCGTTGTGACGGCCGCCTTCGCGGGGACCGCGCTGATGGCCGCCATTGTTGTTGCGGCCGCCGCGGTTGTTGTTGGGGCGCGTCGGGCTGGCAAGACCGGCCGGGCGTTCGCCGGAGGCGACCGGAATATCGATCTTCATCAGCTTTTCGATGTCGTGCAGCAGGCGGGTTTCGTCGGGGGCGCAAAACGCAATGGCGATGCCGTCGCGGCCGGCGCGGGCGGTACGGCCGATGCGGTGGACATAGGCGTCGGGCACTTCCGGCAGGTCGTAGTTGAAGACGTGGGTGACGGCCGGAATGTCGATGCCGCGGGCAGCGACGTCGGTTGCCACCAGCACCTTGATCTCGCCATCCTTGAAGCCCTTGAGAGCGCGCTCGCGCTGGCCCTGGCTCTTGTTGCCGTGGATGGAGGCGACCTTGAAGCCGATATGTTCGAGATGCTTGTAGAGCTTCTCAGCACCGTGCTTGGTGCGCAGGAACACGATGGCGCGGCCATCCGGGTTTTCGTTGAGCGACTTTTTCAGAAGCTCGGTCTTATCGTTCTTGCCGGCGACGAAGTGAACATATTGCTCCACCTTGTCGGCTGCCTTGCCGGGCGGGGTCACTTCCACCTTGAGCGGATCGGTCAGGTAGCTGTGGGCGAGATCGGCGATCGCCTTCGGCATGGTGGCCGAGAAGAGCAGCGTCTGGCGCTTGGCCGGCACCATCTTCGAAATTTTGCGCAGATCGTGGATGAAGCCGAGATCGAGCATCTGGTCCGCTTCATCGAGCACCAGATAGGTGACCTTGGAAAGCGAGATGGCGTTGCGGGCGATGAGGTCCAGCAGGCGGCCGGGGGTCGCCACCAGAATATCCGTGCCCTTTTCGAGCTGAAGCTGCTGCTTGTTGATCGATGCGCCGCCGACCACCTGGTTGATGCGCAGCGGCGTCTTCTTCACGAAAGAGCGCAGATTCTCGCCGATCTGGTTCACCAGCTCGCGGGTGGGGGCGAGGATGAGGGTGCGGCAGGTGCGGTTTGCCGGGCGGTCCGCCTGCTTCATCAGCATTTCGATGATGGGCAGGCCGAAAGCGGCGGTCTTGCCGGTGCCGGTCTGTGCGAGGCCGATCAGGTCACGGCCTTCGAGCAGCAGCGGAATGGCCTTTGCCTGAATGGGAGTAGGGGTCGTATAGCCAAGCTGGGTAACGCTGGCCACAATCTTTTCGGAGAGGCCGAGTTCGCTAAAACTGGTCAATATAATGCCTTTCGGGGCGCCAAAAACCAATCGTCCTGAACAGGGCTGCTGTCCGGCGGTTTCGGCGTCAAGAACCCCGCGTGAATTGGGAACTTGTGGGTTGGAATAACTTTCTGCGCATCAGTGCGGCACATGCCGTCTTCTGTATTCTTTGCGCTTTTCCTTCATGCGGGCCAGATTCCTTATTTTAAGGACGTCTTTCCGGTCATATGCTGCAGCTCACGCGGCTGCCGAAGGTGAAAGCTTGAGGGCCATGTGGGCGTTTTGTGCGTCAAAGTCAAGCGATAGTTTTGTAACGCCGCCGCTGGAGGGCGCATGGCAGCCATGCGTGGGGTAGCCGGCGATTGCCGGGACGGCGCGGGCGCCAGCGAAGAATTATGGTTAAAAAAGGGTAACGACACCGTCGGATACATAGCAAAGATCGATTTTCTCACATAACGTTTTTTGCGACGGCGTCCGGAAATATTTGATTCGACAGAAATGGACTGCAAGGTGTGGAGTATCGATTGACCGAAGGCTGCGGGTTGCTGGAAAAGGCTTGCAGGGCCGTTGCCGCCCTGGACCTGCCCGCGTGCATCAAGGACAGCGAACTTCGCTATATCGCGGTCAATTCCGCCTATGCCCGGATCATGGGGCGCCCGCCCGGGGCATTCAAGGGACACACCAGCCTTTCCCTTTCCGCCGATATTCGCGATGCCGAGCGCGAGGACAGGGAGCGCCGCTCGTTGGTCTTCGCCACGGATGAGATGATTGCCTGCCATGGTGGGGGGGCGTCCGGGCCATACACGCTTCGCTGCGAACGTTTCACCGGTGACGACGGCAATCTGTTCCTGTTCGAAGCGTTCGAGGATATGCCGTCCGCCGCCGTGGAGGTTTTTCCGCAAGCCGACAGCGCTTCGGAGCTGCTGTTCGGCAGCGGCGTGATCGATCTCGTCGATGCGGGTATCGTGATTTATGACCGCGAAAACCGGCTGGTCTACTGCAATACCCGCTTCAGGGAATTCTACAGCGCGCTCGGTGTCGACCTGAAGGCCGGCGTCCCGCTCGAGACGCTGATGAGGGCGATTTATTTTTCGAGCGGCTACCGCGATGCGAAGGCCGGCGATCCGGCGTTCGAAGGGTGGATGCAGGAGCAACTGCGGGATTTTTCCCTGCCCTATCTCGAAAGGGTGGAGCAGTTTGCCGATGGCCGCTGGGTGCGCATGGTCAACAAGCGGCTGGAAAACGGCATGCTGGTGGGACTGCGGGTGGATGTCACCGAGTTCAAGGCGCATGAGACGCTTCTGAGCACGCAGATCCGCGAGACTTGGCTTCTGCGCGCCGCGCTTGAGCAATTGCCGGTCGGCGTGTTCCTGCGGGATCAGGACAGGCGGCTTACCTTTGCCAATGCGGCCTATGAGAAATTTCTGGGCGGCAGCCTCGCCGACCATATCGGCAAGACCGAATGCGAGATGTTTCCGGAGGAAGGTCCGCAGTTCCAGCGGGAAAACGAGCATATTCTGCGAACCGGGGAAGCCATTGAAAAGACCGGAAGCGTTCCGCTTGCGGATGGCGGCGCCATTCCCGTCATCACAAGGCTCGGCCGGGTCGCGACGCCGGATGACGACTATTATCTGGTGGGCTCGGTCACCGATGCCAGCCTGTTGCAGGACCGGGAAAAGGCGCTGATCGCCGCGCAGGCCGAGGCTGAGGCGCTGCACCGCCAGCTCGAAGCGGTTCTGCATGCCCTGCCGGTGGGCGTGCTGCTGCTCAGCGCCGATCTCGTCATCGAATATGTCAATCCGTTCTTTTATGAGGTCTGGGGCGAGATCGGCGGCGAGAAGTCGCTTGTCGGCAAAAGTTATCGCGAATTCATGGAGATGAATTTCGACAGCGGCCTTTATGACTATGGCGACAGGCCTTTCGATGAGGTCTATGGCGAGCGGGTGCAGCGGCTTCTGAAGGAGGAGGTCTTTGCGCCCCGCGAGGTGCGCAGCAAAAGCGGCAAGGTCACGGTGATTTCGAAAACCCGGCTCGAAGGCGGGAAAATCCTCAGCACCTATGCCGACGTCACCGATGTGCGCATGCGCGATGTTGAGATCAGCAAGGCGAAGGCCGAACTGGAGCGGGTCGGCGAATATATGCAGGGCGCTACCCGCGCCATGGCGCAGGGGCTGGTGCTGGTCGAGCAGGGCACGATCATCATGTCCAACGAGGCGATGGCGCGCATGTTCGACGTGCCGCCGCATCTGCTGGAAAAGGGCTGCAACTGGTCTGGTTTCTTCGCCCATTGCGCCGGGCGCGGCGATTTCGGCACGGCCGGGGAGGCTGCGGAGACGCTGCGCGCCTGGAGGGAGAATATCGCCGCCAACCGGCCGTTTTCCTGGCTCATCCATGTCGCCGGCAAAAGCTGGCTCAATCTGGAGGCCACCAACAGTTCCGGCAATTACTGGCTCATCATCGTCACCGATGTGACCGAGATGAAGCTGCGTGAAGAGGAATTGCAGCGGCTGCTATCGCGTGCGGAAGCGGCGGATCGGGCCAAATCGGAATTCCTCGCCAATATGAGCCATGAAATCCGCACGCCGATGAACGGCGTTCTCGGCATGGCGGAGCTTCTGGCCAAGTCCAATCTCGATACGCGCCAGAAGACCTTTACCGATATCATCGTCAAGTCCGGCAATGCGCTTCTGACGATCATCAACGACATTCTCGATTTCTCGAAGATCGAGGCCGGGCAGATGAGGCTGCGCAGCGTGCCCTTCGATCCGGCGGAGGCGGTCGAGGATGTGGTGTCGCTGCTGTCCTCGGCGGCGCTGGAAAAGGACATAGAGCTGATCGTCCGCATCGATGCTTCTGTCTTCGGCAAGGTTATCGGCGATGCCGGCCGCTTTCGGCAGATCGTCACCAATATCGTTGGAAACGCCGTCAAGTTCACGGAAGTGGGGCATGTGCTGGTCGAGCTTTCGGCGCGTTCGGCGGAAGCCTCCGAGGCCATCCTGTCACTGCGCGTCGAAGACAGCGGCATCGGCATTCCGGCCGACAAGCTCGAAACCATCTTCGACAAGTTCAGTCAGGTCGACGGCTCCGCCACGCGCCGGCACGAGGGAACGGGGCTGGGGCTGGCGATCACGGTCGGTCTCGTTGGCCTGTTCGACGGCGCGATCAAGGTCGTCAGCGATGTCGGCAGGGGATCGACCTTCGAGGTCAATATTCCGTTTCAGGTGACCGAGAGGCAGCGCGACCTCCCGCTTCTTTCCGTGGCGATCGAAGATATCCGCGTGCTCGTCATCGACGATAACGACGTCAATCGCCGCATATTGACGGAGCAGTTGCGCAGTTGGGGCATAGACGGCCACGCGGTGGAAGACGGGCCTTCCGGCATCGCCGTGCTTGAGGAGGCGGCCTCGCTCGGTTTTTCCATCGACGCCATCGTTCTCGATTATCATATGCCTGTCATGAACGGGCTGGATGTGGTGGAGCGGATCCGGGCGGATGCGCGCTTTGACGACATCGCCATTGTTTTCCTGACCTCCATGGATGTCGTCGGCGACGAGACGCTGTTTACCGATCTCAATGTGCAGGCGCATCTGATGAAGCCGGCGCGGGCGCGGCTCCTGCGCTCCACCCTGTTCGACGTGGTGCGGGATGTGCGGCTGAAACGCGCCCGGCAAGCTCCGGTCCCGCGTGAAGGTCTCGGTGATGGCGCCGTCCGGCCGGAAAAAGGCTCCGCCGAAAGAATGCAGCGCGATGCCGCATCGACGGCGGTGCTGGCGCGGCATCGGCCCAGCCTTGTCGATGTGCTGGTGGCCGAGGACAATGACGTCAATCAGATTGTCTTCACCCAGATATTGCAGCAGGCGGGTCTGCGCTTTCTGATCGTCGGCAATGGCAAGAAGGCCGTGCAGGCGTGGCAGGAGAACAATCCCGCCATCATCCTGATGGATGTTTCGATGCCGGTCATGAACGGACATCAGGCGACGCAGGCCATCCGCGCCGCGGAACGGACCGCCGCCGACGGCCGGCATGTGCCGATCATCGGCGTTACCGCCCATACGCAGGAGGCGGATCGGGAACTATGCCTGGAGGCGGGCATGGATGATTATCTGTCGAAGCCCATCAGCCCGGAAACGCTCGAAGACAAGATCGCGCAATGGCTGGGCGAAAACATGCCGCGCCGCGACGTGCCGGGCGTGTGACTTTTCGACCGAAACACTGCTCTGCTTCGCGTCAGCCGAAGGGTTTGGTCCCGCAGAGCATTTCCCGCTTTCCGGCAAAACCTTTCCGGCGCTCCAGCTCAAAACCGGCGGCGATGAGGTTGCGGCGAACGAAGCCGGCGGCAGCATAGGTGGCGAATGTGCCGCCAGGCGCCGTCTTTGCGAAAAGCGCCTGCATGATTTCCAGCGACCACATATCCGGATTGCGCGCGGGTGCGAAGCCATCGAGAAACCAGGCGTCGAAACTTTCCTCGCTTGCGGAAATGCCGGCGAGCGCTTCGCCGCAAACCACTGTCAGCTGCGTTTCGTCATCGAGCTGGATTTCGACCCGTCCTTTAGGCTCGGCGGGCCAGAGGGCGGTGAGCGCCTTGCGTTCGGCATCCACTTCCGGCCAGCGGGAAAGCGCCCGGTCGATTTCCTCCGCCTTCATCGGGTAGAGTTCGAAGGAGATGAAATGCAGTGTGGAGCGGCCGTTGCGCATCTCTTTCCACTGGCGCCATGTCTCGCAGAGGTTAAGCCCGGTGCCGAATCCCAGTTCGCCGATGCGGAAGGCGCCCTCCCGTTCGAGCCAACGCTCTGGCAGGCCGTTTCCGGAGAGGAAGACATGGCCGCATTCCAGCCGGCCATCCGTCTGGCAATAAAAATGGTCGTCAAAGGCCAGTGAATAGGGCATATCCCCGTCACGCCAGTCGAGCGCGGTGGGGGGTTCCCCGGCCGGTGAACCGGCCGCTGCGCCGGTCTCTGTGATATTTTCGTTGGAATGTTTCATGGCTAAAGCCGATAATCCCGCTTTCGAACAGGGTCAATCTCCAAGATTGCCGGCTTCCGTGCCGCTTCTCATCGTCGGCGGCGGCATCATGGGACTGTGGGCCGCCGTCAAGGCGGAGCGGCTCGGCATCGATACATTACTGGTGGAGGCGGATCGCCCCGGCGGCGGCGCCAGCGGCGGGCTGCTGGGCGCGTTGATGCCGCATATGCCGGACCGCTGGTCGGACAAGAAGCAGTTCCAGTTCGATGCCCTCGTTGCGCTGGAAAAAGAGATTGCCTGGCTGGAGGCGGAGACCGGGCTTTCCGCCGGCTATCGCCGCTCAGGCCGTATCATTCCGCTGCCGAAGCCGCATCTGCGCGCCATTGCCGAACGGCACGAACGGGATGCGCTGGAGAACTGGGTGTCGGGCGAGCGCCGGTTCCATTGGCGTGTCGGCGACAGGCCTTCGGTGGCGGGCTGGGTGGATGATGCGGCGGGTGAGGCGGGTTTCGTGTTCGATACGCTGGCGGCGCGGGTCTCGCCACGTGCGATGATCGCCCTTCTTTCGGCTTTTCTCGGCAAGGCGCGGCATGTGCGGCTGGCGGAAGGTTGCCGCGCCATTTCGCTCGATGCGGATGCCGGGCAGGCGGTGCTGTCGTCGGGCGATGAGGTTTCTTTCGGCCATGTCATCGTCGCCAATGGCCATGGTTCCTTCCCCCTGATCCGCGATGCCCTCGGTCTGGAGGCCGGTGTGGCGCTGGGGCAGGCGGTTAAGGGGCAGGCAGCACTTCTCGACGCGGCAGCCGACCCGGCGATGCCGGTTGTGTTCCTGAACGGTCTTTATATCGTGCCGCATGAGGATGGCACGGTCGCGATCGGCAGTACCAGCGAAGATTGTTTTTCCGATCCCTTCAGTACCGATGAAATGCTCGAAAAACTGCTTGCGGAAGCGTCTGCCGTTGTTCCCTCGCTTACTGGCGCGCCGGTGCTGGAACGCTGGGCCGGGCTGCGCCCGAAGGCGGTGGGGAGGGACCCGATGGTGGGCACGGTCCCCGGCCATCCGAAGCTCGTTGCGCTGACCGGCGGCTTCAAGGTCAGCTTCGGGCTTGCGCATTTTCTTGCCGATGCGGCGTTGCAGACCGTGTGCGGTCACACGCCTGTCATCCCCTCGGGCTTTCACCTTCAACAACACGTGAGTATTGCCGTCGCGGACTTTAGAAAGTTCTGATCAGGCCGCCCACGTCGTTAATCTGTCACGCAAATCACTTATTTGCTGGCCTGCAACGAGGCCGGTTTGTCCGCATTTGCGGCGAGGTGACAGTGCATGCGATACGCCATTCATTTCACGCCTTCCCCCAATGACCCCCTGACGCAGGCGGCTGCCGCGTGGTTGGGGCGCGATGCCTATTCCGGTCAGGCGGTGGAGCCGCCGGGCATGATCGATCTCGGCATGCAGGAGATTTCCTACCATACGGCGCTGCCGCGCCGTTACGGTTTCCATGGCACGATCAAGGCTCCCTTCCGTCTTGCGGAGGGCCATTCCGAAGCGGCGCTTCTGCGTGACCTGATGTATTTTTCCGGCAGGCAGGAGCCCTTCACACTGCCGCAACTGGTGGTGGCAAGGCAGGAGAATGTCTTCAGCCTCGTTCCCGAGCGCCCCTGCGAAGTGCTGCATTTCTTTGCCGCCCGCGTGGTGCAGGAATTCGACCGTTACCGGGCGCCGCTCTCCGACGCGGAAATCGAGCGCGCTGATCCGGACCGGCTTTCGGCCTCGCAACTCACCAATCTGCATCGCTGGGGCAGCCCGCATGTGATGGATGAGTTCCGGTTCCAGATGTCCCTGACGGGCGGTGTGGAAGCTTCCAGCAGCCAGAGGATTGAGCGGGCCGTGCGCAAGGTTTTCGAGCCGCTGCTGACCCGATCCCTGCAGTTTTCCAGCCTTGCGCTTTTCATCGAGGATGAACCGGGTGCGCCTTTCCGGGTACACTCGCTTCACCCCATGGGCCGTGTTTCCGCCCGAAAGATAGCCTGAAGAGCGCGCCGGAGTAATCGTATACAAAAAAGCATCGGAATGTCGGCAAGATTGATCTCGACATTCCGGATGCGGATGCTACCGTTCGGATATCGCATATCTGAAGCGTGTGTTGTGCCCCTTCCTGGTCATCGCGCTTCGGAGATCTGTTTTATGTCTCCCGAAATCGGTTTCCGCCTTGGGAGAGATGTTCTGGGTGGCTGCATGATTTCCGAAAATTACTCCCGCAATCTGGTGGGCTATGGCCGCAATGTTCCCGATCCGAAATGGCCGGGCGGTGCGCGCATCGCCGTGCAATTCGTCATCAATTACGAGGAGGGCGGCGAGAGCTGCATTCTCGACAATGACAAGGCTTCGGAATCGCTGCTGTCGGAAATCGTCGGCGCCCAGCCCTGGCCCGGCCAGCGCAACCTGAACATGGAATCGATCTACGAATATGGCTCGCGCGCCGGCTTCTGGCGGCTGTGGCGCATGTTCACCGGTCTCGGCGTCACCACCACCGTGTATGGCGTGACCGCCGCCATGGCCCGCAACCCGGAAGCCGTCGCGGCGATGAAGGAAGCGGGCTGGGAAATCGCAAGCCACGGTTACCGCTGGCTGGAATATAAGGATTTTTCCGAAGAAGAAGAGCGCAAGCATATAGTCGAAGCCGTGCGTCTGCACACGGAGGTTACCGGCGAGCGTCCCTATGGCATGTATCAGGGCAAGCCTTCGGACAATACGCTGCGCCTTGTCATGGAAGAGGGCGGTTTCCTCTATTCGTCGGATTCCTATGCCGACGATTTGCCCTATTGGGTCAAGGGTGCGAAGCACGAGCCTTTCCTGATCATTCCCTATACGCTCGAAACCAACGATATGCGTTTCGCCACGCCGCAGGGCTTCAATTCCGGCGACCAGTTCTTCACCTATCTGAAGGATGCTTTCGATGTGCTTTATCAGGAAGGCGTCGAGGGCGCGCCGAAGATGATGAGCGTCGGCCTGCATTGCCGCCTTGTCGGCCGTCCCGGCCGCGCGGCGGCACTTCGCCGTTTCATCGAATATGTGCTCGGGCATGAGAAAGTGTGGATCCCGCAGCGCATCGAGATTGCCCGTCACTGGCATGAACATCATAAGCCGGAGGTGCTTTGATGGTGACGCGTGAGGACTTTGTCACCCGCTTTGGCGGCGTGTTCGAACATTCGCCCTTCATCGCCGAACGGGCCTATGATGCTGGCGGAGCCGGCCTGGAACTGACGGCGAAGGCGGTTCACGCCGCGCTTAGCGCGCAGTTTCGCGCGGCTTCCGAGGCGGAAAGGCTCGGCGTGTTGCGGGCGCATCCCGATCTTGCCGGCAAGCTGGCGATTGCGGGCGAGTTGACGGCCGACAGCCGTAACGAACAGGCCGGTGCGGGGCTGGACCGGCTTACCTCTGAAGAGCACGCCCGTTTTACCGAATTGAACGGCGCCTATACCGAAAAATTCGGCTTTCCTTTCATCATCGCGGTCAAGGGGCTGAACAGGCATGATATTCTAGCTGCCTTCGAGACGCGCATCGGCAACGGTGCAGCCGAAGAATTTGAGACGGCGACGGCGCAGGTGGAGAAGATCGCCTGGCTGCGCCTTTCCGCGATGTTGCCGGAAGGCTGAATTGGCGAGTGGTGGCCGTTCTGCTAGAATCGCGCTGTCTGGAGATGAAGATCATGAGACCTTCCGAGGTGCTGGAAAAGAACAGGGAAGCGATCCGCGAAGCGACGAAACGCTTCAACGCGGCAAACCCGCGCGTGTTCGGCTCCGTCGCCCGTGGCGAGGACCGGCCGGACAGCGATCTCGACATTCTGGTGGATGCGCTGCCGGGTACGACATTGTTCGATCTCGGCGGTTTGCTGGAGGAATTGAAGGCGCTGCTTGGTGTGGAGGTCGACGTCGTCACCTCGGGCGGCCTGCATTCGGATATACGGGCGCGCGTTTTGAAGGAAGCCAAAGCGGTATGAGCACGGATCGGCTTCTGCTCTATCTGAAGGAGATGGATGTTGCCGCCTCCAGAATACGGGATTTCATTCAGGATATGGATGAGGCCGCTTTTTCTTCCGACACGCGGACGCAGATGGCGGTCATGATGGCCCTTGCCCTGATTGGCGAGGCGGTCGCCAAGCTCGACAGGCATTACCCCGCATTTTTACAGCAGCACCCGGAAATTCCCTGGATCAAGATGAAGGGTATGCGCAATCTGATCGTGCATGATTATTTCCGGGCGGAGCTCTCGGTCGTCTGGAAAACGATAACGCAGAGCATTCCGGATTTGCAGGCGCGTCTCTCCCTCCTCCGAAACTGGCATGCCCAAGGTGAATGACATTTGACTGATTTTCTCGACATAAAACCTCTCACCAAAGAGGCTTTTGCATCCTTCGGCGATGTGATCGAAACGACACCCTCTTCCATGCGGCATATCAATGGCGGCCAGACCGAGCGGCATCATGCGCTTGCAGCGCCTGAGGCTGCGGGTGAGGGTGCGCGTGTCATCCTCAATATTTTCCGCGGGCAGCCGCGCGCCTTTCCGCATCAAATCGAGATGATGGAACGGCATCCGCTTGGCAGCCAGAGTTTTTCGCCGCTTTCCGGCCGACCCTTCCTCGTGGTCGTCGCCGATGACGACGGCGGCCGGCCCGGCCGGCCGCAGGTGTTTCTGGCGCGGGGCGATCAGGGCGTGAATTACCGCCGCAATGTCTGGCACTATCCGCTGATGCCGTTGCAGGCGGTTTCGGATTTTCTGGTTGCCGACCGTGATGGGCCGGGTAACAATCTGGAAGAGTATTTTTTCGACAAGCCCTATATGATCGCGGAGCCCAAGCCATGACCGGTTTGACCACCCATGTCCTCGATGCCGCCCATGGCACGCCCGCAGAAGGACTGACGATCGAGCTCTACCGGCTCTCCGGCGATTGCCGCGAGAAGCTGAAGACAGTGAAGACCAATAGCGACGGCCGTGTCGATGGCGGGCCTCTGCTCGTCGGCGACAGTTTCAGGGCCGGGGAATATGAGCTGGTTTTCCATGCCGGCGATTATCTGCGCGGCAAGGGTGTTGTGCTGCCGGAGCCGGCCTTTCTCGATATTATCCCGATCCGCTTCGGCATTGCCGATGAGAGCGGCCATTACCATGTGCCGCTTCTGCTTTCGCCCTATAGCTATTCCACCTATCGAGGAAGCTGATTGCCATGATCTTTGCCGCGATTGCCGATATTCATGGAAACTGCGCCGCGCTTGAAGCCGTGCTGGAGGATATCGCGAGGCTTGGCATCAAGGACATCGTCAATCTCGGCGATTGTTTCAGCGGCCCGCTGGAAGCGGGGTTTACCGGCGATGTGCTTGTTGGCAACTGGATTCCCAGCATTCGCGGCAATCATGACCGGGAACTGATCGACCGCGCGCCGGAGGAGATGGGGAGCTGGGAGAGGCCGGCGCATGCGCAGCTGAGCGCCGCCCATCTGGACTGGCTGCAAACCCTGCCGTTCAGCATGGTGTTCAAGGATGTCGCCTATTGCTGCCATGGTTCGCCGCGTGACGATCTGGAATATTGGCTGGAAACGCTGTCGCCGGACGGCGTTCTGAAATTGCGGCCGCTGGCCGAAATCGAAGCCATGGCGGAAGGCATCACCCAGCCGCTGATGCTGTGTGGCCATACCCATATTCCCCGCACCGTGCAGCTTTCCGACGGCCGGCTGATCGTCAATCCCGGCAGCGTCGGCTGCCCCGGCTGGAAGGACGACACGCCGTTCGACCATCACGTCGAGGCCGGCCACCCGCTTGCCACCTATGCCGTGCTGGAAGAGACCGGGCGCGGCTGGCAGGTCTATTTCCGCAACATCCGTTACGACAATATGGCCATGGCCGAGATGGCGAAGGTCAACGGCATGTCGCATCTGGCCGAAGCCTTGGCCGGTGGCTGGCTCAAGCGCTGATCCTCACCCCTCGCTGATCATCACCACGCAGGAATAAGATTGCGCCTTCAGTTCCTTGCAGGCGGAAACCGCTGAAGACTGGTCTTCGAAGCCGGTGAAACGGGCGCGGTAGAGGGTTGCCGATCCGCTTTGCACGGCTTCTGTGTAGGGGGCGATCCCAGCATAATTTCCGGCGATGTTGGAGCGGGCATTGGCGAGCAGCGAGCGGGCGGCGGCTTCGCTGTCGGTGGCGGCGATCTGCACTTCCCAGCGGCTTCTCTGGCCGGCGGAGACGGCAGCGGGGGCCGGCCGCGGGATGGCCGAAACCTGCATCATGTCGGCCATCTGGTTATTCGCCGTGGCGATCTGCATGGCGACCGGATCCTGGCGGCGTTCGGCGAACATCGGCAATGGTACGGAAGCGGGGGGTACGGAAGCGGTGGGCGCGGCTGCGGGCGTCACAGCAAAGGTGCGGCTGACATTGGCGCTGGCGACGAGCTGTTCGGTGTTGCGGCTTCTCGATGCCTGCGGCACGGCCTTGTCGAGAAGGGCGGCCATCTGCGCATCGCGGCTGCGCGCGGTCTTGCCGCCCAGCACGACGCCGACGACGCGGCGACCATTGTGATTGACGGCGCTGACGAGGTTAAAGCCGGAAGCATTGGTATAACCGGTCTTGATGCCGTCCATGCCCTGATAGCGATACATCAGATTGTTATGACCGCGAATGCGTTTTCCACGGAAGCTGAAGGATTCCATGGCGAAGAGGCCGTATTCCTTGGGAAAGTCGCGCTGCAGCGCAAGGCCGAGCCTGGCCATGTCACGCGCCGTCGTCACCTGCGATTTGCTGGGCAGGCCGGAAGCGTTGCGGAACACCGTTTTCGTCATGCCGAGCTGGCGGGCCTTGCGGGTCATCATCTCGGCGAACCTTGCCTCGGAGCCGCCGAGATGATCGCCCATGCCTTCCGCCATGTCGTTGGCGGATTTGACGATCATGCCGTAGACCGCCTCGCGCACGGTGAAGGTCTGCCCCTGGCGCACATAAAGCTTCGAGGGGATGACGGCTGCGCCGTTCTTGGACATCTTTATCTTCTGGTCCCAGCGAAGCCGGCCGGAATGCAGCGCCTCGAAGGTCATGTAAAGCGTCATCATCTTGGTGAGCGAAGCGGGGTGGTTCAGCACATCGGCATTGCGCGCGGCCAGAACCTTGCCGGTATTGGCGTCCATGATGAAATGGGCGTAACCGGCCTGCGCAGGCGATGCCTGCAATGAGAGGATCGCGCAAAAGAAGGCGAGTGCGAAGACCCATGCGCCCGCCATTCCCCGTTTGATCGTTCCCGACATAATTCACCCCTTTTGTTCGTCCGCCGCGATGAGCGAAGTTTTACTGACACTTTCCGGCAACAAAACCGCTAAAACTTTAGAGATCGCTTTCATGCTTAATTAAGTATGAATTTCAAGCCGGCGGCAGGCCTCACAATTTCCTTGAAAAGAAACCAACCGTCCGGTATGTTCTGAGACATGAAAAATGCACATGAACGGAAAAAGCAGCCTGAGATCGTTCGCCGCAGTCTTCTCGATTGCGCGGCGAAACTCGCTGCCGAGCAGGGTGTTGCAGCACTTTCCGTGCAGGCGGTGGCGGATGCCGCCGGGGTGACGAAGGGCGGGTTGTTTCATCATTTTCCCTCCAAGCAGGCGCTGCTGGAAGCGGTGATGACTGACCTTCTGGCGGCTCTGGACGCTGAGATCGATGACCTCGTCTCACAGGATTGTGAAGCTTTTGGGAGCTTCACAAGGGCCTATGTGAACGCGGTTTTCTCGGATCGGGGCAGGGATTCGGGCAGGCAATGGGCAGCGATCTCGGTTTCCATGGTCGGTGAACCGTCGCTTCGGCGCATGTGGAACAGCTGGATTGAGGGACGTCTTGCCCGTCATAAAGAAACGGATGACGGGGTGGTACTGGAGATGGTGCGGCTTGCGGCTGACGGCATCTGGTTTGCCGATCTACTGGCCGACGATGGCAAAGCGGGTGGCGACAGGGCGGCTCTGAGGGCCCGGATGATCGCCCAGACGAAAAAGGAAGTGGAACGATGAACGCGGCTGTTTTGACCTATGGGGCGCTTGTCGCGGCCATCGTCTGTGAGGTCATCGCAACTTCCTTTCTGCAGCAGTCGCAGCAATTCACCCGGCTTTTGCCGACGGTGCTGATGGCGCTGTTTTACGGTGCGGCCTTTTATCTGCTGTCGTTCACGCTGCGGGCGCTGCCTGTCGGCGTAGCCTATGCCATCTGGAGCGGGCTCGGCATCGTGCTGATTTCCGGCATCGGCTATTTCGTGTTCCGCCAGGCGCTGGATATCGCCGCCGTTGTCGGCCTCGGGTTTATCGTGACGGGGGTGGTGATCGTGAACGTGTTTTCGAAGACGGTGGGGCATTGAGGGGCTGGGTGGTCTAGCGCGAAGGCGATACCGACCGCCGTCATCCCGGCCTTGAGCCGGGATCCAGCGCGATCAAGTCTTTGATCGCGAGAGACTCTTTCGCGGCGCAGACGCGCCGCGGCTTGATGCCGGATCTAGTCCGGCATGACGGTAGAGAGGTCTGCGAGCTCTCGTTGCCATGCCGGAAGTTCTGCCCTTCTGATATCACGCCAGAATGCTGCGATCCACATCCGTAATCAGCCTTTTGCCGCAAAGCGCCATGCTGACATCCATTTCCTTGCGGATGATCTCCAGCGCCGTCGTCACGCCCTGTTTGCCATCGGCACCGAGGCCATAGAGGAAGGGACGGCCGATATAGGTGCCTTTGGCGCCGAGCGCCACGGCCTTCAGCACATCCTGACCGGAGCGGATGCCGCCATCCATATGCACCTCAACCTTGTCATCAACTGCGTCGACGATTTTCGGCAGCATGGCGATGGAGGAGTGCGCACCGTCGAGCTGGCGGCCGCCATGGTTGGAGACGATGATGGCGTCGGCGCCGGTATCGAGCGAGGCGCGGGCATCTTCCTCATCAAGGATGCCCTTGAGGATAAGCTTGCCGCCCCAACGTTGCTTGATCCATTCGACATCCTTCCACGACAGGCGCGAATCGAATTGCTCCGCCGTCCAGGAGGAGAGCGATGACAGGTCGGAGACGTTTTTGGCGTGGCCGACGATATTGCCGAAGCTGCGGCGCTTGGTGCGGGCCATGTCCAGGCACCATTTCGGCCGGGTCGCCATCTGCCAGATATGTTTCGGGGTGAATTTCGGCGGTGCGGAGAGGCCGTTGCGCAAATCCTTGTGGCGCTGGCCGAGAATTTGCAGGTCGAGTGTCAGCACCAGTGCCGAGCATCCGGCGGCCTTGGCGCGGTCGATGAGATTGTTGACGAAATCCCGGTCCTTCATCACGTAGAGCTGAAACCAGAAGGGTTTTGAGGTGACGGAGGCGACATCCTCGATGGAGCAGATGCTCATGGTGGAAAGCGTGAAGGGCACGCCGAATTCTTCCGCCGCTTTTGCGGCCAGCATCTCGCCATCGGCGTGCTGCATGCCCGTTAGCCCGGTGGGGGAGAGGGCTACCGGCATCGAAACCTTCTCGCCGACCATTTCTGTGGCAAGCGACCGATCGGTCATATCCACCAGCACGCGCTGGCGCAGCTTTATCTTGGAAAAATCATCCTCATTGGCGCGGTAGGTGCCTTCCGTCCATGCGCCGCTATCGGCGTAGTCGAAAAACATTTTTGGCACACGGCGCTGAGCCTGTTGCTTCAGGTCCGCTATGGTCAGGATTTTGCCCATGGATAAAGCCTTCACATTTGAATGATGGCTTCACATAACATGAATGGGATGGCTGCGACATTAAAATCGACGGGGTCCATCACCAGAAAGCCCGCAAAAACAGCTCGGCTCCCAATAAAAGCAGGCAGATGAGGAACCAGCGCCGGAATGTGGCCGGGCTGACGATGTTACGGATTTTCTGGCCGAGCCACATGCCGAGAAGCGCGGGCATCACGGCGAGTGCGGAAAGCGACAGGTGCTCAACGCGGAAGGCGTTCTGAGAGGCAAGGCCGGCGGCAAGCGCAATGGTCGAAACGGTGAAGGAAAGGCCGAGCGCCTGAACGAGATCGTCGCGGTTGAAACCGAGCGACTGTATATAGGGCACGGCGGGCACGACGAAAATTCCGGTGCCGCCGGTCAGCAGGCCGGTTGTCAGCCCTATGGCCGGTGAGAGCCTGGATTCCAGCCGCGCCGGAACTGAGAGGGGTTTGGCGAAGAGGCTGTAGGCCGCGTAAGCAGCAAGGCATAATCCGAGAGCCGAGGTGGTCCAGACGCCGGTACCTGCCGTCATCAGCCGGATGCCGATGAGGGTGCCGGCGGCGATGGCGATCATCATCGGCCATAGCCGCGCGACGATAGCCCTGAAATCCGGCCCGGCCAGCAATTGCCAGATATTGGTGACGAAGGAGGGCAGGATCAGCAGCCCTGCGGCAAGGACGGGCGGCATGAACAGGCCGAGCACGCCCATGGCGACGGTGGGCAGCCCCATGCCGGTCACGCCCTTGACGATGCCCGCGACGGTGAAGGTGGCAAAAACCATCAGCATGGTGGTTGTGTCTAAATCCGGCACGGCGCACTCCAGAGGTCATTCGCGTTTCGGCCGCGATGGCGTCAGCTTGTCATTAGAAGCGAGCGGGTGCGGCCACGGTTTCTTCCCCGCCGGGGAGAAGAAAGACGCGGCACCCGCTCGATTCAATATGTGATTGTGTAAAGGAGTTTGTGGCTAAGTGCTTCGGCCCCAGCCGAACTATGCCAGCACGCTCTTCATTGCCCTGCCGGCCACATAGGTCTCAACCACCGTGCGGTCGTCCCCCATGGTCAGCATCAGGAAGAGTTCTTCCGTAAGGCTGTTCACCACTTCCATCTTCAGCGCCATGGCGGGGGTGGAAGAGGCGTTGAGCACGGTGATGTCTGCCTCCGTGCCGGCCTCCAGCGTGCCGATGCGGTCGACCATGGAAAGCGCCTCGGCATTGCCGCGGGTCATCAGGTACCAGCTTTCCAGCGGGTTGAGGCGTTCGCCCAGCAATTGCTGGATTTTGTAGGCCTCGTCCATGGTACGCAGCATGGAATAGCTCGATCCGCCGCCGATATCGGTCGCAACCGCGATCCGCACCGGCTTTTCGCGCCGCTGCAGCTTTTTCATCGGGAAGAGGCCGGAGCCGATGAAGAGGTTCGAGGTGGGGCAATGCACGGCCACTGCGCCGGTTTCCGACAGCACATCCGCCTCGCGGTCAGAGAGGTGGATGGCGTGGCCGAGCAGGGTCTTTTTGCCCATCAGGCCGTAGCGCACATAGATGTCGGTATAGTCGGTCGCTTCGGGGTAGAGCTCGCAGGTATATTTGATCTCGTCGAGATTTTCCGAAAGATGCGTCTGGATGAAGAGATCGGGAAATTCCTGCGCCAGCGCCTGCGCGGCTTCCATCTGTTTCGGGGTGGAGGTGATAGCAAAGCGGGGGGTGATGGCGACGTGGTTGCGGCCTTTTCCGTGCCAGTCGGCGATGACTTGGCGCGTCTCGTCATAGGAGGTTTCCGGCGTGTCCAGCAGGCCCTGCGGGGCGTTGCGGTCCATCATCACCTTGCCACCCACCATCAGCATGTTGCGATTCATGGCTTCAGCAAAGAAGGCGTCGGCGGAGGTCTTGTGCACGGAGCAATAAGCGGCGGCCGTGGTGGTGCCGTGGCGCAGCAGTTCGTCATAGAAATGCGTGGCGATGCGCTCAGCATGGGCGCTTTCGACGAAACGGCATTCTTCCGGGAAAGTATAGGTGTTCAGCCATTCCAGCAGGTTGGCGGCATAGGAGCCGATGACCTGCATCTGCGGGAAATGCAGGTGCATGTCGATGAGGCCCGGCACGATGAGATGCGGGCGGTGGTCCTTTTCCTCGATGTCTTCGGGGGCTTGCTTGCGGATATTGGCGTAGTCGCCGATGGCGGCGATCCGGCCGTCTTCGATCAGCAGGCCACCGTCTTCGATATAGAGATAGCTTTGCGTATCGTCGATTGCGAGCGGCGCGCGGCGGAAGCTCAGCAGGCGGCCACGCAGCAGAACCATGCTCATTCAGTCTTTCCTTCGGCTTTTCCTGCCCCGGAAACCGCGCTTTCGTACCAAGCGGTCAGCAGCTTGCGCTCATCCGGGGTGATGGCGGTGATGTTGCCGGGAGGCATGGCATGGCTTCGGCCGGCTTGCAAATAGATTTCTCGCGCGTGGGCGGCGATCTGTTCGTCGGTTTCGAGCTTTACGGATTTTGGCGTGAAGGGCACGCCTTCCCACACCGGCTCGGCCGCATGGCACATGGAACAGCGGCCCTGGACCACATCGCGCGCCTTGGCAAAATGGGTGTCGGCGACGAATTGCTGCTGCATCGGCGAAAGCGTCGCTGCTTTCTGTTCTTCCTCGCCGGTCAGCACTTTCGGCACGGTGGAGAGCCACATGATGACGATGAAGATGAGGGCGGTCAGCAGCCAGGTCCATGTGGGTTTTCCCTTGCGGGCATGGGTGGTGTTGAACCAGTGGCGGATGGTGACGCCCATCAGGAAGACGAGTGCCGCGATGATCCAGTTAAACTGCGTGGCAAAGGCCAGCGGATAATGGTTCGACAGCATGAAGAAGATGACGGGCAGCGTCAGATAGTTGTTGTGCAGTGAGCGCTGTTTGGCGATGCGGCCATATTTCGGGTCCGGCGTGCGCCCGGCGATCAGGTCTGCGACGACGATCTTCTGGTTGGGGATGATGATGAAGAACACATTCGCCGACATGATGGTGGCAGTGAAGGCACCGAGATGCAGGAAGGCGGCGCGGCCGGTGAAAACCTGTGTGTAACCCCATGCCATCGCCACCAGCGCGACATAGAGCACGATCATCAGGCCCCAGGTATTGTTGCCGAGCGGCGATTTGCAGAGGAAATCGTAAAACAGCCAGCCTATGGCAAGCGAGGCGAGCGACAGACAGATGGCCTGGAACTGGGTGAGCGCCAGCACGGAATGATCGATGAGGAAGAGATCGGCACCGCCGTAATAAACGATGCAGAGCATGGCGAAGCCGGACAGCCAGGTGACGTAGCTTTCCCATTTGAACCATGTCAGGTGCTCGGGCATCTGGGCCGGCGCGACCAGATATTTCTGGATGTGGTAAAAGCCGCCGCCATGCACCTGCCATTCCTCGCCATAGGCCCCCGGCGGCAGATGCGGCCGTTTGACCAACCCGAGATCGAGCGCGATGAAATAAAAGGATGAGCCGATCCAGGCGATGGCGGTGATGACGTGGAGCCAGCGGACGGCAAAGGCCATCCATTCCCACGCAATGGCATATTCGTACATGCGGTTCCCCTGATCCTTGTGCAGCGCACCTTGCGAGAAATTTGACCTTTAGGAAAGGGAAAAGCAGAGGGCAGGCGGTGATTGTTCACAATCTGACGCCTATGTGTCCGCAATTTCTATTGAGTTCGCCCGTGTAGGTTGGTTGGCCCGGTAAAGTTGCAGCCGCTCATTCCTGTCGCGTAGTTTGTGCTTAGCTGGCTAACGCGACTCAGCTATTATCCTTTGTGCAGTCTGCCGATGTGCTAAAATATAAGGCTGCGGAGTCCTGCGGGGCGCCTTGCCGGAAATCCATTCCGGTTTTACGCCGATGCGCAGGGCTTCCATGATATGTTTCGCTGGCGGTTCTTCCGAAAGCGGGCGTTGCGAACCCTGGGTGGGGGCAGATCAGGGGCAGGTATCGCAGTTCCCGGTGCCGTTGTGTCCGGGTGGGTGTTGATGTGAAATTTGAATAAAGGGACGCAATGATCTTCCGGCAGCCGCCGTTGTTTCAACGGAGACCATGCCGATGCGCCTTGTTCTGACGGTCCTCTTCTTATCTCTGGCGTTCAGCGCCACCGCGCTTGCCCATGAATCCCACAAGGGGTTCAAATATGAAAGCTATTGCTGCAATGGCGACGCCCAAACCGGCGACTGCCAGATGATTCCCACGCGCAGTGTTCGTGTTACGCCTGACGGTTACGAGGTCTCGCTCGCACCCGGCGATCACCGCATGGTCACCCGACGCCATGTCTTCAACTGGTCGCAGCGCGAGGCAAGACGATCCGAGGACGGCGAATATCATCTCTGTCTGTTTCCGGATGAGGACACGCCGCGCTGTTTTTATGCGCCGGACATGGGGTTTTGAGGCAGTTGCTGCGGCCGGCTTACCTCGATCCGCTTCAATATCCAGTCGCGAAACAGCCTTATCTTGCGAATGTTCCTGCGGTTTTCGGGGTAGACCAGCCAATAGTTCTTTCCTTCGCTGCTGAGGTGCTCGAAGGGCTGATAAAGGCGGCCGAGCGCAATCTCATCGGCATAGAGTTCAGGGGTGAGCATGGCCACCCCCTGGCTGGCGATTGCGGCGGCGGCTTCGAAGGCCTGCACATTGAGGCGGCTGCGGGGATAACGGTCAAGGCCGGGATTTTCAACACCCACTTCCCGAAACCATTGGCTCCACCAGATGTCGCCGGGGTCGATGATGCGCAGGCGCAGCAGGTCTTCCGGCTTGTGCAATCCGCCGATGCTTTCGGCAAGGCCCGGATGCAGCATCGGCGTGTAAACGCCGCGCAGCAGTTGATGGTAGATCAGCCCTTTGCCGCTATCTTTGCTCCAGCGAATGGCGACATCGCAATCCGACTGGGAAAAATCGATCAAAGCGCTTGATGTGTCGAGCCGCACGGCAATCGAGGGATGTTCGAGCTGGAAAGCACCCAGATGCCGCGAAAGCCAGCGTGAGGCGAAGGTAGCGGTGGAATGGATTGTCAGGGTCGCATCGGACGTGTCACGCACATTGTCGACGGCCTCCCGCAGATTGTTGAAGGCTTCCGCGACTTTCGGCGCAAGTTTCTGCCCCGCCTCTGTCAGCGAGACCTGCCTCGCCTTTCTGATGAAGAGCGGCTCGCCGATATTCTCCTCCAGCAGTTTCACCTGATAGCTCACCGCCGTCTGGGTCATGCCCAGCTCTTCGCCGGCCTTGGTGAAGCTCAGATGCCTTGCGGCAGCTTCGAACACCCGCAGGGCGTTCAAGGGAAACTGGCGGGACATTTTCATGGATAAGTTCTCTTTATGCCAATTGCCGAAGGTTTCATTGGTTTTTCTCCGGAAAACAGAGCATTTTTAGCTCAATTCATCAACTGAGCTTCTGACATTTTTGAATGGAGACGGACATGCGCACAGCACTCTTGCGCGCGTGGTCCCGCCTGCGTGCGGGTCTGCGGACAGCGGAACGGTTTACTCTTGAAAGCCTTCAACCCGACAATCTGGCGGATGAAAGCCTGCCGGATGGGCTCAGGCGTGATCTTGGCCTTGAGGATGGCCGTGTCGATTTTCGCTGCGACGGATTTCGGCAGCGGAAAATGCTTGCAACAACTCGGTTGCCACAAGGGCCGCTATGATCGCAGGCCGCTTATCCCTGACGCTGTTGCCGCCGATGGGCAGGATGAGCTTTGCAAGGCGGGACATGGGCTCTCCCTCCCGCTCCAGCCAATGGGCGAAGGTGGCGCGTTTGGTCTTCGAACCAATCATGCCGACATAAGCGAGATCGTCGCGGGCAAGCGCTTCCTTCGCGATGAGGAAATCGAGCGCGTGATCGTGGGTGACGATGATGGCCGCGCCATTTGCCGGAATTTTCGCGACGAGCGCCTCCGGCACGGGGGTCAGCACGGATGCGACGTTCACTGGAAGATCGTGCAGTTCGTTTTCCCGCGTTTCCACGATTGTCAGGGTCAAGGGCAGGAGGGACAGCGCCTCGGCCAGCGCCTTGCCGACATGGCCCGCCCCGAAAATGAAGACGGCCGGCTGCTGCTCGGCCTCGCCCTTTACTCTCGCTTCCAGCGCTGCCGCGATTTCCGGAGTTATCAGCCGGAACCGGAGCAGGGTGCGGCCGCCGCAGCACTGGCCGATTTCTGGGCCAAGCGGAATATCCATGCGGTCTTCGGCAGCACCTGTTCGCAGCATGGCGCGGGCGTGGTCTATCGCCATATATTCAAACTGCCCGCCGCCGATGGTTTCCCACAAGTCAGCCTGTGAGACCAACATGAAGGTGCCGGCCTCGCGTGGGGACGAGCCTTTTACGGCCTCGATTTCCACGAGGATTGCGGGAGCAGGGCGTGCGAGGAAGGCGGAGAGGGGGCGAGGCCGCATGGGTACGTCCTCCCTCACACCTTCTTCAGCCGTTCCACCGCCATCAGAACCCGCTCGGGCGTTGCCGGTGCATCGAGGCGCGGGCAGACCTTGTAATCGGCGACGGAGGCGACGGCCATGGAGAGGGCTTCGAGAACCGAGATCGCCAGCATGAAGGGCGGTTCGCCCACGGCTTTTGAGCGGCCAATGGTGGGTTCGGCATTTTCCGCCCATTCCGCCAGCCTGACGTTAAAGCTCTTCGGCCGGTCGGAGGCGAGCGGGATCTTGTAGGTGGAGGGCGCATGGGTGCGCAGCCGCCCCTTGCCATCCCACCATAATTCCTCGGTCGTCAGCCAGCCCATGCCCTGCACGAAGGCACCCTCGATCTGGCCGATATCGATGGCCGGGTTCAGCGATTTGCCGACATCGTGGAGGATATCGGTGCGCTCCATCATATATTCGCCGGTCAGCGTATCGATCGACACTTCCGAGCAGGCCGCGCCATAGGCGAAATAATAAAACGGCGTGCCGCGGCCGGCGGCGCGGTCCCAGTGGATTTTCGGCGTCTTGTAAAAACCGGCGGCGGAAAGCTGCACGCGGGCGAAATAGGCCTTTTTGATGAAATCGTTGAAGGCGATTTCCTCAAGGCCGATGCGCACCCGGTTCGGCAGGAAGACGACTTCTTCTTCGGGGACGTTCCAGTTCTCGGCGGCGAATTTGACGAGCCTTTCGCGGATCTGGCGGGCGGCGTCATAGGCGGCCATGCCGTTCAGGTCCGTACCGGAGGAGGCGGCGGTGGCCGAGGTGTTCGGCACCTTGCCTGTGGTCGTTGCGGTGATTTTCACCCGGCCGATATCCACCTGGAAGGCATCGGCCACCACCTGTGCCACCTTGGTATAAAGGCCCTGGCCCATTTCGGTGCCGCCATGGTTCAGGTGGATGGAGCCGTCATTATAGATATGCACCAGTGCGCCCGCCTGATTGAAGGCGGTCATGGTGAAGGAGATGCCGAATTTGACGGGGGTGAGCGCGATACCCTTGCGGATGATCGGGCTCGTTTTGTTGAACTCGATGATCGCCTCACGTCGCGCGCGATAGTCGCTGGAGGTTTCCAGCTCCTCGACGATGCGGGCGATGATGTTGTCCTCGACCTCCTGATGATAGGGCGTCGTGGTGCGGCCCGAGCCGGTCTCGCCGTAGAAATTCAGCTTGCGGATATCGAGCGGGTCCTTGCCCACCGCATAGGCGATTTCCTCGATGAAACGTTCCGCGCCCAGCATGCCCTGCGGGCCACCGAAACCACGAAAGGCGGTGTTGGAGACGGTGTGGGTTTTCAGCGGCCGCGAGGTGAGATGCACATGCGGGTAGAAATAGCTGGAATCGGCGTGGAAAAGCGCACGGTCCGTGACCGGGCCGGAGAGATCGGAGGAAAAGCCGCAGCGGGCGGCATAGGTGGCGTCGACGGCGTGGATGCGGCCTTCCTCATCGAAACCAAGCTCGTAGTCGACGCGGAAATCGTGGCGTTTGCCAGTCGCTGTCATGTCCTCGTCGCGGTCGGGGCGGATTTTCACGGCCCGGTTCAGCTTCTTGGCGGCGATGGCGCAGAGGGCGGCGAACTGGTTGCCCTGGGTTTCCTTGCCGCCGAAACCGCCGCCCATGCGGCGCACCTGCACGGTGACGGCGTTGGACGGCACCTGAAGCATATGGCTGACAATGTGCTGGATTTCGCTCGGATGCTGGGTGGAGCTCCACAGCGTCACCTCGTCATCCTCGCCCGGCACGGCCATGGCGATGTGGCTTTCGAGATAAAAATGCTCCTGTCCGCCGATCCGCATGGTGCCGGTGAGGCGGCGCGGTGCGACATCCATTTCGATCTTGGCATCGCCGCGCTTGAGTGTCATCGGATCGATGACCAGCGCGCCGCCATTTTCAATCGCCGTGTCGATATCGGTGAAATGCGGCAGGTCCTTATAGGTGACCTTCGCCTTGCGGGCCGCCTTTCTGGCGATATCGCGGGTTTCGGCAAAAACCGCGAAGATCGGCTGGCCGTGGAATTCCACCTTGGTTTCGGCCAGCAGCGGTTCGTCGTGACGGCCGCCGGAAGAGATGTCGTTTTCGCCGGGCACGTCTTTGCCAACCATGACCCACAGGACGCCCGGTGTTTTTTCCACTTCCGAGAGGTCCATCGAGACGATTTCGGCATGCGCCCGGTCGGAAAGGCCGAGAGCGCCATGGATCAGTCCGGCGGGTTCGGGAATATCGTCGATATATTCGGCGCTGCCGGTCACATGCTTATGGGCGGAATCGTGCCGGAGCGAAGCGTGCATCGGGCCGTCGATTTCGGTCTTGGTCTTGTCGAAGCTTGTGGTGTCCATGGTTCAAGCCTCCTCCAGTGCAAAACGCATAAGTTCCTGCTTTTGCCCCGAAGTCTCGAGGAAAAATCGCGTCAGCAGGTTCTTGGCCGTCAGTTGCCGATATTCGGCAGTCGCGCGCCAGTCGGTCAGCGGAGTGAAATCCTCGTCCAGCAAATCGCGCGCCGCATCGATCGTTTCCTGGCGCCAGGGCTTGCCGAGAAGGGCTGCCTCCAGATGCGCGGCGCGTTTGGGCGTACCGGCCATGCCACCGAAGGCGATGCGGATGTCTTCGACCGCGCCATCGGCATCGAGCGTCAGGTTGAAAGCGCCGCAGAGCGCGGAAATATCCTCGTCGCGGCGCTTGGAAATCTTGTAGACGGCGTAGAGGCTTTCCGGCTTCCGGAACGGGATGAAGAACTTTTCGACGAATTCGCCGCTCAACCGGTCCTGTTTGCCATAGTCGATGAAATAGCTTTCCAGCGGCAGGCTGCGGTTGCCGGAGGAGGATCGCAAGGTCAGCGTCGCCCCGAGCGCGATCAGCGCCGGAGGCGTATCGCCGATGGGCGAACCGTTGGCGATATTGCCGCCGATGGTGCCCATATTGCGTACCTGCTCGCCGCCGAGGCGGTCGAACAGCCGGGCAATCGGCGGGAAGTGTTTCGCAACGGTCTTGAAGGCCTGGCTATAGGTGACGCCGGCGCCGAGTGTTACGCCGTCCGCATCTACGGTGATGGTTTGCAGATCCCCGAGATTGTTGATGAAGATGACCGGGTTCAGCGCCCGCATCTGCTTCGTCACCCACAGGCCGACATCGGTGGAGCCGGCCACGATGGTCGCTTTCGGCTCAGCGGCGTAAATCTCGGTCAGTTCGGCCAGTGTCGCCGGAACGATGGTGCGGTCCTCGCCGTGGGTGACGATGATTGTTTCATTGGCGCGGATCGCCCAGAGCCTTGCCATGATATCCGTGCGGTCCCGTTGCAGCGGGTCGAAGAGCGCGCTCGGGCGGGCAGCGGCGATCTTTTCGGCGGCGCGGACGATCGGCTCATAACCCGTGCATCGACAGAGATTGCCTTGCAGCGCCTTTTCGATATCGGCGCGGCCGGGGCTTTCACTGGCAAGCCAGAGACCGTAAAGCGACATGATGAAGCCCGGCGTGCAGAAACCGCATTGCGAGCCGTGGAAATCCACCATCGCCTGCTGCACGGGGTGTAGCGTACCGTCGCGCGCGGCCAGATGCTCGACCGTCACGATATGGCTGCCCTGCAGCGAGCCTAAAAAGCGGATGCAGGCATTGACGCTTTCATAACGCAGCGAGCCATCCAGCAGCCGCCCGACCAGCACCGTGCAGGCGCCGCAATCGCCTTCGGCGCAGCCTTCCTTGGTCCCGGTCAACCGCTTGCTGATGCGGAGATAATCGAGAAGCGTGTCTGTCGGTCCGAAATCCTTCAGCGAGATGGTTTCGCTGTTGAGGATGAAGCTGATCGCGTCGTTCATGCAATGCCCTGCTTTTTTGACCGGCTGCCGAGCCGGTTTCTTGTCATTGTCCCTGCGCATCATATGCACGCCCGCAGGCGTATATCGATTTCCGTTTTGGCAATTCATTGTTTCCAAAACGGAAAGAAAGTTCGGCAATTATTGCGCCGTCCAGCCGCCATCCACGGAAATATGGGTGCCGGTGATGTTGCTTGCGGCGTCGCTTGCCAGAAACAGCGCAGCGGCGGCCACGTCATCGACGGTGACGAACTGCTTGGTTGCCTGCAGTTCCAGCATCACGTCGTTCTTCACCGCCTCTTCGCTGATGCCGCGCACCTTCGCCATTTCCGGTATCTGCTTTTCGACGAGCGGTGTGAGCACATAACCCGGACAGATGGCGTTGACGGTAACCCCGGTCTGCGCAAGCTCGAGCGCCGCCGTCTTCGTCAGGCCCATGATGCCGTGCTTGGCCGCCACATAGGCCGATTTGAACGGCGAGGCGACGAGACCGTGGGCGGATGCGATGTTGATGATACGGCCTTTTCCGGCCTTCTTCATCAGCGGTATCGCAGCCCGCATGGTATGGAAGGAACTGGTCAGATTGATGGCGATGATCCAGTCCCATTTCTCCGGCGGAAATTCCTCGATGGGCGCGATATGCTGGATGCCGGCATTGTTGACGAGCACATCCACCGAGCCGAGTTTTTCGTGCGAGGATTGAATGAGATCGGCGATCTCGTCCGGTTTCGTCATATCTGCGGGGTGATAGAGCACGCGCCCGCCGCTTTCCGCTTCCAGCAAAAGGCGCAGTTTTTCGATCTCGTCCTCATCGCCGAAACCGTTCAGTACAATATTGGCGCCCTCCCGCGCAAATCGCTGCGCAATCGCAAGGCCGATACCGCTTGTAGAGCCCGTCACGATAACTGTCCGATGCATGCTTTCCCCTTTTTGCATTACTTCGCACATGTTTAAGCAAGGTATGCCCAAAGGGGGCGGGCTGGCAATCGCCATTTGGCACCATTTAAGGGGAGCTCGGTAGCGCGGTGAAACAGGCCGCGCCCATCCATTTTTTCGAAGCTAAGCATCCAGATTCTGCATTTGCCTGCGGGAGCTTCCGTCCCTATCTCTGAGGCAAGCAAACAGAGGTATCATCTATGGAACTCGGTCTTTACACATTCGCGGATGTCAATCCCAACCCCGCCGATGGCCGTGGGCCGGAAGGCGCGCGTCGGCTGCGGGAACTCATCGAAGAGATCGAGCTTGCCGATCAGGTCGGGCTCGATGTCTTTGGCCTCGGGGAGCATCACCGTCCGGATTATGTCGTCTCCTCGCCCTCCACCGTTCTCGCGGCGGCGGCGGTGAAGACGAAGAATATTCGCCTGACGAGCGCCGTTTCGGTGCTGAGTTCGGACGATCCGGTGCGGGTGTTCCAGCAGTTTTCGACCGTCGATCTCCTGTCGAACGGCCGCGCCGAAATCATGGCCGGGCGCGGTTCCTTCATCGAATCCTACCCGCTGTTCGGTTACGATCTCGAGGATTACGATGTGCTCTTCGCCGAAAAGCTCGATCTGCTGCTGGCGTTGCGGGAGCAGGAAATCGTCACCTGGTCCGGCACCAAGCATCCCGCCATTAACGGGCGTGGCGTTTATCCGCGGCCGTTGCAGGAGCGTCTGCCGGTCTGGATCGCGGTTGGCGGCACGCCGCAATCGGTGGCGCGGGCAGGCGCCATGGGTCTGCCGGTGGCGCTTGCCATCATCGGCGGCGAATATCGCCGCTTCGCGCCTCTGTTCGATCTTTACCACGAGGCCGCGCGCCGCGCGGGGCAGGAGAAGACGAAGCTGCGCACCAGCATCAATGTGCACGGCTTCATTGCCGACACCACCGCCAAGGCGGCGGACCAGTTTTATGGACCGCAGGCGGAGGTGATGAACCGCATCGGCCGCGAGCGCGGCTGGGGGCCGACGAACCGCGCGCATTTCGACGCCGCGCGCGGGCCGGAGGGCAATCTCTTCCTCGGTGAGCCGGAACTGGTGGCGGAAAAGATCATCAAGGCGCATGGCGTTTTCAGGAACGATCGCTTCCTGCTGCAGATGGCCATCGGCCTGATGCCGCACGATCAGATCATGCGCGGCATCGAGCTTTATGGTACGAAAGTCGCCCCGATCGTCAGAAAAGAATTGACGGGGAGCGCCGATCCGGTGAAAGCCACGGCCTGATGATTGCCAAGGCGGGCGTTTTGAGACCCGCCATACAGAACGACGGACAGAGACATGGTCATTTCCACCGAAGAAGAACTGGTTCTGCTGAAGGACATCGGCCGTTTGTGCGCCGTCGCGATGCAGACCATGGCGGACGCGCTGGAACCCGGCATCACCACGGCCGAGCTGGATGCCATCGGCCGCAAGGTGCTGGAGGATAATGGTGCGCAATCGGCGCCGGAATTCTGCTACAAGTTTCCCGGCGCGACCTGCATCAGCGTCAACGAGGAAGTGGCCCACGGCATTCCGGGACCGCGCATCATCAAGGCGGGCGATCTCGTCAATATCGATGTCTCGGCGGTGAAGAACGGCTTTTTCGGCGATACCGGCTCGTCTTTCGCCGTGCCGCCGGTGAAGAAGGACATCGAGCGGCTGTGCCGCGATGGCAAACGCGCCATGTGGACGGGCCTGCAGCAGGTGAAAACCGGCCGGCCTTTCGCCGATATCGGCAATGCCATCGGCGCCTTTGCCAAGAAGAACCGCTATACGCTCATCACCAATCTCGCCAGCCACGGCATCGGCCGCTCGCTGCACGAGGAGCCAAAGGAACTGGCGACCTGGCCGGACAAGGACGAGCGTCGCATCATGCAGGAAGGCATGGTGTTTACCGTCGAGCCGTTCCTCTCGACCGGCGCCTATTGGGCCGAGGACGGCGATGACGATTCATGGACGCTCTACAGCGATCCGAGCGCGCCGACGGTCCAGTATGAGCACACCGTGGTTGCGACCAAGAACGGGCCGCTGGTGCTGACGCTGGCTGAGTGAGGGGCGGGGACTGGCTTCCGTTCATCAAGGCCAAATTACAAAGGTCCATTGTCTCGTCTTGGCCCCTGAGTGAGGCGAGCGGGTGCCCCTTGTTTCTTCTCCCCGAGGGGGAGAAGTCCGCGGCAGCGGGATGAGGGGGCGCCATCACCGGATTTCGGAGAGCTTGCCCCCCTCATCCGACCCTTCGGGCCACCTTCTCCCCGGCGGGGAGAAGAAATACGCGGCACCCTCGGAACGCATCGATGCTCGCCGCATGACAGATAACGACCGCTTATAACGCCGATCAAAATAACTCGCTTGTCCCTTATCCGCCCCGTTGCGATAAGCCATGCATGAGCATCGACAAGCCACTTTCCGCCAAACATCTGACTGCACTCGGATTTTCCGGGGCGCTGATGATGGCCTCCGCCATGGGTTTCGGCCGCTTTTCCTTCACCCCCATTCTGCCCGGCATGATGGCGGATGTTCCGCTTTCGGCGGGGGATGCGGGGATCGTGGCGGCGGGTAACTTCGCCGGTTATCTGGCCGGGGCGGTTCTGGCGGCCTATTCGTGGGGTTCGGGGCGGGAACGGCTGGTGGCGCTTTGCGGCCTGTTTTCCACCGGGGCATTGTTGCTTGCAATGGCGGCTTTCAACTCCGTCGCGGCCTTCACCGTCATCCGGTTTCTGGCTGGTGTCGCCAGCGCGCTCACCATGATCTTCACCTCGCAGATCGTTATCGGCCATGCTGTCAAGGCGGGCAGGGACAGCGTTCAGGCGCTGCATTATGGCGGCGTCGGTGCGGGCATCGCGATCTCCTCGCTTGCGGTCTATCTGATCGGCGTCGTTTTTGACGGCGGCGGCTCCTCATGGCGGGAGGAGTGGATTGCAGGTGCTGTCTTTTCCTTCATCACATTCATTCTCGTCTGGCGGGTGCTGCCCGCAGGCCCGCCGCGACATGCATCCTCGGTGGCGGAGCCGCCGCTCCACTGGACGCGGCCGCTCTTCCTGACGACGCTGGCCTATGGGCTTTTCGGTTTCGGTTACGTCATCACCGCCACCTTCATCGTGGCGATTGCCCGCATGGCCGCTGCCGGCGCCTTCGTGGAGTTTCTGGCCTGGTTCATCACCGGCTGCGCCGCCGCCATGTCGCTTTTCCTCTGGAAACCGGTCTTGAAATCGCAGGGGCTGAAACGCGCCTTCGTCATCGTTCTTGCTGTCGAAGCCATCGGTGTTTTCGCTTCCGTCATGCTGCCGCCGGTGCCGGGCGTTCTGGCCGGAGGCCTGCTTCTCGGGCTGACCTTCATGGTCATCACCGCCTATGGCCTGCAGCTCGGCCGGGAATTTGCCGGGCCGAGCCCGCGTCGCGCCTTTGCGCTGATGACGGCCGCTTTCGGCACGGGCCAGATTGTCGGGCCGCTTGCCGCCGGCTGGATTGCCGAAGTGACAGGAAGTTTCACCGCGCCCAGCATTCTCGCTTCCGCCGTGCTCGTCGTCAGCATGCTGCTGATGCTGCCGGTGCTGGCCACGGAGCGGCGGCGCTAGGCTGCGGGCCGTCTTTTCCTGTCTCTAATTCGGTGTTTCCGGCGGGCATCGCCCGCAATCTGCGCCTTACATCTTGTTAAGGTCAGCGCTTCTTCATTGCTGTGCACAAATTTCTGCCCTAGGTTCGGGCCATCTAGTGCTTCGCCAATAATGGCTGATTTCAAACGCGCGTGAGTTCGAAACGTGTTTCATTCCTTCTTTCCCAAACCGAAAATGTTCTTCACGTCGGCCATTATATGGGCTTTTTTCGCCATTCTCGGATGGTACTTCATCGTTGAAGGGTTAGGTCGGTCCTGGGGCTATGTCATGCCTGAACAGGAACCCTACGATCTCAGCTACTTTCTGGTCCCGGCCAACCTGTTCTTTTACGCCTATCTCGCCTTGTGTCTGGCGGCGTTCGGTGGGGTATGGACCGTTATCGCCAAGGATCACCCCTGGAAGTACTGGTCCATCTGGGGATCGCTGCTGATTATCGCGGTGACCTATTTCGGCGTTCAGATTTCGGTCGTTATCAATAATTTCCGCCGGCCTTTCGGCGATCTTCTGCAAAATGCCCTTTCGAAACAGCCGGGTATCGAGGTCTGGGATTTCTACAGTCTTCAGATCGTCTTCGCCAAGATCGCCTTTCTCAGCATGGCCGTTTCGATCCTGACGGATTTCTTCACCAGCCATTATATCTTCCGCTGGCGCACCGCGATGAACGACTTCTACATGTCCAAGTGGGAAAAGCTGCGCCACATCGAAGGTGCTTCCCAGCGTGTTCAGGAAGATACGATGCGGTTCTCCTCCACGCTCGAAGGGTTGGGCATCACGCTCATCAATTCGGTGATGACGCTCGTCGTGTTCCTGCCGATCCTGTTTGCGCTGTCGTCTTATGTCTCTGAATTGCCGATCCTCGGCGAAGTGCCGCATGCGCTGTTCTGGCTGGCGATAGTCTGGTCCATATTCGGCACCGTGCTTCTGGCGACGGTCGGCATCAAGCTGCCCGGCCTGAACTTCCGCAATCAGCGTGTGGAAGCCGCCTATCGTAAGGAACTGGTTTATGGCGAGGATCACGCCGACCGCGCCCAGCCGCCGACAGTCAAGGAACTCTACTCCAATGTGCGGAAGAATTATTTCCGTATGTATTGGCACTATCTCTATTTCAACGTCGCACGGTATTTCTACATTCAGGCCGATGCGGTGTTCCTGCTTCTGATGCTCGTTCCGACCATCGTGGCGGGCAAGATCACCTATGGTATCTACCAGCAAATCGCCACGGCCTTCGGTCAGGTCAGCAATTCGTTCCAGTATCTGGTCAATTCCTGGACAACGATCATCGAGCTGCTGTCCATCCACAAACGTCTTGTGGCCTTCGAGGCCGCGATCGACGACAAGCCCCTGCCGGATATCGACGAGCGCTATCTTCAGCGGGAAGCGGAAGCCGGAGAGCTGGCGGCCAACAAGCCTTGAAAAAAGGCGGTCGATTGGCCGCCTTCAGGTCTTGAGCACGTCCTACGAAGACGATGTGTTTGGTGAACTGCCTCATTCGCACCCGTCACCCCGGACTAGATCCGGGGTCCAGCGCGATCAAGTCCTTGATCGCAAAAGACTCTTCTCATGGCGCAGACGCGCCGTAGCTGGATGCCGGGTCATCCTCGGGCTTGTTCCGGGGACCGGCATGACGGAGGAGGGGTGTTCGACCTTTGTCAAGAACAGGAGAGCATGAGGAAGTTCACCCCTCGGTCTTCTGTTTCTTCCGCGCCTCGATCATCGGCATCGCCTCGGCATAGCTCACGCAGGCGACATCCTGCCTGCCGCAGACTTCGCGCAGCAGCCGCTCGTAGGCGTTCCAATAGGCGCCGCCATTCATCTTCACGAAGTGAAAGCCCATCTGTAGCGGAATGCGCTCGCCATTATATTGCCTGTCGAATGCATTGCGGAAGGCGGTATAGGCGCGCTCCTCGAATTCCTTCGAACGATCCGGCGTCTCGACGCCGATGGAGTGGCGGATGAAGAGATTGTAGTCCATGGCGATGATCGGGCGGTTGCCCGGGCCTTCCGGAATGAGCGGCAGGCCGAAATGCTCTATGCCGTCGCGCTCCACCGGCCATTCCGGTCCCTTGGTGATGCTGGTGGCGTCATAAACGAAACGGTGCTTTTTCTGCGCTTCGGTCAGCGCCGGCCCCTGCGAGAGATAGGGCGCGCGGAAACCATTGATCTTTTTCACCATCTCGCGCCAGCCTTCGGGTTCCTCGCCCTTTTTGCCGATCATCTGCCAGGCGTTTTCCAGCGTGCTGGTGAAAGTGGTGAATTCGCCGTCCCATTGTTCGGCGGTCCATTGCCCGCCATCGAAATGGCCGCAGGTGTGGTTGCCGATTTCGTGGCCTTCGCGATAAGCGGCCCAGATGTTTCTGAGCCTTGCCTCCACCTCTTCCGGCGACTGGCCGAAACCGACATTGGAACGTCCGGACTTCTGGCCAGGTCCCTGATAGGTCTTGGCGCTGGTTTTCCTGTCCATCACCAGCGTGCAGGCAAGGAAATAGGTGAAATGCGCGCCGACTTGCTTGCCCGTCGCCCGGCTTCTTTCCCACAGCGTATTGTCGCCCGCACCGTCGAAGGACACGATGACGAGCTGCTTCGGCTTCTCAGCCTCTTGCGCAAAAGCGGGAAGGGCGGCGAGAAGCGACAGGGAAAAGGCGGCAAATGGGCGAAACATCAGTTATCCGTCATATGAAACACCGTGGCCTTTTGCGGGTGGAATAAGGCGAAGCTTTGAATAGTCTGGCGTTTTCATGACTTTCGGCCTAATTCCTGTTGCAGCTTGCGGTGATAGGGCCGCTTCGTTCCACCCGGGGGACCGTGTTTCATGCTTTTTCTCGCACTTTGTCTTGCCTTGTTCCTGCTGACGCATCTTTTGAAGGTGGTCGCACCGCAATTTCGCGCGCGGATGATCGCGTCGATGGGCGAAGGCCCTTTCAAGGGCGTCTATTCGCTCGTCAGCCTCATCACGCTCGGCCTTGTCATTTATGCCTTCGGTGAAGCGCGGCAGGAAACCGGAATGTTGTGGTATCCGCCGGTCTGGATGAGCCATATTGCCGTGACCCTGATGCTGCCGGCGATGATCTGTCTTATCGCCAGCCTCATCCCGGCTGGCCACATCGCGACGAAGACGAAACATCCGCTCATTCTTTCGGTCAAGATATGGGCGCTCGCGCATCTTCTGGCCAATGGCGAGACGTCTTCCATTCTTCTTTTCGTATCGTTCCTCGCCTGGGGCGTGGTGATGCGGATTTCGCTGAAGCGCCGGGAACGGGCAGGCGAAAAAGTGGTCCGGGACTTCGTTTCAGGCCGTTACGATCTGGTGGCCGTTGTCGGCGGCATCGTCCTGTGGGGTGCTTTCATCCTGAAACTGCACGAATGGTTGATCGGCGTTCAGCCCATCGTCCTGTAGGAAATCAACGTTTCCCCCTTACATATCAGGCAAAATAGGCTAGAAGGCCGACCATGACCCGGTTGGCCTTACTTTTGCCGATCCGGGTAAGCGGCTTGGTATGTCCGCGGACGGATGGATCGGGACACGATCTCCGCGCGGGTAACGGAGAATTTGATGGCAAACGAGAATGATACCTTTATCCGCGAAGTGAACGAGCAGATCCGCTCCGAGCAGCTGTCGCGCTTCTGGGGCCGTTACGGTATCGTGGTCGTGGGTGCGGCCGTTCTCGTGGTTCTGGGCGCCGCCGGCGCCGGTATCTACGAATACTGGAACACCAGCCGCGCTTCCAATTCCGGTGATCAGTTCCTTGCGGCGCTGAAGCTCGCTTCGGACAACAAGACGGATGAGGCGCTGAAGGCCTTCGCCGATCTCGAAACCTCCGGTCATGGCAATTATCCGGTTCTGGCAAAGTTCCGCTCGGCCACGCTGCTGTCGCAGAAGGGTGATGCGGCCGGCGCCATCGCCGCCTTCACCGCCATCGGCAACGACACATCCGCACCGCAGGTCTTCCGCGACACCGCCAAGGTGCGCGCCGCCTGGCTGCTGGTGGATAACGGCACCTATGATCAGGTCGTCGCATTGGCCGAGCCGCTGAGCGCCGAGGGCCAGACCATGCGCGCTTCCGCCCGCGAAGCTCTGGGTCTTGCCGCCTACAAGGCCGGCGATTTCGCCAAGGCCAAACAATGGTTCGAGCAGATCGTCAGCGACGCGCAGGCGCCACGCAACGTGACGAACCGCGCGCAGATCATGCTCGACAATATCACCGCTTCGGGCAAGGCTGCCTAACGCCGCTGCGCCACGCAGGATCGCGCCGGCATTCTGTGCATTGCCAAAGCGATCCAACTCATTATTTTACGCATGTCCTTTGCCCAAAACAGGTAACGTTTTGGGCAGACGTGCTTTAAGGAACCAGGATCAATGAGCTTCACCGTCGCCATAGTCGGGCGCCCCAATGTCGGCAAGTCCACGCTTTTTAACCGTCTCGTCGGAAAGAAGCTGGCGCTGGTGGACGATACGCCGGGTGTGACCCGCGACCGCCGCCCCGGCGAGGCGAAGCTGGTCGACCTGCGTTTCACCATCATCGATACCGCCGGTCTGGAGCAATCCGGGCCGGAAACGCTTCAGGGCCGCATGTGGGCGCAGACCGAAGCGGCAATCGACGATGCCGATGTGACGCTGTTCGTTGTGGACGCCAAGGCTGGTCTGACGCCGGCCGACGAGACGCTCGCCGAAATGCTGCGCCGTCGGGGCAAGCCGGTGGTGCTGGTGGCCAACAAGTCCGAAGCGCGCGGCTCGGATGCCGGTTTCTATGATGCCTTCACGCTTGGCCTCGGTGACCCTTGCCCAATTTCGGCCGAACACGGTCAGGGCATGATCGACCTGCGCGACGCCATCGTCGAGGCGATCGGTGAAGACGTCGCCTTCCCGCCTGAGGTGGACGAGGCGGAGACGGATATCGTTTTGCCGCGCGGCGAGCCGGGCAGCGAGGATGAAGAAGACGAAGAGCCGGTTTATGACGAGACCAAGCCGCTGCGCGTCGCCATTATCGGCCGGCCGAATGCGGGCAAGTCGACGCTGATCAACCGCTTTCTCGGTGAAGACCGCCTGTTGACCGGCCCGGAAGCGGGCATTACCCGCGACAGTATTTCGGTCGAATGGGACTGGCGCGGCCGCACCATCAAGATGTTTGACACGGCCGGCATGCGCCGCAAGGCCAAGGTGACGGAGAAGCTGGAAAAGCTCTCGGTCGCGGATTCGCTGCGCTCCATTCGTTTTGCCGAAACCGTGGTGATCGTGTTCGACAGCACCATTCCCTTCGAGAAGCAGGATTTGCAGCTCGTCGATCTCGTCATCCGCGAAGGCCGCGCCGCCGTGCTCGCCTTCAACAAATGGGACCTGGTGGAAGACCCGCAGGCCTATCTGGCCGATCTGCGCGAGAAAACCGAGCGGCTTCTGCCGCAGGCGCGCGGCATTCGCGCCGTGCCGATTTCCGGCCAGACGGGTTATGGCCTCGACCGGCTGATGCAGAACATCATCGACACCGACAAGGTCTGGAACCGCCGCATCTCCACCGCCCGCCTTAACCGCTGGCTGGATTCGCAGACGACCCAGCATCCGCCGCCGGCCGTTTCCGGCCGCCGCCTGAAGCTGAAATATATGACGCAGGTCAAGGCCCGCCCGCCGGCCTTCATGATTTCCTGCACGCGGCCGGAAGCTATTCCGGAAAGCTATACACGTTATCTGGTGAACGGTCTGCGCAAGGATTTCGACATGCCGGGCGTGCCGATCCGTGTGCATTATCGTGGGTCTGACAATCCGTTCGAGAGCAAGGCTAAGAAGCGGCGTTGATTTTGATGTGAAGGGTCGCCGCGTATTTCTTCTCCCCATCGGGGAGAAGGTGGCCCGAAGGGTCGGATGAGGGGGCACCCTCTCCGTATATCTCGACCGTCGCCCCCTCATCCCGCTGCCGCGGACTTCTCCCCGGCGGGGAGAAGAAACAAGGGGCACCCGCTCGCTCCAATTTCACGGTTTTGAAGAGTAAAAGACCATGCTGATCAAGCAGACCGATTATCACCGGATTTACCGCGTCATCAACAGCCTGCTCATCAGCCAGAATGCCGATCCCGCCTCGGCCTCCATGTATTTCAGCACCTTCGGCGCCTTCATCCTGCAGCAGCATTACAAGGTGAAGGCGGTGCCGAAGGGCGGGCTTGCGGCCTATAATCTCGGTGGAACCGTGCTGCTATTCGCCGATCACCGTGAAGACGGTTATGTGACGGGCGCGGGCGAGAACTTCCACTGCTGGATCGAGGCGGATGGCTGGGCGATCGATTTCATGGCGCCGGCATTTTCGGAGGGTGCCAATGGGCTTTCCGTGCCGGCGAAAATGTTCCAGCGGCCGCTTGCCGCCATGGCGGCATCCATCAACGATCTCGGACAATCCGGCGATTTCTTCTATCGTTCCGAACCCGAAGCCACGGCCAAGCGCTTTGCCGACTGGCACAGGCAGGCGATGATCGGCGATATGGCGAGCGTTGCCGCCAACTGGTTCCGCAAGTCGCCGAAACAGATGGCCGCATCGCTTTCGGTAACGGATCGCGACGGCAAGGCGCGGACCGTGCCGCTTTCCGGCCAGATGCTTACCGGAGCATGGTGAAGGCGGGTTACGCCGCGCAGTGTCGATCCTCAAGGTTTTGTCAGCAAAAGGCCTTTTGAGGCAATGTTGCTACGCAGGCTGGGCTTCACCATCTCGCACTCACGCCGCCCGATAGTCTGGTGCTGGTTTTCCACGGGACGGTGGCCGTCATACCCAACAGCGCCCTGCCGATTGCTGCAAAGGACATCATCGAGAAAATCAATCACTGGTGCGCAGCCCAACGGAAAGAGCTTCTTCCCTTAGCCTGAGGCGGTATCATCCGGAAACAGAGGACGGCCAGCGTGTTCTCGCGGCAGCCGCCTGACGTCAATCAGCAGCCCGACCCCGTTCTAAAGATAACGGCAGTCGCGTCCTGATTGCCTTGTGGCATTCCCGCTTCGTTTCGTCCACCGTTCCCGAACAGAATCTCGGGGATCGCCTCATGCAAGTTGAGAACGCGACAGCAGCGGCAGGGATTTTCCCGCCGCGTGAATGACATTGTCGAGGAATTGCCGCGAGGCTTTTTCCCAGCTGTAGCTTCTGGAAAGCGCCAGCGCCTCCTGTGGCGAACAATGAAGCGCCGCGAGACAGGCATCGCGAAGATTGTCGTCCAGCGCACCGGCTGCCGGGTTGCCGCCGAGAATATCGATCGGCCCGGTGACGGGGAAGGCGGCCACGGGCACGCCGCTTGCCAGCGCTTCCAGAATGGTGTTGCCGAACGTGTCGGTCTTGGAGGGGAAAACGAAGACATCGGCCTGCGCATAGGCATCGGCCAGCTCCTCACCGGTCTTGACGCCGGTGAACAAAACGTCCGGATATTTCTCCTGCAATTCATGGCGGGCAGGGCCGTCGCCGATAACGACCTTCGAACCCGGCAGGTCCAGTTCCAGAAATTCCGGCAGGTTCTTCTCCACCGCCACACGTCCCACCGTCATGAAGATTGGGCGCGGCAGGTCGAAAGGCAGCTTTGCTTTCGGGCGGGGATGGAAAAGCTCGGCGTCGATGCCGCGGCTCCAGCGCTTCAGATTGCGCACGCCGCGCGCTTCCAGTTCGGTCTCAAGGCTCGGCGTCGCCACCATGCAGGTGTTGCCGCCATTGTGGAACCAGCGCACGAAAGCGTAAAGCCAGCTTTCCGGCACAGGGAAGCGCGCCGCCACATATTCGGGAAAGCGGGTGTGATAGCTGGTGGAAAAACGCATGCGGTTCTTCACGCACCAGCGCCGCGCCATGAAGCCCAGCGGTCCTTCCGTCGCAATATGCACGAAGGAAGGCTGGCTTTTTTCGATCTCCGCCGCCACACGGCGATAACCGGCAACCGAAAGGCGGATTTCCGGATAGGTGGGGCAGGGAATGCTGTAAAAACTCTGCGGCGTGACCATGCGCACATCGACGCCGAGCCGCGCGAGTTCGGTATTGGTGTTTTCTATGGAGCGAACCACGCCGTTGACCTGCGGGTGCCAGGCATCTGTGACAATCGTGATTCTCGTCATGAAACACTGATCCTGCTCATCTGCGCGCGGGCGAATCCCCATTGCCCGGCTTCTGCCCGTATATGCGGCGTGCGTGTTACAGGATCATGTCAGGGTGTGTGACAGCGAGGAAGCGTGGTTTGCGCGCGGAAGTTTGCGCGCTTCCCCGGTGCGACGGAGCCTTATCCCACCAGCGGCAGCAGCTCGGGGCTGATCAGCGCGCCGTGGTGGCCGATGACGGTTGCCGCCGCCCTTGCCGCGAAGGTGGCCGCTTCCTCCGGCGAACTGCCGGTCACATAACGGGCGAGGAAAGCGCCGTTGAAGCTGTCGCCGGCGCTTGTCGTGTCCACCACGTCTACGGCCTTCACCGCCGGGGCGTGAGTGCGGCTGCCGCCGAAATCGAGCGTCGCGCCCTTGGCGCCGTCCTTCACGACGATGTTTTCGACGCCAAGCGAACGGTAGCGGTCGATGGTCGCTTCCACGGAGACATCGCCGAAATGGCTCGCCTCGTCATCGAAGCTTGGCATGACAAGCGTTGCGGCGCGTGCGCCGTTGGAGATGGTCTCGAGCATCGTATCCTTATCCGCCCACAGGCGCGGGCGGATGTTGGGGTCGAAGACCACCAGCTTGCCCGCCGCCCTGGCGCGGCGCAGTTCGGCGAGGAACGTATCGACATCATGGGCGGAGGCGAGAATGGCGAGCGTGATGCCGGAGAAATAGACGACATCGGCGCTTTCCACCGTCCTGCGCAGGTGGTCCGCATCGGCGGCCAGCTGCCTTGCGGCGGCGGCGTTGCGCCAGTAGCTGAAGGTGCGCTCGCCATCCTTCAGATTGATGAGGTAGAGGCCGGGCGTGCCGCCCTTGATGCGGCGGATTTTTTCCGTGCCGATGCCGGCGTCCGCGATGAAGGTGAGCATGTCTTCAGAAAGAGGATCGTCGCCAAGCGCGGTGAAATAATCGACCGACCAGTCGCCCGGCAGGCAGGCCCGGGCATACCATGCGGTATTGAATGTATCGCCGGCAAAACCCTTGCGCAGCAGCCCGTTGCCGGCCTGCGACAGTTCCACCATGCATTCGCCAATCGACAGAAACCGTCCGCCCACGCCGTCATCCTCCCTTTTTTCCAGCCATGCGGCTTACGACGAGTGCGCGCCTCTGACAAGGGCGGTTGTAGCCGTTTGTGCATGTGCGAAGTTCCGGTTTACGCGGAGGCAACGGCTTTATATTCTCTGGCAAGACGCCCACAGGAGATCGCCGATGACGCTGCCCTATGCCCCGGTCCACAAACCTCAAGCACAATCGGACTGGTGGAAGGGAGCGGTGATCTATCAGGTCTATCCGCGCTCGTTTCAGGATACGACCGGCGACGGTTTCGGCGATCTTGCCGGGGTGACGAAACGCCTGCCCTATATCGCCTCGCTCGGTGTCGACGGCATCTGGCTTTCGCCCTTCTTCACCTCGCCCATGGCCGATATGGGGTATGACGTTTCCGATTATTGCAATGTCGATCCGATGTTCGGCACGCTTGCCGATTTCGACGCACTGATGGCCGAGGCGCACCGTTTGGGATTGAAGGTCATCATCGACCAGGTCATCTCGCACACGTCGGACCAGCATCCCTGGTTCGTGGACAGCCGGGCGAGCCGCACCAACAGCAAGGCTGACTGGTATGTCTGGGCCAATCCCAAGCCGGATGGCACGGCACCCACCAACTGGCTTTCCGTGTTCGGCGGACCGGCATGGGAATGGGACGGCGTGCGCAAGCAATATTACATGCACAGCTTCCTCGCCTCGCAGCCGGATCTCAATTTCCATAATCCGGATGTGCAGGATGCGCTTCTGGAAACCGTGCGGTTCTGGCTGGATCGCGGTGTGGACGGTTTCCGGCTCGATACCGTGAACCACTATTTCCACGACAAGCTTTTGCGCGACAACCCGCCGCTTTTCGACGAGGAAAGTTTCGGTCTCGATGCTTCCGACGTCAATCCCTATGGCATGCAGGACCATCTCTACGACAAGACGCGGCCGGAAAACGTGGCTTTCCTGAAGCGTTTTCGCGCGCTGCTCGACGAGTATGAGGGGCGCGCCACGGTGGGTGAAGTGGGAGACGGGGCGCGGTCGCTGAAGACGGTGGCGGCTTATACGTCCGGCAATGACAAGCTCAACATGTGCTACACTTTCGACCTGCTGGGGCCGGATTTCAGCGCGAAGCATCTGCGCGCCTCGGTCGAGACCTTCGGCAAGGTGGTGACGGATGGCTGGGTGTGCTGGGCCTTTTCCAACCACGATGTGGTTCGCCACCTCAGCCGTTTTTCCGAAAGTGTAGAGGAGCAGGTGCGGGTGGCGAAGCTTGCCATCTGCGTTCTCGCCAGCCTGCGCGGTTCCATATGTCTCTATCAGGGCGAGGAGCTGGGTCTGATCGAGGCGGAACTCGCCTTCGAGGATCTGCGCGATCCCTACGGCATCCGCTTCTGGCCCGCCTTCAAGGGGCGGGACGGATGCCGCACGCCGATGGTGTGGGAGACAGGCAAGCCGAATGCCGGTTTTTCCAGCGCTGAAAAGCCCTGGCTGCCGGTGCCCTATGTTCATGCCATGCAGGCTGTGGATGCGCAGGAGCGCAAGCCGGACTCGGTTCTGAACCATTACCGCGCCGTCTTGTCATTCCGAAAAGGTCACGGCGCGCTGCGCGATGGCGATATGCATTTCATCAAGACCAATCTCGATGTGCTGGCCTTCACGCGCCAGAAGGGGGATGAAAAATTGCTCTTCGTTTTCAACCTCACCCGTGAGGCGGTGGAATTCCCGATACCGAAGGCCATGCGGGTCACCGATATACTGCCGATGCCGGGTTTCGCACCGTTATTCGATGCGGGTATCGTGAAGCTCGAGGGGCTGGATGTGTTTTGCGGGGTCGTTGCATGAGCGGGCAATTTGCCATCGAGACGGCCGGCGAAGCATCGCTCGATGAGTGGTCGCTTCTGCGGCACCGTTTGTGGCCGGATGCTTCACCCGCCGAACACCGGGCGGAGTTGCAGGACGTCTCCGACAACGAGGTTGGATTTATCGCCTATGATCCGGCGGGCATGGCCATCGGTTTTGCCGAAGCCAGCCTGCGGCACGATTATGTCAACGGATGCGACGCCTCGCCCGTGGCCTTTCTGGAAGGCGTTTATGTGGAGGAGGCCTTTCGCAAGCAGGGCGTTGCGGCGGCATTGATTGCCGAAGTAACCCGTTGGGCGACCAGCAAGGGTGTGAGCGAACTTGCTTCCGATGCCGATATTTCCAATGTCGATTCACACCGCATGCATGCGGCGCTGGGATTTGAGGAAACGCAGCGGGTGGTTTATTTTCGCAAGTCTCTGCCCTTGGGTTCATGACCTCCCGGCGCTGTTCGGCCAGCGGATGATGTCAGTCTTCGCGGGCGCCTTTCCCCGATCAAATGCGGCGCCATGATCGCGTCTTGGATGGTTAATAGTAATATTTAAGTATTTAGTGATTTATGACGGTTTAAATTCGAATTAATTCAATATTAAAACATGAATGTATTCGTATTAATGAAAATTTTCAAGTAAATTTTTCATATTTACTTCGATTTTGGCGAGCCTTGGGCAAGTTTCCAGTATTAATTATTGAAACCTACAGATTTTTCGGTCTCCACCCATAAAGTGAGCAGGGATTGTCATGTCCGTTTCAATCAAGAATTTCAATCAGCCCAATACCGCGAATTCCACATCGTCAAGCGCCAAAGCTAAGGCTGCCCTTCCATCCATCCGAGAGGTCTTCCTTTCCGGACAATCGGCAGCCCGGGCATCCACACCGAAATCAGCCCCCAAAACCTCGTCAGCCGATTATATCGCATCGCCCGCCTTCATGTGGAATCTGAGGGCCAAGCTTTCCCTGGCGGGGGACGATCCGGCGCAATATCTGCGCGCTCGGTCGATGATGAGCGCTCTCGAGCGTGGGGCCTTGCAGGTTTCGAACCCCACTCAGGGCAAAACGATCAATGCGTGGGACCCGAACCAGAAAAACGCCAAGCCGACGACAGCCACTGACATTGCCAAGACCAACTGGGTGGATTTCCTCAACACGCAGCTGAAGCGCAGCGAAGACGGCGAGCTTTCCAAGGATGGAAGCGGAAGCTATGTCGACAAGGCGACAGGAAAACACGCCTATTTTGGCAGGGTCGCGGGCAAATATTATTACGTCACCTGGCCTTCGGAGACGAAAGCATGAGGCCGCTTTCGCGGCCTCGAAATGCGGATTGAGCGTTTTCCGCTGCCCCGGTCGGCAAGCCACCGTCAGATCAGCGCAAACCGGTCCACATCCACCATACCCATATCGGAAATCTTCAGATGCGGGATGACGGGCAGGGGCAGGAAGGCGACCTGCAGGAAGGGTTCTTCCAGCGTCGTGCCGAGTGCATAGGCTGCTTTTCTGAGCGTGTGCAGCGTATCGCGAACGGTCTCATAGGGTTCGAGGCTCATCAGCCCGGCGACGGGCAAAGCGATCTCACCCGTCACCCTGCCGTCTTCCACCACCACGAAGCCGCCCTTGATTTCGCCGAGCCGGTTGGCGGCCAGCGCCATGTCGTCTTCGCTCACGCCGACGACACAGATATTGTGGCTGTCATGGCCGACGGTTGAGGCGATGGCGCCTTTTTTCAGGCCGAAGCCCTGAACGAAACCGTTGGCATGGTTGCCGTTCTTGCCGTGGCGTTCGATGACGGCGACCTTGATGATGTCGTTTTCAAGATCGACGGTGGTCTGGTTGCCATCCGTCGGCAGCCTGTAGCGGCGGTGCTCGGTAATGATCTTGCCGGGAAGCACACCCATGACAGGGCTTTCGCCCTCCGTGACCGGCACGCCGAAATGCGAGGCGAGCACGGGTCTTGCCTTGATGCTGTCGAGGCCGACGGGTGCGACCGGTTTGCGCGTGGCAAAAAGGGCGTCATCGACGAGCCGGCCGCCGGAAAGCACCATGCTCGCCTTGCAGTTCTGCAGGCTGTCGATGACCACAAGATCGGCCCGCCAGCCCGGTGCGACAAGGCCGCGATCCCGCAGACCGAAGGCTTTTGCGGCGGAAATGGAGGCGGCGCGGTAGATGGCGAGCGGTTCCACGCCGCTGGCGATTGCGGTGCGGATCATATAGTCGAGATGACCCTGTTCGGCGATGTCGAGCGGGTTGCGATCATCCGTGCAGAGGGCCAGATAGGGCGACAGGCGTTCGGTGATGATCGGCATCAGGGCGTGCAGGTCCTTCGAGACCGAGCCTTCGCGCACCAGAATATGCATGCCCTTGCGGATTTTCTCCAGCGCCTCAGTCGCGCTCGTGCATTCATGTTCGGTGCGGATGCCGGCGGCGAGATAGCCGTTCAGCGCCGTGCCGGAAAGAAGCGGTGCATGGCCGTCGATATGCTGGCCCCGAAAGGCCTCTAGCTTCGCCATGCACACCGGATCCTTGTGGATGACGCCCGGAAAATTCATGAATTCGGCAAGGCCGATGACCTTCGGGTGCCCCCGGAACGGCAGCAGTTTTTCGATGGGCAGATCGGCGCCGGCGGTTTCCAGATGGGTGGCGGGCACGCAGGAGGAGAGCTGCACGCGGATGTCCATGATGGTTTCCATGGCGCTGTCGAGGAAGAACTGAAGCCCTTCCACGCCCAGAACATTGGCGATCTCGTGCGGGTCGCAAATGGCCGTGGTAACGCCATAGGGCAAAACGCAGCGGTCGAATTCGTGCGGTGTCACCAGCGACGATTCGATATGGAGATGCGTATCGATGAAACCCGGAACGACGATCTTTCCGGAAATGTCGATTTCCTGTCGCCCCTTGTAGTTATCGCAGGTGCCGACGATGGTGTCGCCACAGATGGCGATATCCGAAGCGACGAGTTCTCCGGTGACGAGGTCGAAGAAGCGTCCGCCCTTTAGAACCATGTCCGCCGGTTCACGGCCCGTACCCTGATCGATGCGCGTTTCAAGTCTGGAATTCATGCGGGTTTCTTCGGCTCCTGATTTACGTCGTATGCGAGAATTTTCACTATTTACATTCTGTGGTTGTTTCTTGGTCTATTCCGATTGATTCTTTGAGTTTTAAATATATCCAGAGTAAAAAATTTTCATATTTGTGTTATCTAATCTTCCGAGGTGCAAGTTTAGGCAGGGTTGGGAAGACTGGACTTCACCTTTATAGTTTAGCCGGTTGCGCGCCGACATTTTTACGAATTACGGTTTCAGGTTATCATTCCCGGGAAGGAAAATAAAAGCATCTGATGCTCAAACGAATTTCCACCCAGCAACTGACGATTGGCATGTTTATCGAAGCGGTCGAAGGAACGCTTTCGAACCAGGGATTTTTAAAACGACACCGCTTTCTTTTGCGGCACGAGGAATTAATGCGTCAATTGAAATCAAGCGGCGCCGAAAGCATCGTCATCAACACCGCCAGGGGATATGATACCGAAGGCAGCGCGCGTTCTGCGGCTCCTTCGCCGCAACCGGGCAATTGCCCGGAAACCGTCGCCGCCGTTACCCATGCCGTGCGCTCGGCCGCCGATACGATTGCCGAGACATTTGCTTCCGCAGAAGCCGGCGGCGTTGTTTCGCTGAAAGGTATGGCTGCGGCGGCGGGCAAGATTTCCGATGCCGTGCAGTCGAACCCGGCGATTTTCATCGGCGTCACCCGCCTGAAATCGAAAGACGAAACGACCTTCGTGCACTCGGTCTCCGTCAGCGGACTGATGATCCTCTTCGGTAATTATCTCGGACTCGACAGGGGAACGGTCAATCTGCTCGGCATCAGCGGGTTGCTGCATGATATCGGCAAGGTGGAAATCCCTTCATCGATCCTCAACAAGGCGGAAGGGTTGAGCGCCAGCGAGCGGGAAATCATCAATCTCCATCCCGCATTCGGCCGGGATATATTGTCGCGCAACGCGCAGATGCCGGAGATGGTGCTCGATGTCTGCTTCAATCATCATGAGCGGATGGATGGCGGCGGTTATCCGAGCGGCCGTGCGGGCAGCCAGATCAGCCTCTATGCGCGTATCGCGGCGATTTGCGACGTCTATGACGCCATCACCTCGGTCAGGCCCTACAAGAAGCCGTGGACGGCGAATGAGGCGCTGACCTGGATGCTGCGGCGGGAAGGGCACTTCGACACGCAGCTGCTGAAGAAATTCGCGCTGTGCATTTCCGCCTCGCTGCCGAGGGGTTAGTTGCCCAAGATGATCGCCATGTTCAGGCTGTCGATGTAACGCCCGTCGATCAGAACGGCATCACGGCCCCGGCCTTCATGCACAAAACCGATCTTTTCATAAAGCGCGATTGCTCTCGCATTGTCGGCATGCACGCTCAGTTCCACACGGTGGAGCCCGCATTGACGGGCGGCATCGAGCGTCTGCCGCATCAGCCGTCCACCCAGCCCCTTGTCGCGATAGGCCGGCAGGATGCCCATGCCGAGGGTGCCGCAATGGACGCGGGTGTCTCTGCTCTGGCGGCGGATATCGCACCAGCCGACAACGGTGTTATCGGCAATCGCCACGAATTGCGGATGGTCGTTTTCGATCATGTCGAGAACGAAGGCGCGGACCGAATCGAGCGGCGGCGCCTTCAGGAAGCTCAGATATTTCCGCTCACGCGACACCGCATCGAGAGCACGGTGAAAGCTCTCAACGTGTTCCGCCCGGATGGGTTCGATGCTGATGGCGTCGGCAGCAGCCATCATGCCGCCTTCGTCTTCGCCTTGCGGGTCAGATGCACCACGACGTTTTCGATCATGCGCATGCCGGCGTCCTGGCCGAGCGTCATGATCGATTCCGGGTGGAACTGAACGGCGGCCACCGGTTCTTTGGCGTGTTCGATGCCCATGATCGTGCCGTCCTCGCTTTCCGCGGTGATGATGAAATCACGCGGAAGGGTGGAGGGGTCGGCGAAGATCGAGTGGTAACGGCCGACGGTTACTTCCTTGCCGAGGCCGGAGAAGACGAGACCCGGTTCCAGCACGCGGATGCGTGAGGGCTTGCCGTGCATCGGCACCGCAAGCTGGCGAAGCTCGCCGCCATACGCTTCCGCCAGCGCCTGAAGGCCGAGGCAAACGCCGAAGATCGGCAATTCGCGGGCGCGGGCGGCCTTGATCGTCGCCTTGCAGTCGAAATCCGTCGGGCTGCCCGGTCCGGGAGAGAGCACGACGAGATCGGGCTGGAAGCGATCGAACACCTCTGCCGCAACCGGCGTTCTGACGGTGGAGACGGTCGCGCCCGTCTGGCGGAAATAATTCGCCAGCGTGTGCACGAAGCTGTCTTCGTGGTCGACGAGCAGGATCTTCACACCGGTGCCCACCTTGGCGGCGTCGCGCTTGGTGGAAGCGGCGTTGGTGGCTTTCGCATCGCGAATGGCGGCGATCATGGCGGATGCCTTCAGCTCGGTTTCGGCTTCTTCTTCCTGCGGATTGGAATCGTTGAGCAGCGTTGCACCCGCACGCACCTCGGCAATGCCGTCCTTGATGCGGATGGTGCGCAGCGTCAGGCCGGTATTCATGTCGCCATTGAAGCCGACCATGCCGATGGCGCCGCCATACCAGGCGCGCGGGCTCTTTTCATGGCCCTCGATGAAGCGCATGGCCCAGAGTTTCGGCGCACCGGTGACGGTGACGGCCCAGGCGTGGCTGAGGAAGCCGTCAAAGGCGTCCATGTCATCGCGCAGGCGGCCTTCGATGTGGTCCACCGTGTGGATGAGGCGCGAATACATCTCGATCTGGCGGCGGCCGATGACCTTTACCGAACCCGGTACGCAGACGCGGCTCTTGTCGTTACGGTCCACATCCGAGCACATGGTGAGTTCGGATTCGTCCTTCTTCGAATTGAGCAGTTTCAGGATCTGCTCGCTATCGGCAATCGGATCGTCGCCGCGCTTGATGGTGCCGGAAATCGGGCAGGTCTCGATGCGGCGGCCGGAGACACGCACGAACATTTCCGGCGAGGCGCCGACCAGATATTCCTGATGGCCGAGATTGATGAAGAAGGAATAGGGCGAGGGATTGATCGCCTTCAGGCGGCGCGAAATCGCCGATGGATTGCTTTCGCAACGCTCCATGAATTTCTGGCCGGGAACGACCTCGAACAGATCGCCACGGCGGAAGCTTTCCTTGGCCTTCACCACCAGTTCGGAATATTCACCGGGACGGTGATCGCCCTTGGGCGGGATCGTATCGGTGGTCTTGAAGGGATCGGGCGTAATGTCGGAGGACTTGCCGTCCGTCGTCACGCCGCCCTTTTCGAAATCGTAACGGTCGATCCAGGCCTTGGCGGAGTAGTGGTCGACGACGAGGATTTCGTCCGGCAGAAACAGCACCATGTCGCGCTGGTCTTCCGGGCGCGCCAGCGACAGCTTGATCGCGTCGAACTGGAAGGCGAGATCGTAACCGAAGGCGCCGAAGAGGCCGATGGCCGAATCCGCATTCGAATAAAAGAGGTCGACGATGGCGCGCAACGCCGTGAAGACGGTCGGGATTTTCGAACGCTCTTCTTCGGTAAAGACGCGGTCCGGCTCGTTGACGGTGAGATCGAGACGGCGCGTGGTGGAAGCGCCAAGCGTGAGATCGGGCGTTGCCTTCAGCTTTTCGGTGATGAAGGAAAGCAGCACTTCGCCACGGCCATTATAGGCCTCGATCCACATCTTGCGGCCGAAACAGGAAATGCCGAGCGGCGGGTCAACGATGGCCGTATCCCAGCGGGTGTAACGGCCCGGATATTCGTAGTTGGACGAAAAAACCGCGCCGCGATGGGAATCGAGCTTTTCGATATAATTATCGATGGCGCTGGCGTAATCGGCGGGCCGACGCTTTCGGCTGACCTTGATGCCGCCTTTCGTCTCGTAGGTTTCCGCTCCGTCATCCTGAATGATCGTTACCATTTCTCTCATACTTCCCGTTGTTCAGGCCCGATGACAGGCGGCACAATAACAAAAAAGCCGCCTGAAAATTCGGGCGGCTTGGACTTTGTCTGAAGACATGACTGGTCAAGGCCGCGAAAAGCTGCCCCACCACCAGTTAGCAATGTTCTTAGACACGATGTTCATGGGAAAATTGTTAGCGCGCACGATCCGCCTTGGCAAGCGGATTTCGGTGAGGGAATGAACCTTACGGGCCGTGGCGGCGTTGCACTCCTGCCGAAACGGTCAGGAGTGCCCCGAAAAATGCTTCATCGCCTGTGTCTTCTGGTAACCACCCTCGCATTGATTTCCGCCTCTGAACCGCCGGCGCAGGTGCCGGTGCCGCAACCGAAACCGGGTGAGGGGCAATCCGCCACCCCTGCGGAAAAGCCATCGGACGAGCCGCCGCAAAGCCCGGTGGAAGCGCCGAAACCAGCCCCGAAACCGCAGGTCCCGGAAGAGGGGAAACCGGATGACGGCAAGACGCCGGCAGACAAGGGGTCCGATGACAGCAGGAAAGGCGTCGAAGGCAAGGCGGGGGAGGGCAAAGAGGATGGTGAACAACGCAAGCCGGATGTTGACGCTGCAAAACCGGAAGAGAAGCCGCCGGAGCCGGTGAGGCCGGAAGACCCGGCCGCGCTTCAGGCATGCCTTGGCGCGTTGAAGGATATCGGCGCGGAATTCAAACAGCTCGAACCGATCCGCGATGCGGAGCAGGGCTGCGGCATCGAAGCGCCTGTCGAGCTTTCCGTGGTTCTGCCCGGCATCAAGCTGGAACCTTCGGGGACCATGCGCTGCGAAACCGCGCTCGCGCTTTCCCGCTGGACAAAGGAAATGATGCTGCCGGCTGCGGCTCTGGCTATGCCGGAGAAAAAGGTGACGGCCATCGCCAATGCCTCGACCTATATCTGCCGCAACCGCAACAGCGCGGAAAACGGCAAGATTTCCGAACATGCCAAGGGCAATGCCGTCGATATTTCCACGATCGCCTTCGATAAGGGCGAGCCGCTGGTGATGAAGCCGCGCGGTGAGGACGGAACGCCGGAAGGCGCTTTCCAGCGCACGATTACCGCCGCAGCCTGCCTGTTCTTCCGCACGGTTCTTTCCCCCGGCAGCGACGCCACCCATCAGGACCACCTGCATCTCGACGTGCTGGAGCGAAAAGGCGGTTATCTCTATTGCCGCTGATAAAAAAGGGGCGACCCGAAGGCCGCCCCGACTGGAGATGATGTTTCTGCCCGGTTTTAGAATTTCTGGGTCAGAGAGATTTTGAAGGTGCGACCCGGCTCTGAGTAATATTCGTTGGCCTGCGAGCCGGCGGTGCGTGCCGTGGCGTAATCGTAATAGGTCTTATCGAAGACGTTGTAGATGCCCGCGTTGAGGCGAAGGCCCTTGATCTGATCCGGTTCGTACCACGCCGTCAGATCGACGAGGCCGTAACCCGGCGCGGCGAAATAGGTTCTCTGACCGTTGGCGACCACATCCCTGCCACGTCCGCCATTGGCGGCGATCCAGTCGATGCCGACGCCCCATGTTTCGGTGTCGTAGGCGGCGCTGATGACGCCTTTCAGCGGCGAGACCGACTGCAGGAAGCTGCCGTCGTCCAGGTTCTTGCCGTTGGCGTAAGCCAGACCGGCACGCAGGCTGAAGCCGTTGTCGAAGCGTGCATGCGCCGACAGTTCCGCACCGTAGATGCGGGCACGGTCGAGGTTGACGCCGCGCGTGATGCCGCCCTGGCGATAGTTGTTCAGGTTATAACCGAGCGCCGCCGCCTGCGCCGGCGTCAGGCTGACCGTATCGATGAAGTTCCTGTAGCGGTTATAAAACAGGTTGATACGTCCGCCGAGATCCTCGTCACCGAGATTGGCGCCGATTTCGATGCCGTTGCTGGTTTCCGATTCGAGGGCGGGATTGCCGAGGCGGAGATAGGTGCCCGGACCGCCGAACACGCTATACAGCTCGCCGGCATTCGGCGGCCGGAAGCCCATGGCCCACTGGGCGTAGAGTTCCACCTTGTCGGCAACGTCGTAACCGGCGCGCAGCTTCGGTGAAACGGCCACGTCGTCGAATTCGCCCGGAAGGGCGGGGCGGTTGGTGTTGCGGGCATATTCCGCCGTCATTTCCGGCGTATGCTGCACCCAGTCGAAACGCAGGCCCGGGGTCAGCGAGAAGCCGGTCTGACCGAAACCGATCTCGTCATCGACGTAAAAGCCCACGCGGCTGGTTTCCACCTTCGGCGTGTCCGCCTGGTTGGTGTGAAGGTTTGCGCAGGCCGAGAAGGCGCCCGTATAGGGCAGCCGGCAATTATCGCGGCCGGAGGAATATTGTTCGGACGTTGCGCGCGAAAGGTCGAAGCCGAAGGTGACGTTGTGGTCAAACTGGCCGGTTTCCAACTTCTTCTGCACGGCGCCGACGAGGCCGAAGCTGTTTTCCTCATAATCGTTCAGACGGCTGATGTTGCCAACAACTGTCGTCGAGCGGAAGCCGTTGTAACCGGTCTCGCGGGACTGCTTCTGCCAGTAAAGCGATGCCCAGGCGCTGTCGAGCGGACCATCCGTGCTGGGCGAGTCATAGGAATAGTCAAGCGAGATGCGGTCGCGCGCAGTGGCGTTTCTGGTGAAATAAGCGCCCGGCAGGTAGTTGTCGCGCGGACCGAGCACGGCCGCCTGGTTGATCTTGGAATCGGTGTCCCGGTCGCGACGGAAGCTTTCGGCGGTGAGGCCGATGCGATGCCCGTCTTCCAGCTCCTGGCGCAGCTTGAACAGCAGGTTGTGCTGATCGTAGTCCGAAGGATCGGCCTTGGTGCGGGTCGGACCGTAGGTGTCGACGCTGCCGTTGGTCTTGCGCTCCTTGCCCTTTTTATAACCGCCTTGGAACATGATCGAGGTGTTCTCGATCTTCTTGGCCACGGCGACGGAGGGTTCATAGCTGGTGTCGGCGCTGTCGAAGGTAAATTTGGCAACCCCGCCCCAATCCCGGCCGTCCTGAATGAGGTCTTCAGGCTCGAGCGTCCTCAATCCGAGAACGCCGCCCAGCGCGCCGGAACCCGCGCGGCTGGAATCCGCACCCCGCAGCACGTCCACCGCCGAAAGCGATGAGAAGTTGAAGCTGTCCAGACCGCCAGTCGCGCCGCGCGTTGCGTCGGACAGATAGCGTACCGGAATACCGTCGATGGTAGTGAGAACACGGTCGCCTTCAAGGCCGCGAATATTGACGGCGCCGGTGCTGCGGTTGAACGACACACCGGGCTGTGCGACGCGGCCAAGGTCCTCGATGCTGGTGATCTGCTTGTTTTCTATCGTCGCGGCGGTCGTCTGCGTCGCAAGCGGGGTATCCGCTGTGGCGCTGCCGCCCTTGACGCGCTTGCCCTTGACGACGATCCTTTCAAGCGTGGTGGCCTCGTCCGCTTGCGCCGCGGCGTCCTGGGCCCGCGCGGGGCCGGCAAGCGGCAGAAGAGAGATGGCAGTGCACAGAAGCAGCGCGGAATGCGTGCGCGAAATGGACATTAATTACCCCCAGGTAGGCGCGCGAATGGGCCACGGCGTGCAAAAGCACGCCGCGCTTGCCGCCGCGGCTGAAACTGTTTTGATTGTTACGGGCGAGCCGATAAGCGAGGACTAAAAAACATGACGATAACTGTCAACATATTATATATGACTTTTTGCATCATGTTTTAAAGCATAACAGTATGTTGCAAAAATATGACGCTTATCCGCTCTCGACCCTCATTGGTGAATGGGGTGTGAAAACGCCACGGTACGGTCAAAGTCCCGACATTGCCGCTTGCTAGGATATTCGCAGCCAGTTTACATGGCGAAACAAACCATGCCCCAACAATAAACAGATTATTAATCGGATACGGAAATGAAGTCTCTTGAACTGCTCGTCGAGCGGATCATCCTCTCCAGCCGCTGGCTGCTCGTCGTTTTTTATCTCGGGCTCGTCGCGGCACTGGCGGTTTATGCGTTTTCCTTCGCGCTGAAGTTTCTGAAAGTTGCGAAGAACGTTTTCACCTACGACGAAGCGGACATGATCCTCGCCATGCTGGGTCTGATCGATGCGGCGCTGGTCGCCAGCCTGATCGTCATGGTGATGATTTCCGGTTACGAGAACTTCGTCAGCCGCTTCGACGATGCCGATGCCGAGGTTTCCTTTCTGGGCAAGCTCGATTCCGGCAGTCTGAAAATCAAGGTCGCATCGTCGATCGTGGCGATCTCGTCGATCCACCTGCTGCAAATCTTCCTCAACGCCAGTCAATATTCGGACAGCAAGCTGATGTGGTTCACCATCATCCATCTGGCTTTTGTCGTCTCGGCGGTCATGCTTGGTTTTCTGGAAAAACTGATGGCCAAGCCGAAGGACAAATCCGAAAAGCCGGTGCTTTGATCAGGATGGTCCAGCCGATATGAAGGTCGTAACCCCGTTCTGGCCAAGCCGCATGTTTTACGCTCCGGGCGCTGCGTCCCGGCGTGTCGAGGGTGCGTGAATGGTGAAGACGGAGCGTCAGGCCAGACTTTGCGACGATCTGTCGGCTGCGGCCGACAAATCCCAATGGCTGGAGGCCCTGCGGGAAGTGATGCGCGCCTTCGGTTACGCCTATGTGACCCTTTTGCGCTTGCCCGGCGGCCAGAATGCCTATGCCTTGCCAACGGTTGTCGAAAGCAGCCTGCCCATCTGGGTCGTGAATGCGATGACCCGGGACGGCGCGCTTGGGGAGTGTCCCGTCATCAAGCGCGGCGCGTCATCGATGATGCCGCAATATTGGTCGCTGCAGGATCCGGATATTGCCTGCGGACCGCTGGTGGATGCGGCGGCCTCGCTGAGCAGCATGGGCATAACGTCCGGTCTGATGGTGCCGGTGCATGGCATGTACGGCAACCGGCATCTGATGAATTTCGCGGGCGATCGCGATATCCTGCCGCAAGCCGCGCTCAACGAGCTGGGCATGATCGTGCTGCATGCGCTGGAAGTCTATGACCGGCTTTGCCGCACCAACTCAAAAGGTCCATCGCCTTTGACGAAGCGGGAACTAGACGTCGTGCGCTGGACGGCGCAGGGAAAGACCTCCGTGGAGATCGCCGAGCTTCTGTCCATCTCGGAACATACCGTCAATGCCTATATGAACAACGCCATCCGCAAGCTCGACTGCGTCAACCGCACCCAGCTGGTGGCCAAGACCATACGCCTTGGCCTGATAGACTGATCGACCCTGTCGTTCCCGGCAGATCTCGCCTTACCGGTCGAGAACCGAGCGAAGCTCGACGAGATTCGAGCGGACCCGCAAAACGTAAAATCCCATGGTGGCGAGGTGCGAGGGCATGATCCAGCCGCTTTCCTCACCATTGGAAATGATCGCCGGCTGGATGCGCAGGGCTGCGCGGGTCTGCAACAGCGTGTCGTTCCACAGGTTGGTCAGGTTACGCTCGCGGATGACCTGCGCGAAGTCCGATCCGGCGGCGGAAAGCACGCCGTAATAACCGTAGAGCTGGCCATAGGCGAACCAGAAGCGGTCGTCGGCACGGGTATCGAACCAGCCGCCGTTATAATTTTCCGAGCGTTCGCGCAGAATTGCCGACGTGGAGCCGATATCGCCGGCGATACGGTCGATGAACTGGATGAGGTTGTCGGCGCGGGTATCGAAGACGGCCTTGCAGGCGGCGAGTTCGCCATTGAAGGCCTGGAAGCTGCGGATGGCGGCGCGGTAATAGCTGGGGGTCGGGGTCTTCGGGCCGAAGGGATCGAGACCGAAATACCAGGAATACTCGCTGAACTGCATGTTGCCGCGCGCTTCCTGGAGATTGTTGTTGATGCCGGAGGTTCCGCGCACGCGGCCGAGCGTATCCACAAGTTCCACCGAGGTGCGGCGCACGGCCTGGTTTACACCACGCTGGAAAGACGCCTTGTTGTCCAGAAACGGCGTGCTGTCCCAGTCCATGCCGAAAAGGCCGAGACGATAGAGCAGCATGGAGGAAATCCACGCGTTCTGGTTGACGTTGAAATCGGTGAGATCGGCGGCTGCGTCGACGATGGCCGAACGCTGGCAGACCGGCGCGGATGTGTTTGCGGCGGCGCCCGTTGCGCCACCCGCCGGGGCGGCGGCCGGCAATTCCTGCCCGGCAGGCACGGTGCGCTCTTCAAGCTTGTAGCGCGCGACGTAATCCGGGTCGAAATTCGTCCAGACCTGGGTTTGCCAGATGAAATATCCGTAGAAGCCGGCAAGAAGAATGACGATGAGGGCGATCGGGCCCTTGATGAGCCAGTTGCGGCCGCTGTACCAGCCGTGGGCGGCCATGAAGGGCCACAGAAGCCAGGCGACGAGAAGACCGGCGGCCCTGCCGATGGCGCTGAAGGCTGCCTGAATCAAAGCGGTGATCCGGTCGATCATGTCGTCATAGTCTCCTCTGCCCGTGGGGCTGGACGCCGGAAGAAAAACACGCGGGCCATCCGCGCCCTTCGGCGCTTCGTACAAACCGCGGTCATTTACTGTCTTCCAGATATGTCCCGGTCAACCGGGATACAACATGATTGCGAAACTTTTCTCAACCTGCGGTCCGCGCCGGCCATTATGGCTTTCCACACCGATTGTGGAGGAACAGCCGCCGCGGAACCGAAGGGATATGTCCTCAAAGGCCGAGCTTGGCGATCTCGTCGTTCAGCCGGTCGCGCGCCTTTTTCGGCAGTTTGCCGTTCTTGACGGCGTCCAGATTGGCCGGCGCGGCATCGCCGACGACAACGAGCGCGATCATGCCCATGCCCAGATGCGGTGTGCATTTGACGACGTAGGCGCCTTCCTTCTCGACCGTCAACTTCACCGTCTCGTTCATCTTGCCCTTGAAGTCTGCGACACCCTCGGGGATCATGTCCTTCACGGCTGCCGCATCATGGCCCTTGTCGACCGGGACGAAGGTAATGACGTCGCCGACGGCGGCCTTGACGGTTGCGGGCTCGAAGACCATCGCCTGACCGTCGCTGCCCTTGTTGAGCATCTTCACTTCGATTTCGGCAGCAAGGGCGGGAAAGGCGAAAAGACCTGCGAGAATGGCGAGGCCGGCGAATTTGGCAGTTCTGTTCTGCATCGTTTTGCTCCTGAGAGAAAGCACATCCACGCGAATGTGTCGCCGTCGTCTTAGCCCAGGAGCGGGGGAGTCATCTTTGCGGAAAATCAAATGCGGCAACCGGACGCAGATGTTCACTCGCCCTTGAACGTCTCCACCCAGTGGCGGCGGCAGAAGGAAACATATTTCTCGTTGCCGCCGACATCGATCTGCGCGCCTTCCGTCACGACCTTTCCTTCATTGTCGAAGCGGGCCACCATCGTCGCCTTGCGGCCGCAATGGCATATGGTGCGGATTTCGCGAAGCTCGTCGGCAATGGCCAGCAGTTCTTTCGAGGCGGGGAAAAGCTTTCCCTGAAAATCCGTGCGCAGGCCATAGGTCATGACCGGGATGTTCAGCCTGTCGACAATGTCGGCAAGCTGCCAGACATGGTGCTCGGAGAGAAAATTGGCTTCATCGATGAAAACGCAGGCGACCGGCGCTTCGGCAGTGAGGGCCGATACCTCGGCGAACAGGTCGGTATTCTCATCGAAGGTCAGGGCGTCGGAAGAGAGGCCAATTCGCGAGGCGACACGGCCGACGCCGGCCCGGTCGTCAAAGGCGGCCGTGAAGATCAGTGTGCGCATGCCGCGCTCCTGATAATTGTAGGATGCCTGCAGCAGCATGGTCGATTTGCCGGCATTCATCGTCGAATAATTGAAATAGAGTTTTGCCATTATCCACTCCCGGAGCACCGTTGCATCATTCCGACGTGCGTTTGAATGCTCCAACCTCTTCAATCGGCACACCGTGCCTTCACAAACCTGTCCCGGTTTTCCAGCCGATGCTGCATCCAGCGTCTTTTGACGGCGAAGACGCGGATTGAAAAGTATGGCCGTTGGAAAAACACAGATTTCTAAGGTCTGCCCTTTTTCGACATTGCACCGCTGAATACCGACATTTTCACCATTTTGTCGCAAACGGTGCGCCAAAGCACGCAAATGCGCGCGAGTTGATTGTGTCCGGCAGATATTGATAATGGCAAGGGAACGAAAAAACAGGGAGCAAGCCATATGTTTGCAAATAGAAGCCGCTGTCTGGCCCTGGCCGCAGCAATCTCCTCCATGACGTTCAGTGCGGCCGGTGCTGCGGAACCGGCAAGCTGTGGCACAGTGCGCTTTTCCGATGTGGGCTGGACCGACATCACCGCCACGACGGCGACCGCCACAGTGCTTCTGAAAAGCCTTGGCTATGAAACCGACGTCAAGCTTCTCTCCGTACCCGTTACCTACACATCCCTGAAAAACAAGGACATCGACGTCTTCCTCGGCAACTGGATGCCGACCATGGAAGGCGATATCGCGCCTTATCGCGAAGACAAATCCGTGGAAACGCTGCGGGAAAACCTGACCGGCGCGAAATACACGCTGGCGACCAACGCCAAGGGCGCCGAACTCGGCATCAAGGATTTCAAGGACATCGCTGCCCACAGCGCCGATCTCGGCGGCAAGATCTATGGTATCGAGCCGGGCAACGACGGCAACCGACTGATTCTCGACATGGTGGCCAAGGACAGTTTCGGTCTGAAGTCATTCGAGGTGGTCGAGTCGTCCGAACAGGGTATGCTCTCCCAGGTGGCCCGCGCCGAAAAATCCGGCGAGCCCATCGTCTTCCTCGGCTGGGAACCGCATCCCATGAATGCGAATTTCAAGCTGACCTATCTGACCGGCGGCGACGAGGTGTTCGGCCCCAATCTCGGCGGCGCGACGATCCATACCAATGTCCGCAAGGGTTACGTCGAGGAGTGCCCGAATGTCGGCGCCTTCCTCAAGAACCTGCAATTTTCCCTGCCCATGGAAAACGAGATCATGGGCAAGATCCTGAATGACGGCCTTGAGGGCGAGGCGGCTGCAACCGCCTGGCTGAAGGCCAATCCGACGGCGATCGAGCCCTGGCTCGCCAACGTCAAGACCAAGGACGGCAGCGCTGACGCCCTGCCTGCCGCCAAGAAGGCTCTCGGCCTCTAAGCCGCAAGACGATGCATGACTGCATCCGGCCTGCGCGGCAGGCCGGATCAGCGGGAAATAACGATGCCCATGCATGACCTTGCCTGTGAATTTTCAGACATTGAAGGTCATGCGCCAGCACCGCGTCCGGCAGTTCCGCTGCCGGCCGTCATTTCTGCATTGGAGCAATCCCGGTGAAACGGGATGACGATGCTCTATTTCTTTGTTGTCTGCGCAATTCCGGACGCAAAACCGCTCTGCACTTTTGCCGGAATTGTTTTAGTTCACGAAAGGTCTTTTCTTACCGTGGAATGGCTCAGCGCTCCTGAAAACCGCCTGCCCGTCGGCCGATATGCCAAGGAGGCCATTGACTGGCTGACCGGCAATCTCGCTTTTTTCTTCGATTGGCTTTCCTTCATTTTCCAAAGCGTCATCAACGCCCTGCTTTATGTGCTGCAGGCGCCGCATCCGCTTGTCATCGTCGCGATCCTGACGGCGCTTTCCGCCTGGACGCGCCGCTCCGTCGGCATGCCGGTCTTCACGGCGCTCGGCCTGCTGCTCATCATCAATCTGGGCTACTGGAAGGCGACGACGGAAACGCTGGCGCTCGTCATCGCCGCCAGCGCCGTGTGCATGATCATCGGCATACCGCTCGGCATATTGGCGGCGCGGCGCAAGTGGATCTATGCCGGCATGCGCCCGGTGCTGGACCTGATGCAGACCATCCCCACCTTCGTTTATCTGATCCCGGCGCTGGTGCTGTTCGGTCTCGGCATGGTTCCGGGGCTCATCGCCACCGTCATCTTCGCCATTCCGGCCCCGGTGCGGCTCACCCGTCTCGGCATCGTTTCGACGCCGCCGGCGCTGGTGGAGGCGGCCGTCGCTTTTGGCGCCACGCCTTCGCAAGTATTGCGCAAGGTGGAGCTTCCCTTCGCCGCGCCGCAGATCATGGCCGGCCTTACCCAGACGATCATGCTGTCGCTGTCGATGGTGGTCATTTCCGCCCTCGTCGGCGCCAATGGCCTCGGCGTACCCGTGGTGCGCGCGCTCAATACCGTCAATATCGCCATGGGCTTCGAAGCGGGACTGTGCATCGTCGTACTGGCGATCGTTCTCGACCGGCTTTTCCGCCTTCCCGGCGCGGAGGATGATCTATGAGTGACGCCATCATCTTCGGAAATGTCGATATCGTTTTCGGCGACCGGCCCGATGCGGCGCTGCCGCTGATCGACAAGGGCAGCACGCGTGACGAGATCAATGCCGAAACGGGACTGGTTCTCGGCGTCGCCAATGCCTCGCTCTCGGTCAGCGAGGGCGAGATACTCGTGCTCATGGGGCTTTCCGGTTCGGGCAAGTCGACCCTGCTGAGGGCCGTCAACGGGCTTGCGCCCGTGGTGCGCGGCAATGTCGGCGTGAAGACCAAGTCCGGCTATGTAGATCCCTATCGCTCGACGGCGAAATCGCTGCGCGATCTGCGCATGCACACGGTCTCCATGGTCTTCCAGCAATTCGGCCTTCTGCCCTGGCGCAATGTGGCCGACAATGTCGGCTTCGGGCTTGAGCTTTCCGGCGTGCCGGAAGCCGAGCGCAAGCGCATGGTGGCTGAGCAGCTGGAGCTGGTCAATCTCTCCGCCTGGGCCGACCGCAAGGTAGGAGAGCTTTCCGGCGGCATGCAGCAGCGTGTGGGGCTGGCGAGAGCCTTTGCCACCGGCGCGCCGATCCTGTTGATGGACGAGCCGTTCTCGGCGCTCGACCCTCTCATCAGAAGCCGCCTGCAGGACGAGCTTCTGGAATTCCAGAGCCGGCTGAAGAAAACTATCCTCTTCGTCAGCCACGATCTGGATGAGGCCTTCCGCATCGGCAACCGTATCGCCATGATGGAGGGCGGACGCATCATCCAGTGCGGAACGCCGCAGCAGATCGTCAAGCAGCCGGCCACGCCCTATGTCGCGGATTTCGTGCAGAACATGAACCCGATCTCCATGCTGACCGCCGCCGATGTGATGAAGCGTGGGGTGGACGAACGCAACGGGCAGATGACAGTCGCCGCCACCGCCCGCCCGTCATCGCCGCTCATCGATATTCTCGATGCGCTGTCAAAACATTCCGGCGCGATCGGCGTCGTCGACAACGGTGCGATCGTCGGCACGATTTCCGCCGATGAAGTTGTCGCGGGGCTGACGCGTCACCGCAAAAAATAGTGATTCGCCTGTCTGAAAAAGAAAGGGCCCTCCATGGAGGGCCCTTTTTCTGTTTCCAGAAGATCTTTACGGCGCAAGTTATACCTTCCCACGGTAGCAAAGAATATTTTTGATATCACAAGTTATGCATGAAAATAATTACTAATAAAAATCATATTGCAAACTTAGAGAAAATTGCGCAAAGTTAATCTAGATTCTTTAGCTCGCTGCTAAATTTAAGGTGGTAATAGATTGTCACCCCAAAATCCGGCGTCGGGTGTTAAGATTGAGGTGCTCAACTTTTTATCGTTTATTGCTTATAAATACTGCCGCTAATACATGGGTTTATCATCAAATTGACAAAAAACAGGCAAAAAGCTGATAATTTGGTCACAATATTTTAAGTAAATAATCGGTGAAGAATAGTCTTTGAAGGGGACACGATATAAGCAAGATTTAGGTATATACAACGTATCGACTGAATTATAAAAACACCTTTTGGAACACCTATAATAGCCACCATGACCGTCTTTTTCGACTGTCATCAGGAGACTTGAGCGTATGGATAATCAATCTCTGTCGGAACATAGCATCGCCGCTGCAGACTTGCTCTCAGCCATGGCGAATCCCAAGCGCCTGATGATCTTGTGCACGCTGGTGGATACGGAAGTGCCGGTCGGTGTTCTCGCTTCACAGGTTGGTCTCAGCCAGTCCGCTCTCTCGCAGCATCTTTCGAAATTGCGTGCCCAGCGGCTGGTGAAGACACGACGGGATGCGCAGACCATCTATTATTCCAGCAATTCCGAATCCGTGAAAAAAATCCTCGCATCCCTCGAGGAAATTTACTGCCAGGCGCAGAAGAGCAGCAAGACCGCTGCATGAGCCCACGGCCCTGTTAAGGCCCGGCAGCATCACTCGATTGAAACCGGCGTACGACGCCGGTTTTTCTTTTCATTGGCCTTTGCTGCGGGCGCATCCGGCACAAGAATCGGGGGCTGCGTATTGGAGCGCTTTTCAGGCCGGCGCGGCAAGCTGTATCTGCTGCTTGAGGCGGCTTGCCGCAGCCGCATATCCGCCGTCGGCACCATCCACGAAATGCATATGGTCTCGCGAAAGCGGAGACGGAACGATACAGGTCATCAATGCGGCATCCTGTTCGTGCAGGCCGTAATAACAGCTTCCCGAGAGGCGGCCCTGTTCCAGCCGCGCGCGGATTTTTTCGAGCCGTGCGGCGTCGATATCCACCGTCATCTTCAGGCCGTCGTCGAATTTCCTGAAATCGGTGTTGCTCGCGACCGAACGCCGGTAGCGTATCGCATTGAACGGTCCGAACGAGAGCCCCGTCACGCTCAAGAGATTGACGAGCAGGGACTCGCCGAGAACGCGAAACGAGCGGCGCGTCTTGCCCCAGACATCGCGATAGGCAGCGCCGGCACGGGCTTCGAGGCCGAGACCCTCGCGCACGAAACCGAGTTTCGGCCCATCCTCCGGCACGGGGTGGCCGTGTCTTGCGTCCTGTTCGGCGAGATCGACAAGATCGACGACCAGTTGGCGAAATGCCGGCATGTCCCGCGACGGCCCCGGCACGGCGATGATCGACACCACCTTGCCATGGGTGGCAGGAATGGGGTTCCAGCGGCATGAAAGGCCGGTGAGATCGGGGCGTTCGCCCTTTTCGGCTGCCGGCAGGGCATATTGCCCCTCCTTCATTCGCGCTTCCGCCCAACTGTTGCCGCCGCCCGAAAACATGGCGTAGGAAACGTCCTCGCTCGCCTGAAAGCGCGCGACACGAATGTCGAAGCCATTTTCACGAATATCCTCGACGGGAACCAGCGCCACGCGCATGGCAAGATCGAGATCGTCTTTCACCCAGCGCTGTACATTCGAAAGCGCGGTGCGTGCGACAGACAGCCCGTGCGGCGGCACCGCGACGGCAGCGCCATCGCCGCCGAAAACGAAGGGCAGGTCGTGACGGCCGAGACTGTTCGATACGCCCGATATGACCGCCGCACCCGCCATGTTGACGGCCTTGTAGCGGCCGGTGCCGATTGCCGAGGTCGAATCGATGATATCGGCGATAGCCAGCCCCCATCCCGGCGGCAGGGCGCGATAAAGCGCCGGGTCGGCCACGTCTTCAAAATGCCGGAAGACGGGCAGGCCCGTCAGAAATTCTTCATCTGCTGCGATCATGGCGTATTATCCTCCAGCGGCGGCCAAACGCCAAGCGTTTACGGAAGGTCGATGCGTCCATTCACACGGCGCAATCGTAGCCGATCCGGCGAATGATTTACCGCTAATAGAGCTAATCCAGCAAAGTGACTTGCATAAATCATCAAACCTTCCGTATGAGTTGAGTGGAAGGCTCGGAATTCAAAAATGGAACGAGTTTTCGCCGGGAGGCGTCCGATAGTTTCATTCGGTCGGCGCCCCATGGCGCTCACCGGGTCCCGCGACCCCCTTTAAGGAGACACCAGGATGAAACTGAAGACATTGACCAGCGTGACGCTTGCAGCGTCCTTCGCATTCGCACCCCTTGCTCATGCCGAAATCGTCATCGGCCTGATTGCGCCGCTCACCGGTCCTGTCGCCGCCTATGGCGACCAGGTGAAGAACGGCGCCCAGACGGCAGTCAATGAAATCAACAAGAAGGGCGGCATCCTCGGCGAACAGGTCGTGCTGAAGCTTGCCGATGACGGCGGTGAGCCGAAGCAGGGCGTTTCCGCAGCCAACCAGCTGGTTGCCGAAGGCATCCACTTCGTCGTCGGTCCGGTGACGTCCGGCGTCGCCATTCCGGCATCGGATGTCTTTGCCGAAAACGGCGTGCTGATGGTAACGCCGACGGCGACCGCGCCGGGCCTGACCAACCGGGGCCTTGCCAACGTTTTCCGCACCTGCGGTCGTGACGACCAGCAGGCCGAGGTTGCGGCGAAATATGTTCTCGCCAACCTCAAGGACAAGAAGATCGCCATCATTCACGACAAGGGCGCTTACGGCAAAGGTCTGGCGGACGCCTTCAAGACCACGCTGAATGCCGGTGGCGTGACCGAAGTTCTCTACGATGCGCTGACACCTGGCGAAAAGGATCTCGGTGCGCTGACGGCCCGTCTGAAGTCCGACAATGCCGACATCGTCTATTTCGGCGGTTACCATCCGGAAGCGGGTCTTCTGGTGCGCCAGTTGAAGGATATCGGTTCCAAGGCTGCCGTCATCGGCGGTGACGGCCTGTCGAACAGCGAGTTCTGGAACATCGGTTCGCAGGCTGGCGAAGGCACGATCTTCACTAACGCTTCCGACGCGCTGAAGAACGACGATTCCAAGGCCGCTGCCGAAGCGCTGAAGGCCGCTAACATTCCGGCGGAAGCCTTCACGCTCAATGCTTACGCTGCCGTGGAAGTGCTGAAGGCCGGCATCGAGAAGGCTGGAAGCGCCAAGGATTCCGAAGCGGTTGCCACGGCCCTGAAAAGCGGTGACGCTTTCCCGACCGCAATCGGCAAGGTGACCTACGGCGAAAACGGCGACCTGACCTCGCAGGCCTTCTCGCTGTTCAAGTGGCAGGACGGCAAGATCGTCGCAGCCGAATAAGCTGATCCTACCGGCCGCACCCTGTGCGGCCGGTATCGTTTTACGGCCGGAAAAGGGTTGGGGCAGCATGGGCGATGCCGGGAAGCGGACTGTTGGAGACATCGGCTTCGGGCGGATATTCCCGATCGTCAGAATTTTCGACGAGGCCAAGGCGCGGGAGTTTTATGTCGATTTTCTCGGTTTCGAGGTCGACTGGGAACATCGCTTCGGCGATAATTTCCCGCTTTACATGCAGGTTTCACGGGCCGGAATGGGGCTTCATCTCAGCGGCCATCACGGCGATGCGACGCCGGGCTCCAACATCTTCGCCACCATGCACGGCGTTCACGCCTATCAACAGGAACTGGCGGCGAAAGACTATCGCTTCATGAAGCCGGGCGTTGAAGAACTGCCATGGGGTGATGTGATGGAAGTGACCGATCCGTTCGGCAACCGCATTCGTTTCTGTGAGCAGAAAAGCGGAGAGTGATGTTTTGGGCCTGAGCGCAAGGCCCTTGACCTTGTTCTCCGTTTGAACGATAGAACGCGCAAATAGCGAACCGCGCGCACGGAGACCCCGTGCGCGCGGTTCGTGCGTTTTGGCAATCGGTCATGCAATTCGTTCGCATCCGCACGGGGGCAAAAATGAACAGTGAAGGCAATACGCTGGTCCGGAAGCTCGCATTCTGGAGCATTCCGCTTTCTTTCGGCGTGCTGGGCCTCAAGCTCGTGGCCTGGTGGGTCACGGGCTCGGTCGCGCTTTTATCGGACGGTCTGGAATCGACCGTCAACGTGGTCGCGGCCTTCATCGCCTATTTTGTCATTCGTTATGCGCAGAAGCCCGCCGATGACGACCACCAGTTCGGCCACCACAAGGCGGAATATATTTCCGCCGTCGTGGAGGGCGTGCTGATCGTCGTTGCCGCGCTTCTGATCGTGCAGGAAGCCTGGGGCGGTCTTTTCAACCCGAGGCTGCCGGAAGCACCGGCCCTTGGTCTTGCCATCAATGCGGCGGCGGGTGTCATCAACGCCATATGGGCGACGATCCTGATTCGTGTCGGCAAAAGACACGCCTCACCGGCACTGGCCGCCGACGGCCATCACATCATGTCCGATGTCGTGACCTCGGCAGGCGTTCTCGTCGGCCTCGTTCTGGCGCTGCTGACGGGTTATGCCATTCTCGATCCGCTGCTCGCCATTCTGGTGGCCATCAACATCCTGTTCCAGGGATCCAAGGTCATTCTGCATTCGCTTGGCGGGCTGATGGACCGGGCCGTGGAGCCGGAAGAGGACGAGGCGATCAAGAAGGCCATCGCCGAACATTGCGGCGGCGTCATTGGCGTCCATGATCTGAGGACACGCCGGGCCGGCTCGGCCGCCTTCATCGATTTTCACGTCGTGGTCCCTGCTGTCATGACGGTGCGCGAGGCGCATGATATTTGCGACCGCCTTGAAGATGCCATAAGGGACGTCATACCGGGCGCCAGCCTTGCCATTCACGTCGAGCCGGAAGGCGAAAAGGCGCATGGCGTCAAAGTGATTGTTTGAAAAACAGGAGTTTTCCATGTCCGTGACGGATGTTTCCGGCCTGTCGCAGCTGGGCACGAAGGTCGATACGCCAGAGAGCCCGGAAAAGGCCGTTCTCGAAAAGGTGCCGAACGGCAATGCCGGCACCGATTACGTGGTGCGCTTCACCGCACCCGAATTCACCTCGCTTTGCCCGATGACCGGCCAGCCGGATTTCGCCCATATCGTCATCGACTATATCGCCGGCGACTTTCTGGTGGAATCCAAGTCGCTGAAGCTGTTCCTGCAATCCTTCCGCAACCACGGTGCATTCCACGAGGATTGCTCGGTCTATATCGCCAGGCGGCTGGTGGACCTGTTACAGCCGAAATGGCTGCGTATCGGCGCTTACTGGTATCCGCGCGGCGGCATTCCGATCGACGTCTTCTGGCAGACCGGACCGGTGCCCGAGGGCGTGTGGCTGCCGGATCAGGGCGTTCCCACCTATCGCGGTCGCGGCTGATCCGGCTTCTACGAGATTAAAGGTTCAGGCGAACGAACCGTCGTCGCCTGAATCGAAATCCGCGTCGTCGGCGCTGTCGTCATCGGCCTGCTGGATGTCGTCGTCGTCGTTGTTCTGGGGGCTGGTGTTGTCGCCGTAATAATTATTGATGACGGTTTCCTCGACAGGCGCGTTACCCGCGGCATTGCCACCGCCGAAGGGCGAGCCAAGGCCGAGCGACGACATGTGGCTGCCGAAAATACCGCTCAGCGAATTGGCGAGCAGCATGCCGCCGGCGACACCTGCGGCCGTTCCGAGCGCCCCCTGCAAAAAACCACCGCCGGAAGAACGCCCGAATGCGGCGGGCTGCTGGCTCCAGGGACCGCCGGGTTGCTGGCCGGCTGGCGATCCCCAGGGACCCGCCGTCTGGCCGGCGGTATCGTTGCGCCATGAGGTTTGCGGGGCAGGGGCGGGTGTCGGCGCTGGCGGCTGTGACTGGCCGGTTCCGAAGATGGAACTCAGAAAGCCGCCCTGCGCTGCGGCCTGCGGGGCGCTATTGCCGCTTTCCAGCGCGTGGATACGGTCTTCGAGCTGCTTGATATGGGCTGCTGCCGCCTCCAGACCCTTTTCCTGAACGATCACCGCCTGGGCGAGATAATAAGGAGCTGCGGGCTGATCGCGCACGGCGTCTGCGATCAATGTTTCCGCCTCGCGGTCACGCGGGGTGGCGGATGCGGTTCTGGTCCTGTCGAACAGGGCCTTGAGAAGCTGGCTTTCTTCCGGTGACATATGATGCCTCCTTACCGTGAAGCGAAAATCCACGATAAGGAGGTAGGCCTCAATTCCGGCTTTTCAAAGCAGCCCGAATTTTAAATTTCGGTAATGATCGTCAACCGCCGAAGGCGAGCGAGAGACCCGCAATCGCCGTCAACGCGCCGACCGTGCGGCTTGCGACCGAGCCGAAACGGGCAATGCCGAGGCCGAGCGCGATGCCGGCCGCATGCAGGATGGCGGTGGCGATCATGAAGCCGATGCCGAATTGAAGCGCGCCGGCGCTGCCGAGTTCACCGCCATGGGCGTGGCCGTGGAAAAGCGCGAAAGCACCGACAACGGCCGCCGCCGCTGCCGTCGGAAGCCTTGCCGCCATGGCAACGAGCAGGCCGAGACCGATGACGGAGGCGAGAATGGCCGGTTCGACGAAGGGAAGCCCGATGCCATAAACAGCCATCAGGAAGCCGGCGGCCATGGTTCCGACGAAGGCGGAAGGCACGATCCACAGCGCCTTGCGGTCGCCCTGCGCCACGGCGATCTGCGAGGCCCAGATGCCGACGGCCACCATCGCCAGAATGTGATCCGCACCGAAGAACGGGTGGGAGACACCGGCCATGAAGGAGCCGTGTTCTTCCGGGTTCAAATGCGCGAAAGCGGGCAGGGCGGTAACGCCCAGTGCGGCGGCAGTGAGGCTTAGTCTTTTCAGCATGGTTCCCTCTTGAAATTATGGCCGTCCGCAACGGAATCTTGGGGCTTCCCGCAGCAGGCGGCGCTGCAATGAGGCGTCAAAGATATCGCGAAGGCAGACAGGCTGTCCATGCGTCATCTGCCGGGGGTGCTGTTTATTGTTGGCGGGCAAACCTTGCCTTTTTCTCTCATTGCCTTACGTAACAAGTCGCACTATGTCCGAAGGGCATGCACGAATTTTGCTGGAGAGAGCCGTTGATGAACGAAGACGAAGACGACAAGAGCAAGGAACTGCCGATCGGCAAGGAAACGGAAGCGAATCTTTTCAAGTCGCGTTCGATCTTCATCTATGGTGGCATCACGCAGGAACTGGCGCAGAAGGTCTGCACGCAGCTCGTGGCTCTCGCCGCCGCCAGCGACGACGACATTCGCGTTTACGTCAATTCGCCGGGCGGCCATGTCGAATCGGGTGATTCCATCCATGACATGATCAAGTTCATCAAGCCGAAGGTCTATATCATCGGCACGGGCTGGGTCGCTTCCGCCGGCGCGCTGATTTACGTTTCGGTGCCGAAGGAACGTCGCCTCTGCCTGCCGAACACCCGCTTCCTGCTGCACCAACCCTCCGGCGGTACGCGCGGCATGGCGTCCGACATCGAAATCCAGGCCCGCGAAATCATCAAGATGAACCAGCGCCTGATCAAGATCTTCTCCAAGGCCACCGGCCAGAGCGAAGAAAAGATCGCCAAGGATATCGATCGCGATTACTGGCTCGGTGCGGAAGAGGCCAAGGACTACGGCCTCGTCGGCAAGATCGTCGAAAGCCAGTCGGAACTCTGAGTTTTCGATTTTTCAGTTGAGAAAGCCCGTATCGGTGAAAACCGGTGCGGGCTTTTTCCTTTCAGGCCGGTGTTATTTCATCATGTCGCAGGCCTTCATCATGTCGGCCTTTTTCATCTTGTCCATTTCCATGCCGGCCTTGTGCATGCAGTCCTTGTTGCTGGCCTTCTTGCCGGTCATGGACATGCCATCCTTTTTCATCGTCTCCGTCTTCATGGTGTCGTTATGCATGGTATCCTTCTTCATCGTATCGGTTTTCATGCTGTCGGCATGGGCGATGCCTGCGAAGGAAAGAGCGGACAGAAGGGAAGCGGCGGCAATGGCGGTGAAAATGCGGGTCATGAAGGGTCTCCTCTGGACGTCGTTGAATGTCCGCCGGCATCGTGCCGGGGCTCACGATTGTCCATTCGGCCGGGAACGGCCGGCCGTTACATCTTCACGCGCTTGTGACGACAAGTTCGGGCGAGATTTTTTTAAAGCCACTATGTAACACTATCCTGCCGATTGCGAATAACCCGATAGTGACGATGACAGGCAGCCCTTCGGAAGAAACACTGAAAATGCTGATGCTGCGTTCCCTCGATGGGGACGAAGGCGCCTACAGGCATTTGCTTCATGCCCTGAGACGGCTGCTGATCGCCTATTACGGCCGGCGCATGGGAGCAGCTGCCAGAGGCGATGTCGAAGATCTTGTGCAGGAAACCCTGTTTTCGCTTCACGCCAAGCGGGAGACCTATGACCGTGCGCGACCCTTTACGGCCTGGTTCTTTTCGATAGCGCGCTACAAGCTCATTGATCACTATCGGGGCCGGGGTGCGCGCGTGCTGGCGGAAGTGGAACTCGATGAAACGCTGGAGGCGGAACCGTCCGTCGATGCGGTCACGGCCCGCATGGATGTGGAGCGGCTGCTTGATGAGTTACCGGAACGGCAGCGGGATCTCATTCGAAGGGTGAAGCTCGAAGGTCACTCAATTGCCGAAGCGGCGCAAAAATCCGGCCAGACCGAGCTTGCGGCGAGGGTCGGTATTCACAGAACGCTGAAAGTCCTGGCGGCAAAGTTGCGGGGGGACACGTGAGGAAGACGGAAGACATCATCGACCAACTGGCGGGCGATCTGAAACCCGTACGAGCTTTTGCGCTGGAGCGGAGGCTGGCGCTCGCCGCCTTGCCCGCGCTCGGCGTTTCGCTGCTGCTGATGGTCGTCATTCTGGGGCTGCGCAGCGATATGAATGACGCCATGACCGAACCGGGTTTCTGGGTCAAATCCGCCTATAATGTCCTGCTGGCCGTGACCGCATTTTTCGCCGTCATGCGTCTTGCGCGGCCGGACGGCGACAGGGGTGGCCTGTTTGCGTGGCTTGCGGTGATTTTCGTGGCCATGGCGGTCATCGCGCTCGTCCAGCTTGGATTTGCCGTGCCCGGCACCTACAGGACCCTCATTCTCGGATCGTCGGCGCTGCATTGCCCGTTTTTGATCGTTGCTTTCGCGCTGCCGCTGTTTATCGCGAATTTCTCGGTTCTCAGGCGTTCGGCTCCCGCTGATCCCAGGCTTGCGGGTTTTGCCTCGGGCATCGCAGCAGGTGCGGCCGGGGCATGGGTTTATTCGTGGTTCTGCACCGAAAACGGCATGGCTTTCGTGTTGATCTGGTATTCGCTGGGCATCCTGTTGACCGGCATCATCGGCGCTTTTGCCGGTTCACGTCTGCTCCGCTGGTGAAGGCATGATTGCCGATGCCGGCCCGGACATGGTCCAGAACCGGCATTCTGCTTCATGTGGATTTCACTGACCCAGATTGGCGGGAATTGCGAAAGCTGCAAACTGGGTGAACTGCTTGCCGGTGTTGAAATTGTCATCGGAAGCGATGACGAAGAGCTGCTTGCCATCCACCACCGGGCCGAAAGCGAAGCTTTCGATATTGTCGATATCGAGGCCGAAATCGCCTTCGTTGATTTCGAACCAGGCCGATTTGGATACGGCGGCCACGGATGCGGGATCGATCTTGTCCTTGCCGAGAATATTGTCGGCGCGGGACATGTCGGCGATGAAGAAGCGGATGTGATTGCCGACGCCGGAAGCGAAATTGCGCTCGACAGCGACGAAACGGCCATCCGGCAGGGCCGCGATGGCGGAAAGGCCGTTGTCGTTATATTTCGGCTCGGCGGCTGTCGGCGTCTTAGAGATAGGCTCGGTTACATAGACGTGCTCGGCGACCGGTTTCAGCGTCGCTGTGTCGATGACGAGGATGCGGGCCGGGCTGCCCGCCTGCGGGGTCGCCTTGGGGCCGTCCTGGGTGAGCGCATTTTCGGTGGCGGCGATCAGCCGGCCGGGCATCAGCGTCAGGCCTTCGAGAGCGAGGTTGTTCTGTACGCCCCTGGTCTTGGCGTCATCGACGAGATAGGCGTTTGGCAGTTCCAGCCGCTTCACATTGCTGCCGTCGAGGCCCGAGACGTAGAGCGCCGGCTGGTTCTTCAGGTCGCGTTCGGAGGACCAGTAGAGCTTGCCGCCCTTGCGGTCGAGCGCGATGCCTTCCGCATCGATGCCCTTCGGCGCAAAAGCAGCGCCGGTCTCGTCCTTCAATTCGCGCGTGGCGGCGATGTTGAGCGTGGCGGCGCCTTCCGCGACAGTCAGCTCCAGCTCGTAATAACGGGCCGGTCCTTTTTCCACGCGGTCATCGGAAATTGCGAGATAACGCCCGGTTTCGCTGTCAAAGGCGAGATCGGAAATGCCGCCGAAGGTGACGCCATCGATGGAGAGGCCTGATGGAACGACGATCTGGCCGAGAAAGGCCGGCGGCGGCGGGGTCTGGGCCGCGGCGGGCAAAGCCGCAAAACAGCAGGCGACGGTGGTGACGATGCGGAGCATGGCGAGGGTCCCTCTTGTGGCGGATGACCGGTTGTGGTGCAGCGAGGATTAGCGCCGTGCCGCTAAACTTTGATGACGTTTTCCATGCTGCCGTACCTGAAGTCTGGCGGCTCATCTTGCCAAGCGGCGTCTTTTTTGATCCTGAATATAATCACGCTTCATCCAAAGCGTGTCGCCATCCCCGGATTCGCGCGTCACGCTTCAGTTTTGTTTCTGCCTGTCGCCAATGCGGACCGCTGCGGTTGTTTGCGACAGACAGCAGGCCGCAGAGTGCTTCATGCTGAAAGATTTTTCCGTTCAGAGCCTGTTCATGGGCTGCCTCACCGCCTTTGTCGGTTTCGCCAGCTCCTTCGCCGTCGTGCTGCAGGGCCTGAAAGCTGTCGGCGCGACGGATTTCGAGGCGGCGTCGGGGCTGATGGCGCTTTCGGTGGCGATGGGGCTTTGCGCCATTATTCTCTCCGCCGCCACGCGGCTACCCATCAGCATCGCCTGGTCGACACCGGGTGCGGCGCTGCTTGCGACCACCGGCGTCATTGAGGGCGGCTTTCCGGCGGCCGTCGGCGGGTTCATCATCTGCGCCATCCTGATTATCATCGCCGGCCTGTTCCGGCCCCTGGGAAAGGCGGTCGCCTCCATTCCAGCGCCCCTTGCCAATGCCATGCTCTCTGGCGTCATCATCGGCCTGTGTTTTGCGCCCATCAAGGCCATCGGCTTCAACCCGGCGCTGGGATTGCCCATCATCCTCGCCTGGATCGTGGTGGGAGCATTCAAACGGCTGTTCGCCGTGCCCGCCGCCCTTGCCGCCTTCGTGCTGGTGATGATTTTTGGCGTCGAAATTCCGGCGGGTGCGCTGGACAGCGTAGCGCAATCGCTGACACCGCCGATGGAGTGGGTAACGCCCGTCTTCAGTCTCCACGCGGTTGTCTCCATCGCGCTGCCGCTCTTCATCGTCACCATGGCCTCGCAGAATATTCCCGGCATCGCGGTGCTGAAGGTCAATCATTACGATCCGCAGCCCGGACCGCTTTTCGCCTCGACCGGCTTTTTCTCGCTGCTTTCCGCACCTTTTGGCGGCCATGCCGTCAATCTTGCGGCGATTACGGCTGCCATGTGTGCTGGCGAGGACGCCCATCCCGATCCAAAGCGGCGTTACTGGGCGGCGATCATCGGCGGTGTCGGCTATATTATTTTTGGCCTTTTGGCGGGCGTGGTCACCGCCTTCGTGGCGCTGGCGCCGCCCATCCTCATTCAGGCGGTGGCGGGGCTGGCACTGGTCGGCGCCTTTTCCGGCTCCGCTGTCGCAGCCTTCAGGGAGCCGGAAACCCGCGAGGCGGCGGCCATCACTTTCCTCATCACGGCCTCCGGCCTTTCCTTTGGCGGCATTTCCGGGGCCTTCTGGGGCTTGATCGGCGGCGGGCTGATGATGGCGTTGCAGCGAATGGTGAAGCGTGGTTAGATAGGGAGCTTATTGTTTTAAAGAAATACTATTTATGGATTTCGAATTCGATCCTGCCAAAAGTGAAAGTAACAAAGACAAACACGGAATAGATTTCGTCGAGGCAAGAGCGCTTTGGCTGGACGAGAAAAGACTCGTCGTTCCTCTCGAAACCACGTCGGAAGAGCGGTATATTATGGTCGCCCAATTACGCGGAAAGTGCTGGAGCGCCATTTACACTTACAGAAATGACCGGTTGCGTATCATCTCCGTCAGGCGTTCCAGAGACAAGGAAAGGCAGCGTTATGAAGACGATCAGCGCTGAAGAATTTGACAGGAAATTCGACGATGGCGAAGACATCGACGATTATCTCGACTGGTCCAAGGCAAGCCGTCCGGGACTGGAAATGGTGCATGTCGATATCGATCTGCCTGAAAAGCTTTTGCGGAAAGTAGATGCGGAAGCGGTGCGCCTTGGCAGGACACGACAATCCCTGATGGCCGAATGGATTGCCGAAAGGCTGGAGAGCGGCAGGCAGGGAAAATAACCGGCGCACGGCACAAGATCACTTGTCAGACCGCCAGCCGCTGTTTATACACATCGCCATGAGCAACAGCATCGCAACCATTTTTGGCATGAGCGCGCAGATTTCTGCGAAGGCCTCGCCGTGCGGTGCACTCTCGCTTCTTAGCCTCGACCTTACACGCGGTTGCCGGGTCCAGTGAGGAGCGCCCGGCGGCCGAAAGCCCGCTGGCGCTAACGCTCCTCATCTCGAAATCTCATTTTATACTGGATTTAGGCCCTGAAGGGCCGCGCATCCGCCGATGGCGAAAGACGCCCGCGGACCGCGCATGGAGGAAGCGAAATGGACGGCAAGATCACCAATATTTCCAAGGGCATGGCTGACGCGAGCGTGAAGTATCGCCCTTATCCCACCATCAATATCCCCGACCGTAAATGGCCGGGCAAGACCATCGATAAGGCCCCTATCTGGTGTTCGGTGGACCTGCGCGACGGCAACCAGTCGCTGGTCAACCCTATGGGTCACGACCGCAAGGCCCGCATGTTCAAGCTGCTCTTGGAAATGGGCTTCAAGGAAATCGAGATCGGTTTTCCTTCCGCCTCGCAGACGGATTTCGATTTCGCCCGCTGGTGCGTGGAAGAGGGCAATGTGCCTGACGATGTCTCCCTGCAGGTGCTGGTGCAATGCCGCCCGGAGCTGATCACCCGCACCTTCGAGGCGCTGGAGGGCGCCAACAAGCCGATCATCCACTTCTACAATTCCACTTCGGAATTGCAGCGCCGCGTGGTGTTCGGCAAGGATGTGCACGGCATCAAGCAGATTGCCGTCGATGCAGCCAAGATGATCACCGATATGGCGGCGAAGGCTGGCGGCGGTTACCGCTTCGAATATTCGCCCGAGAGCTTTACCGGCACCGAGCTGGAAGTGGCGCTGGAAATCTGCAACGCCGTGGTCGAGGTGGTGAAGCCGACGGCCGACAACAAGCTGATCCTGAACCTGCCCTCGACGGTGGAAATGGCGACGCCGAACATCTATGCCGACCAGATCGAATGGATGTGCCGCAATATCGACAATCGCGAAAACGTCATCATCTCCCTGCATCCGCATAATGACCGTGGCACCGGAATCGCCGCGACCGAGCTGGGCCTGATGGCCGGTGCGGACCGTGTCGAAGGAACGCTGTTCGGCAATGGCGAACGCACGGGTAACGTCGATGTCGTGACGCTGGCGCTGAACATGTATACGCAGGGTGTCGATCCGGAGCTGGATTGCCGCGATATCGAGCGCATCAAGGCGGTCTATGAATATTCCAACGAGATGACGATCCCTGAGCGCCACCCCTATGTCGGCGAGCTGGTTTACACCGCCTTTTCCGGCTCGCATCAGGATGCGATCAACAAGGGCATGAAGGCGATCAAGGTCGCCAACCATCCGGTCTGGGAAGTGCCCTATCTGCCGATCGATCCGAAGGATGTAGGCCGCTCCTATGAGGCGATCATCCGCATCAACTCGCAATCCGGCAAGGGCGGCATCGCCTATATTCTCCAGCAGGATTACGGCATCAACCTGCCGCGCAACCTGCAGGTGGAATTCCGCGAGGATATTCAGCGCATCACCGATGAAGAGGGTGTCGAACTGCCGGCCAAGCGCATCTACGAGCGCTTTATCGAGCGTTACGTGACGCAGCCGAATGCGCGCATCAAATTCGTCGATCACCACACCTATCCGGCCGGCGATTTCAAGGGCGTGCGCATCGTTGCTGCCGAAATCACCGATAATGGCGAGGTGAAGCGCATCGAGGGCAAGGGCACCGGCCCGATCGACGGGTTCATCAATGCGCTGTCGGTTTATCTCGGCATTGACCTGTCGGTAAATGATTATTCCGAGCATTCGCTGCAGCATGGCTCGAACGCTTCGGCCATCGCTTATGTCGAGATGGAGCATCCGGGCGGTAAGCTGTTCGGGGCAGGCGTCAATACGAATATCGTAGCGGCGTCGCTGGAGGCGATTGTTTCGGCGGCCAATCGGGTGCTGGAAGAGCGGGCGAGGTAAGTGGGCCTTGAGGGTGGGGCAGGGCACCCCCCTCTGTCCTGCCGGACATCTCCCCCTCAAGGGGGGAGATCAGCAGGAGGCGCTACCGCCACTTCATTCGCAAACGTTGAGATGGGCGAGACCTAACCACGAGTCGATCTCCCCCCTTGAGGGGGAGATGCCCGGCAGGGCAGAGGGGGGTGAAGCCACACGCTCCAACCTCACGGTAGCGAACGCTATTCCACCCGCAATGAAAACCCCAGCGGCCGCCCGTTTTCATAAAACACCCGCACATCCTCCAGCGCCACGCCCGTACCCGTCTCATTGAGGCTGTGACGCTCACAGGCGACGTTCCATGTGCCGGGGCCACCGGAGATATGGAAGAGATTATAGGCCGCGCGCGGTTTTTCACCGCCGGGTCCCTGGCTGGCGGAGGAAATGCCGACGACCGGGATGTGGTCTTCCCCATGATGCGTATTCAGCCAGTAGACCGTGTTGAGATGGGTATGGCCATGCAGCACGAGTTCCGCGCCGCCGACGCCCAGCGCCGCTGCGAAACGGCGGATGCCGATCATGCGCTTGTGGGTGGGGGAAGCGCCCCGAATCGGCGGGTGATGGATCATCACCACCCGGAACAGCCCCTGTTCACCGGCTTTTTTCAAGAGCTCCGCCGTGGCGCGGGCCTGCCGGTTGCCGAAATAACCGGTTGCCGAAAAGGGCGGTGTCGCAATCGAGGTGGAGCAGCCAATGAGTGCGACGGGACCGCGCACGCGCATATAGGGGAAAATCTTGCGGTCGTCGTCCCATTCCGGCGGATCGCCATCGCCACGAACATAGGGATACCAGGCCTGCATGGCCTTGTCGTGCGCGCCGGAAACATAGGCGTCGTGATTGCCGGGAACGACGGAGGTTTTTTCGGGATCGCCCACCTCCTCCAGCCAGTCGGCGGCGGCGCGGATTTCAATCCCGGTCGCAAGATTGACGAGATCGCCGGTAATAGCCAGATGGTCCGGTGACTTTGTCTCCAGATCGTCGAGCAGTTTTTCCAGCGTATCGGTGAAGAGATGCTTGCGGCGGTTGCGGTGCCAGTTGACAAAACCGGTGATACGCTTGGATGCAAGTTCGCGGAAAGTGAGTTTTGGCAGTGGCCCCAAATGGACGTCTGAAATATGCGCAAGTTTGAACATGGCGGCAGAGATAACCTATGATATGCCGCGCGTCCAATGAAAGCCGGCAGGCGGGGAGAAACAAGGGTGAATGACGAAACAACCGGGCGGCAGGCCCGTCCGTTCCATATGCGTGTCTTCATCCGTTTTCTGCATTTCGTTTTTCTGTTCACGCGCGGCGCCACCCTTGGCGTGCGTGCGGCCTGTTTCGATGAAAAGGGCAGAATTTTTCTGGTGCGGCACACCTATCTGCCGGGCTGGTATCTGCCGGGCGGCGGGGTGGAACGTGGTGAAACGCTGCTCGTGGCGCTGCACAAGGAAATCCGCGAGGAAGGCAATCTCGAAGCAGCTTCCAGGCCGGAGCTTTTCCATGTCTATCTCAATCTGGAAGGCAGCAATCGCGATCATGTTGCGCTCTACCGGCTTGACGTCACCCAGACCAAACCGAAAAAGCCGGATCATGAAATTGCCGAAAGCGGCTTTTTCGACCTGTCGGAGCTGCCGGAAGGGGTGACGGCCGCCACCCGTCGCCGCCTCGCCGAGCTTGCCGGCGAAGCGGCGATCGCCGATCACTGGTAGCGGCGGCGGCTCTCCGTCAGGAGAGCGCCTCGCGGCCATGGGCCATGGTCAGGTCCAGTTCCGGGCCGACGGGCACGATGCCGGTCGGGTTGATGGTGCGGTGGCTGCGGTAATAATGCTCCTTGATGTGGCGCATATCCACCGTCTCCGGCACGCCCGGCGTCTGGTAAAGATCGCGCAGGTAATCCGTCAGGTGCGGATAGTCGTGGATGCGGCGGATATTGCATTTGAAATGGCCGACATAGACGGGGTCAAACCGCACCATCGTCGTGAACAGGCGCCAGTCCGCTTCCGTCTGTTCCGCACCGAACAGGAAACGCCGGTCCTTCAGGCGATCCTCCAGCATATCCAGCGTTTCGAACACTTTTACGGCATTCTGCTGATAGGCATCCTGAGTGGTGGCGAAGCCGGCCTTGTAGACGCCGTTATTGACTGTGTCGTAGATCACGTCGTTCAGTGCGTCGATCTCGCTGCGTAGCGCTTCGGGATAATAATCGGCCTGCGAGCCGGTGAGATCGTTGAAGGCGGAATTGAACATGCGGATGATTTCCGCCGATTCATTGGAGACGATGGTGCCGCGCTTTTTGTCCCAGAGCACCGGCACGGTGACGCGCCCCGAATATTTGGGGTCCGCCTTTGTGTAGACCTGCCAGAGTGCGGAGGAGCCGAAGAGGCGATCCTCGGTCGCGCCCGGCGTGCGCTCGCCCTCAGGCTTGAATTCCCAGCCGTTTTCCAGCATCAGCGGATCGACGACGGAGACGGAAATCAGGTCTTCCAGCTTTTTGAGCTTGCGGAAAATCAGGGTGCGGTGCGCCCAGGGGCAGGCGAAGGAGACATAGAGGTGGTAACGGTCCTTCTCGGCCTCGAACCCGCCTTCTCCGGAAGGGCCGGGTGCGCCATCCGCTGTGATCCAGTTGCGGAATTGCGAGGCGCTACGCTTGAAGTGCCCCTTGGTTTCCTTGGTGTCATACCAGACGTCTTTCCATACGCCTTCCACCAGCATGCCCATGACGATCTCCTTAATTGTTTCCTTTTGAGCGATCCTAACCGTTCTGCACTCTTCCGCGAACCCGCAAGGCGTTGAACAATGCGTTTCCGGTCCTGTGGAAACTGAATGGGATAGCGCAGAGATTTGTTCTGGACGGGTGAGAATTTTCCTGATAACTGCAATTTTCACAAATCTGAGGAAATTGCTGACTATGATCGAACCACGGATGCTCCGACGACGCTGACGCTCCTGAACGCCCTTACCGGCGCAGCCGTCATCTATTGTCGCATCCGCATTCTGGAAGTTTCGGTCTCTTCATGTCCAAGCACGATCTTGTCTACCTCACCGAGGACGCGTCGCACGACGACATCATCGACGTCATCAACGAAGAAGCATTCGGTCCCGGCAGGCATACCCGTGCCGCAGCGCGCATTCGTGAGCAGGGGCCGCATGACCGGTCGCTGTCCTTCGTCTGCGCCGATGATGGCGAAACCATTGCCTCGGTGCGCATGACGCCGGTTCTGGCGGGCGGGGTGAAGGGCCATATGCTCGGGCCCCTTGCGGTTCGGCCCTCGCACAAGAACAAGGGCATCGGCCGGGAACTCGTCCGGATCGCCATTGCCGCCGCCCGGCGAAAGGGCTCCGAAGCGGTGATCCTGATCGGCGATCCGCCCTATTACATGCCGCTCGGTTTCGAGAAGGTCGCTTATGCGGCGCTCGATTTTCCCGGCCCGGTGGACCCGAACCGCGTGCTCGTCGTGCCGATTGGCGACGACGTGCACCAGCGGCTGAAGGGCAAGATCGGCTGGCGCAAATGCGAGGCCGTGATGCCGGCCGCCACGGCGGAAGATGAGGGTTTTGAGGAGCCGCTCAGGGTTTACGGGTGAAGATTTTTCTTCTCACCATGAGACTATCCCTTCCGTCATTCCGGCCTTGAGCCGGAATCCAGCCGACGCGCGTCGGCGCGGCGAAAGAATCTTTTTTCAGCCCAAGGACTTGGGCTGGCTGGACCCCGGATCTAATCCGGGGTGACGGAAGGGATGTTGCGAATTACGGGAACCATCGAGACTGCCGTGCCAATCCTCGTGTGGTAAAATCTATCGTCCGGTAGTCTGTCTCGAAACAGCGCGTCTCCCTCCACAGAATTCAATTCCGTTTCCTTCCCCCATGCGATAGCTAGGGAAAGTCGATTTCTGCAAGGGGGCGGACATGACGGCAATCACCATGAATGATGCGCTGGAGCGCGCGGGCGCAGGCGCCTATCAACGGCGTCTGATGGGCATATTTGGCCTTGTCTGGGCGGCGGATGCCATGCAGGTTCTTGCGGTTGGCTTCACCGCCGCCTCGATTGCCGCAACCTTCGGGCTGACGGTGCCGCAGGCGTTGCAGACTGGCACGGCGTTCTTTTTCGGCATGCTGCTGGGTGCTGCCGGTTTCGGGCGGCTGGCGGATCGTTACGGGCGTCGCCGCGTGCTGATCGTCACCGTGGCCTGCGATGCGCTGTTCGGTGTGCTTTCGGTATTCGCGCCTGATTTCACTATTCTGCTCGTTCTGCGCTTTCTCACCGGTGCTGCCGTGGGCGGCACGCTGCCGGTGGATTATGCGATGATGGCCGAATTCCTGCCCGCCAAGAATCGCGGCCGCTGGCTGGTCTTTCTGGAGGGTTTCTGGGCTGTCGGCACGCTGATCGTGGCGCTGGCGGCCTGGGGCGCCAGCCTTGCCGGCGTCGCAGATTCGTGGCGGTATATATTCGCGGTGACGGCTTTTCCGGCGCTTCTCGGCCTTGGCCTTCGTTTTCTGGTGCCGGAATCGCCGCTTTACCTGCTGCGCAGCGGGCGGTTGGAGGAGGCCAAGGCCGTCGTCAACCGCATGCTGGTGACGAATGGGCGCCCGCCGCTCGATGCCGGGACCGGGCTTTTCCAGCCTGACGTTGGCAAAGGGCAGGGGATATTTTCGCCGGCGCTCCGGCAGCGCAGCATCATGATCCTCGCCATCTGGTTCCTCGTTTCCGTTTCCTATTACGGCGTCTTCACCTGGATGCCGGCGAAACTGGCCGGAGACGGGTTCGGTTTCGTGCGCGGTTACGGGTTTCTGGTGCTGGTGGCATTGGCGCAGATCCCGGGTTATGCGCTTGCCGCCTATGGCGTTGAAAAATGGGGCCGCAAGCCGACGCTGATCGGCTTCTGCCTGCTGTCTGCGCTCGGTTGCCTGCTGTTCACGCTCGCGGCCGGGGGCGTCATGATTGCGGCTTCACTGCTGATAATGAGTTTTGCCCTTCTCGGCACTTGGGGCGCGCTCTATGCCTTTACGCCGGAGCTTTATCCGACCGAATCGCGCGCAACCGGCATGGGAGCAGCGGGCGCCATGGCACGGCTTGGCGGCCTGCTAGCGCCGTCTCTTCTCGGTTATGCGATTGCGCAGGGTTTTGGCGTCGCAATCGGCATTTTTGCCGGGCTGCTGGTTCTTGCCGCCATTGCGGCGACGATGATCAATGCGGAAACCCGGCAGGTGGCGCTGACCTGACGCGTCGTTTCCGCGCAATGGCCTGACCCGTTGAGGATCAGGCCGCACTGTTTTGCACCTTACAGCGCCGTGTAGTTGACCGGCAGCCAATCGTAATTGGTGCTGTCGGTGCGCACATGGCCGATGCCGGGGAAGGCGATATGCGCGCCGGCCACCAGATATTTGCCCTCTACCGCCTGTTTGAATGCCAAATCACGCGCCACGACGGCGGCCTTCTGGTCGACGTCGAATTCGATTGCCACGTCAGGCTCATCGAACTGGAGGATATCGCCATGGGTGATATCGCCCCAGAAGACGATTTTCTGGCCTTCGCTTTCCAGAACGACGGCGCTGTGGCCTGGTGTGTGGCCGGCATAGAGGATCGACCCAAGACCGGGAACCGGCGCGGCGTTGTCGGTAAAGCTCTCAAATTTGCCGGCATCGATATAGGGCTGGATGCTCTCTCTCGCTTCGGCATAATATTTTTTCATCGCTTCGGGCGCTGCCTTCGCCTTTGCCTCATCCAGCCAGAAAGCGGCTTCGCGCTTGTTGACGTGCAGGGTCGCGTTGGCAAAAACGCGTTTGCCATTCGCCGACAGTCCGCCGGAATGGTCGGTGTGGATGTGTGTGAGGATGACGTCGTCAATCTCACTGGCCTTGTAGCCCGAAGCTTCGATATTGGCGACAAGCTTGCCAAGGCTCGCGCCAAGATAGGTGCCGGTGCCGGCATCGATCAGCACCAGCCTGTCGCCGGTATTGACCAGAAACGCATTCACGGAGGTCGGCGTCTCGTCCGGCAGGAAGGCTTTCTGCAAAACCTTGGATGCGTGTTCCGGTGTCGTGTTGCTGTAAAGTTTTGCAAGCGGCAGCGCGACGACGCCATCCGACAGCGCGGTGACTTCCACCTTGCCGACCATCAGCCTGTAGAAGCCGGTTGCCTGTGTGGCAGCGAGCGGCGCTTTGGCAAAGGCGAGGGAGGGCGCAATGAAAGGGGCTGCAAAGATGGCGCTGGCGGCGCCTTTGAGAAGTGAGCGACGTGATGGCATTAAAGGCTCCTGAGTTAGGGAACGTCTTGAAACTTTCCGCACTCCAGCTAAGTGTAGGGACGTCAGCAATCAAATCGATGTGACTTATGCAAACTATCGATCATTTCAATCTCCGTTCCTTCGACCTCAATCTTCTCATCGCTTTCGATGCGATGATGGAGGAAATGAACGTGACGCGTGCTGCGCGGCGGCTGAAAATCCAGCAGCCGGCCATGAGCCATAATATCTCGACTTTGCGGACCCTGTTTCAGGATGAGCTTTTCATCCGCGTGGGGCAGGAGATGAAGCCGACGGCGCGGGCGCTCCATCTGGCCGGCCCGGTGCGGCAGGCGCTCAGGCAGGCGCAGGCGGCGGTTTTGACGGCGGATGTGTTCGATCCGGCGACGGAGCGCCGCACATTCCGGCTGGGCATGTCGAGCGAGGTGGAGCTGTTGCTTTTGCCGGATCTGACGGCGCGACTGCGGGAGATCGCGCCCGGTATTCGCATTCTGGCCCGCAGCGGGCAGGAGCAGGAAATTACCGCGATGCTGGATACGGGTGTGATCGACATGGCGGTCGGATGCACCTACTCGAAAGAGCAGCGCCACCATTGCGAGCCGCTTTATTCCTCCAGCGTGCTCTGCTGTTTCAACCCGGCTTTGCTCGATCTGCCCAATCCCGTCGGACTGGACGCCTATATGGAGGCGAAACACGCGGTCATATCGCAGACGGACAGCCTGCATGGCTGCATCAAGGATGCGCTGGAACTGAGCGGCTTGGAAATCGATGTCGTTGCGGCCGCGCCGGATTTCCTCTCGGTGCTGGCAACGGCGCGATCCTCGGCGGTGCTGGCGACCGTGTCCTCGCGCATCGCGCTGCGTTATGCGCCAATGCTGGGGCTGGAAATAAGCCCGGTGCCGGTGACGCTGAGTTTCCCGCCCGTCGCCATGGTCTGGACATTGCAAACTGACGCGGATGCCGGAGCCGTATGGCTTCGCCAGCAAATCCGTGAGGCCATGGGCCGAACGGTCGACGGTGGGGTATCGGGGATTGCGGCCTAGAACCGCTTCTCCAGCCAGGTGATCGACTGGCCGCTGGAAAGGGGGCCAAGCGAGCCTATCTTCGTGAAACCGTAGCGCTCATAGGTTCTCAGGGCATCCGGGTTCATCGTGTCGATATAGGCGCCCATGCAGCCGCGTTTTCTGGCTTCTTCCTCCGCCATGGCAAGCAGCTTCGGGCCTGTGCCCTGACCGCGCATGGCCTCCGGCACGAAAAGAAGCTGCACGTAAAGCCAGCCGCGAGCGGTGTGGCCCACCAGACCGCCGGTGACGGTATTGTCGTCATCGCGGATGGTGATGTTGAGTTCGCGTTTGTCGCTTTCGCCGAAACGGGCGAGATTATAGGCCACCAGCGGATCGCGAATGGCCTTTTCGGCCTCTGCATCCGCGACGTCGCTCAAAACGAAATTCATGTTCATCTTCCCGGGCCGCCGGGCGGCGGCCGTTTCCCGTTTTCCGTTCCGAGACTTGAAGCGCCTTAAGCTCTTCGCTGGAAACGCCCTTACCGGCCCTCACGCCACCACAGCGCGGAGAAGGCGAGCAGCAGGGCGGCAAGCCCGGCAAAACCGGCAAAGAGCGGCAGGGTGTTGACGCCTTTCAGCACCGTCTCGTCGGTCATGCGTATCAGCATGCGATCCTCATCGGCAACCCTGATATCTCCGCGCACGGGCAATATATCGGGCAGCGCGATACGGCCGGAATTGTCGGCGACACGGTGCACGCTGCCCTTGGTGGCATCGGCCAGCGGCTTCAGCGTTTCGGTGGTCGAGATCATCGCCTTGAATTCCGGCGCATCCACCGCGCCGACATGGACGAGGGTGGTGAAATCGCCGTTTTTGATCTCGAACAGCCCGGTTTCGTCCATGCGGCGCTCGATCCTGTAAAGACCAGGCTCCGTGCTGGTGAAGGCCATGTTTTCCGTCTTGCCGGAAGGGAAACGCACGCTGGCCTGACCGGGATCGTCGCCGATGGTCTGGCGGGTGATCTGCAGGGTGCGGCCATTGGCGCGCGCCGTCAGCGCCTCTTCCTCAAGCTCGGGTTCCTTCATCAGCCAGTGGGCGATGCGGCGGTAAAGCGCCACATGTGGGCCGCCGCCTTCGAAACCGCGCGCCCACAGCCAGCCTTGATCCGACAGCAGCATGGCGACACGGCCTTCGCCCTGACGGTTGAGCACCAGAAGCGGGTCCTGCCCGTCGCCCAGCATCACGGTCTGGCCCTGCGGCGGGTCGACGCTGATGGTGCGGAACCAGCGGCCCCATTGCGGCGGCTCGTTGCCCGAACCTTCCAGCCCGCGGGTGACGGGGTGTTTCTTGCCCGCTTCCGAAAGGCGCGGATAAAAGGCGGCCTGATGCACCTGACCCGTCGGCTGCGCCGGCAGCACGGAGGCGAGCGGCGTCATGGCGATCGAATCCTGACCGGCATGTTCCGGCCCGGCGGCGATCAAGAGCGCGCCGCCCTTTTCGACATATTGGGCGATGTAATCGTAATAGAGGATCGGCAGCACGCCGCGATGCTGATAGCGGTCGAAGATGATGAGGTCGAAATCCTCGATCTTTTCGACGAACAATTCTCGGGTCGGGAAGGCGATCAGCGAGAGTTCGTTGATCGGCGTGCCATCCTGTTTTTCCGGCGGGCGCAGAATGGTGAAATGTACCAGATCGACCGAGGCGTCGGATTTCAGGAGGTTACGCCACGCCCGTTCGCCGGCATGGGGTTCACCGGAGACGAGCAGCACGCGCAGGTTCTGGCGAATGCCTTCGATCAGGTGAACGGCGCGGTTATTGGCAGCCGTCACTTCGCCGGGAAGCTCGGCGACGGAAAATTCCATGACATTGTTGCCGCCGCGCGGAACCTTGAAATTGAACGGCGTCGGCTGGCCGGGTGTCGCCTGCAGCGTGGCGATTTCTTCGCCATTCATCTTCACCGTCACTTCCGCCGCACCGCCGCCTGCCGGACGTCCATCATCGAAGACGCGCAGCGTCAGTTGCTGTTCCTCGTTGACGATGCCGAAGCGCGGGGCGCGGATGATTTCGATACGGCGGTCGAACTCATCGGCCTTGCCGGTGATCAGCCCATGCACGGGTGCGCGAAAGCCGAGCGCCTGTTCGGCGTTGGGCAGGGCATTGGGGATATCATGAATCTGGCCGTCGCTGAGGAAGATCGCGCCCCCGACGCGGGAAGGCGAGACATCAGAAACGGCAGAGGACAAGGCGGAGAAAAGCTGCGTCGAGGGTGAATCGCTTTCGCCATCATCGCGCACCTCCACGATGCGCGGCTCGATGCGCGGGAAGCGGGAGAGCCGGTCTTTCAGCGCATTCAGCGCCGTGTCCGTCATCTGCGGCCGGTCCTGCACGTCCTGGCTCTGCGAACGGTCGACGATGACGGGCACGATGGTGGAGAGCGGCTCGCGCTCCTCCTGCGTCAAAAGCGGATTGGCGATGGCCGCAAGCAGGGCAGCGAGCGCCAGTCCGCGCAGCCATGCGCCGCGCACGCCGCGCCACAGGCCTATGAAGGAGAGGGCAAGGGCGGCGACGGCCAGAACGGCGATCACGATCCACGGCAGGAAGGGAGCGAAGGTCAATGTCATGTCACTGCCCCAACCGTTCGAGAAGTGCGGGAACGTGGACCTGATCGGCCTTGTAGTTGCCGGTCAGCATATACATCATGATGTTGACGCCGGAGCGGAAGGCATGCTCGCGCTGCATCTCGTCCGGCGGCACGGTGGGCAGAACCGGTGCGCCCTGCGGATCGACGGCCCATGCGCCGGCGAAATCATTGCCGGTTATCATGATCGGCGTCACGCCATCACCGGAGGAGGAAAGGCCGGAGGTGGTCTTGGCGGCACCCTGCCGTGATTCCACCCAGAGCGGGGAGCCGTTGTAACGGCCGGGGAAATTGGTGAGCAGGTAGAAGGAGCGCGTCAGAACGTGGTCTTCCGGCACGGGCTCCAGCGGCGGAATATCGATATTGGCGAGGATCGCCTGCAAACGCTCGCCGTTAGGGCTGGTCGCGCCGGTATCGAGCGAAGAGAACTGGTCACGCGTATCGAACAGAACGGTGCCACCGGCACGCATATACGCATCGATGCGCGAGATGGCGGCGCTGGACGGCATCGGCGCGGAGGCCGAAACAGGCCAGTAGATGATCGGATAGAAGGACAATTCGTCCTTGGAAATATCGAGGCCGACAGGCTGTCCGGGCTCTAGTGTCGTGCGCCAGGTCAGGAATTCGCTCAAACCCTGCAGGCCCTGTTCTGAAATGCGGTCGACATCGTCTTCGCCGGTGCGGACATAAGCGAGATGGGTGGTGTCCAGCCGCTCGAAAATCTGCGCGTCGCCGGGTTTCGGATCGTCGGCGCGGGCATCGGTTGGCGACATGGCGGCAAAGGCGCCGAGCGCCAGAAGCACGGTGGCGGCGGTGGCGCTGCGGGCTTTCGGCAGGCGTGCGAAGGCACCGTTCATGAAGAGCACGATCAGGCTATCGGCAATCAACATCAGGAAGGCGGCGATGAAGAGTGCAGGGCGCAGCGATTTCGCCGTTTCTCCGATCAGGGCTTCGCTGGTGGTGCTGACACCGGCGGCGGAGGTGTCGAGCGGGCGAAGTGTGGCACCTGCGGGTAAGAGATTGAGAGCCACGAAACCATCCTCTGTGCCATAGAGGCCGGGGGGATTGTCGAAACCGGTGCGCGGCGGCTGGCCGGCGCGCATTTCCAGCGGCCGGGCAGTGCCGATTTCGGCTGAAAGCGCGCCTTCCGCCGTCAGCAGCCGGAAGGGCGGAAGGGCCGCGGCCGGGGCATTGGCGTTGGCGGAAGCGCCGCCTGCCTTCGACAATTGAACGATACGGCGCAGCATATCGACGAAATGGCCAGAGATCGGCAGGTCAGACCAGCTTGCTTCCGCGCTGACATGGAACAGCACGATACGGCCAGCCTCGACATTTCGGGTGGTGACGAGCGGCGTGCCATCGGCAAGGCTTGCCCAGGTGCGTTCAGCCAGATCCGGTGTCGGTTCGGCCAGAACCTGCCGCTTGACGAGGACACCGTCGGCCTTCGGCATGCCGGCAAAGGCGCCGAAATTCGGGAAATCGGCAAGCGGCTGCGGCTCGGCCCAGGAGAGCGCGCCGCCAAGCGCGCGTTCGCCCTGTCTGAGTGTTACGGGCACGAGCGGATCGTCGGCCGGGGCTGCGGCAAGGCGCGGCCCGGCGAAGCGGATCAACGTGCCACCACCCGCAAGCCATTTCTGCATCGGCTCATAGGTTTCCTGCGGCAGACGGCCGATATCGGCCATGACGATGACCGAAGGATTGGATTGCAGGATTTCCGGGATTGCCTGCGCCAGATCGGCCTGCCGCTGCGAGATGAGATCGGCAAATGGCTGGAGCGCGCGGCTGATATAATAAAGCGGCTGCAGCAGCGGCTGGAAATCATTGCCGGTTTCGCCGGCCAGCAGCGCCACGCGGCGGCGGCGGAAGCCGTCGTCGAGAAGATGCACCGCACCCGCCGTCGACACGCCTTCGAGCGATAGTCGGGCGAAATCGTTGCGCAGCTCGAAGGGTGCTTCCACCGTTGCCGTGGTTTCGGCCGCGCCGGGCGCGAAGCTTGCGACGCCGTTGGCGAGGATGCGGCCCTGGCTGTCCTGCGCGTTGACGGTTATCCGGGCGGCTTCGGCGGTATCGAGCCGTGACAGTGTGACGCTCATGGCATCGGCATTGTTGGTGGCGCCGGTAATGGCGGCGATCGCCTTGCCGTCGCCCTTCACGATGCGGAATTCGGCGGGGGAGAGGCTGGCGAGCGTTCTCATCGCGCTTTCATCCTGTGCGGTTTGAACACCATCGGCAATATAGGCGATCGTGCCGGGAGCCGTGCCGTTCAGCGCCTCGGTGATGGCTTCCGCCGTGCGGACACGATCTGGAACGAGCGGCTTCGGCTTTGCTGCGGCGAGTTTTTCCAGTGCAACGGCCGTCGTTCCCGGTACGGCGTCATGTTCCGCATCGGCGGTGAAGCTGATGGAGACGGGGCGGTCGGCCCGTTCCGCATCGCCGATCAGCGCCTGAGCGGTCGCCACGCGCCTTTCCCAGTCGGGCGCGGAGGCCCAGCTATTGTCGACCACCAGCACCAACGGGCCGCTGCCGGCAATGCTGTTGTTGCGCGGGTTCACCACCGGGTCGGCCAACGCGAAAATCACGGCGGCGGCAAGCACCATGCGCAGCAGGGTCAGCCACCACGGACTTTTCGAGGGCGTTTCCTCGCGTTTCAGCACCGTCGCCAATATCTTCAGCGGCGGAAAAACTTCCGCCTTGGGGCGCGGCGGGGTGAGCCGCAGCAGCCACCAGATGGCGGGCAGCGCCAAGAGGCCGAGGAGGATATAGGGGCTGGTGAAGACGAAAGGCAATGCGCTCATCTTTGCCCACCGCCCTGTGCTGGCGCGCCGGAAAGATACATGTGCATGGCCACAAGCGCCTCGGAGGCCAGATGATCGGTGCGGTGGAACACGAAGTTCCAGCCGAGACGGCGCAGCGACGAGGACAGCGCCTCGCGCCTTGCGAGATAGGCGCGGGTGTAATCCTCGCGAATGGTTTCGGCACGGCCGGACACCAGTTTTTCGCCGGTTTCCGGGTCGGTGAATTCGGTGCGGCCGGAATAGGGGAAGGTCTCTTCGGCCGGATCGGCGATTTCCACCACATGGCCGCGCAGGCCGCGCCGCGCGAGCGGCGAAATCCGCTCCATCACGGCTTTGGCATCATCGAGAAAATCGCCGATGAGGACGATGTCGCTCGCGCCGCGGATCATGCCCGTTTCCGGCATGCCCGTTGTCAGCGGTGCATGCATGATGGCGGCGGCCAGCCGTTCGGCGGCATTTCTGGCCGAAACCGGCTCCATGATGCCGGGGCAGCCGATGCGCTCGCCCGAGCGTGCGAGAATTTCCGCCAGCGCCAGCATCAGCACCAGCGCCCGGCTTTCCTTGGAGACGGAGCCGAGGGTGGATTTGAACATCATCGACGGCGACATGTCGGCCCAGAGCCAGATGGTGTGGGCGGCTTCCCATTCCCGGTCGCGCACATAGGTATGATCGTCGCGGGCGGAGCGCCGCCAGTCGATGCGCGACAGGCTCTCGCCTTCGGCATAGGGGCGGAACTGCCAGAAATTTTCACCGATGCCGCGTTTGCGGCGGCCGTGCCAGCCGGCGGTGACGGTGTTGGCGATGCGCTTTGCCTCGACCATGCAGTCCGGCACCAGGGCTGCGCGCTGGCGCGCGCGCGCCAGAACTTCGCTACCCGGCGTCTTGTCTACGATCTGGCCGATGGATGCCACATGCAGTCCTTTCGCGAACGTGCTTTCAGTTCTTCGCCTGCTCCACGAGCGCTGCGATGACATCGCGCACCGACATGCCTTCGGCGCGGGCCGCAAAGGTCAGCGCCATGCGGTGTTCCAGCACCGGTTCGGCGAGCGCATGAACATCGTCCAGCGACGGGGCGAGCCGGCCTTCGTAAAGCGCACGGGCACGGGCCGTCAGCATCAGCGACTGACCGGCACGCGGGCCCGGACCCCAGACAACGTGTTTGTCGGTCAATTTGTTGCCATGGCCGGGGCGGGCGGAGCGGACGAGCGACAGGATTGCGTCCACCACCTTGTCGCTAACCGGCATCTGGCGGATGAGGGCCTGGATTTCCATCAGGCGCCCGGCATCGATCACGCCGCGCGCTTCGCCCGAGGCGGTGCCCGTGGTGTCGAGCAGGATCTGGCGTTCTGCGGCAAGCTCGGGATAACCGACATCGACCTGAAGCAGGAAGCGGTCGAGCTGGGCTTCAGGCAGCGGATAGGTGCCTTCCTGCTCCAGCGGGTTCTGGGTGGCGAGAACGTGGAACGGCTTCGGCAGCTCATAGGTCTGGCCGGCCATGGTGATGTGATATTCCTGCATGGCCTGCAAAAGTGCGGACTGCGTGCGCGGGCTGGCGCGGTTGATTTCATCGGCCATCAGCAGCTGGCCGAAAATCGGACCCTTGATGAAACGGAAGGAACGGCGGCCGTTTTCATCCTGATCCATGACTTCGGAACCGAGGATGTCCGACGGCATCAGGTCCGGCGTGAACTGGATGCGGTTGGCATCGAGGCCGAGCACGGTGCCGAGCGTGGTGACGAGCTTGGTCTTGGCAAGGCCGGGAACGCCGACCAGCAGCGCATGGCCGCCGGAAAGGATGGCGAGCAGCGTGTTCTGTACCACTTTCTCCTGACCGAAAATGACCTTGGAGACTTCCGTGCGGATGGCCGCGATATCGGAAAGCGCCTTTTCGGCCGAGGCGACGATGGCCTTTTCATCGAGGGTTTCGCCGGTATTCATCACGCCCATGTCGCTCTCCTCATACCTTCGCCGCTGTCACAGTCACATCCCGGTTTTGCTGGCAGTCGGCCGGGACGGATTTTGCGCTGCATATAGCTTATTGCTCTCTTGGCCGCTGACAAGCGCCATTCGAATGACTATGTCGTGACTTAGTATTTCCTTATCGGCAAAGCGAGACTCGAATATGGCAGCGGAGACGATAAATTCGGCGGGCGATGCGGCCGGGCTGGCGGCGATGATTTCCCGCGCCGCCGAACAGACCGGCGACGCCAAACGCGGGCCGGCCCCGGTGGAGCGCTGGAATCCGCCTTTTTGCGGCGATCTCGACATGGAAATCCGCGCCGACGGCACCTGGTTCTACCTCGGCACCCCTATCGGCAGGGCGCCGCTGGTGCGGCTGTTTTCCACCGTTCTGCGCAAGGATGAGGATGGCAAAACCTACCTCGTAACTCCTGTGGAAAAAGTCGGCATCCGCGTCGTGGACGCGCCTTTCGTCGCCGTGGAAATGAAGCTGACGGCGGGTGAGGATGATGGCGAGCCGCTGCTGACCTTCCGCACCAATGTCGGCGATGTGGTGGAGGCGGGGCCGGAGCATCCGCTGCGATTCGAGGTTTTCGGTGAGAACCGCGAATTGAAGCCCTATCTTCTGGTGCGCGGTAGGCTGGAAGCGCTCGTCTCGCGAGCCGTGATGTACGACCTCGTCGCACTTGGCGAGGTGATCAAAGTGGAGGGCGTCGACATGTTCGCCGTGCGCTCAGGCGGGGTCGTTTTCCCGGTGATGCCCGCCAAGGAACTGGAACGGCTTTCGCAATGACGACAACGGCATTCAAGACTTTTACCGCCGCCGATTTCCGCCGCCGGGTACTGCAGGAAGGTGAGGGCGTGGCCGAGCGTGAAAATGGCGACCATGTCCTCAATCCGGGTGTGGTGCTTTCCGGGAACGGCATCAAGCTGAAGGACGCCGCCGTGCTGGTGCCTGTCATTGACGATGGTAACGATGCGCGGGTGATCTTCACTCAGCGCACTTCGACGTTGCGCAAGCATTCCGGCCAGATTTCATTTCCAGGCGGCGGCATCGATGCCGAGGACCGGACGCCGGAAGAGGCGGCGCTGCGCGAGACGGAAGAGGAAATCGGCCTTTCCAGGTCTTTCGTGGAAACGGTCGGGCGTCTGCCGGATTATATTTCCGGGACGGGTTTCCGCATCAAGCCGGTGCTGTCCATCGTTCGGCCCGGCTTCGACCTGACGCTCAATCCAACGGAAGTGGATGAGGTTTTCGAGGTGCCGCTGTCCTTTCTGATGGACCCGGCCAACCACGGGCGCGGCAGCCGTATCTTTCAGGGGAAGGAGCGGTTTTTCTACGAAATGCCCTATGGCGAACGCTACATTTGGGGCATTACGGCGGGCATCGTCAGGACGATTTACGAGAGGTTTTATTCATGAGCAGCCTTGCCGGGCGGGACTGGTTTGAAAAACCGGCGCTGAAGCGCATCTTTACGCTTCTGAATGCCGATGGCGGCGAGGTGCGGATCGTTGGCGGCGCGGTGCGCAATGCGCTGATGGACCTGCCGGTGGTCGATGTCGACATGGCGACGACGCTCACCCCTGACGTGGTTGTTGCGCGGGCCAGGGCGGCAGGCATCAAGGCGGTGCCGACCGGCATCGAACACGGCACGGTAACGCTGGTGATCGATGGCGAAGGTTTCGAGGTGACAACGTTGCGCCGCGATGTCGAAACCAATGGCCGCCACGCACAGGTAGCCTTCGGCACCGACTGGCAGACCGATGCCGAGCGACGCGACCTCACCATCAATGCCCTCTATGCCGACGAAAAGGGCGAGATTATCGACCTTATCGATGGTCTTCCCGATATCGAGACCGGCACTGTGCGTTTCATCGGCGATGCGGCGATGCGGATTTCGGAAGATTATCTACGGATTCTCCGGTTTTTCCGCTTTTTCGCCCATTATGGTTCCGGCCGCCCGGATGCGGACGGCTTGCGGGCAAGCGCGCGGGCCAAGGACAAGCTGGGCACGCTTTCAGCCGAGCGGGTGTGGAGCGAGCTGAAAAAGCTGCTTTCCGCCCGCGATCCTTCCCGCGCCCTTTTGTGGATGCGGCAATCGGGCGTTCTGGCGGAAATTCTTCCCGAAACGGAAAAATGGGGCATCGATGCCATTCACGGGCTGGTGGCGACGGAGCAGGCTCTCGGCTGGACGGTGGACCCGATGCTGCGGCTTTCCGCCATCGTGCCGCCGGACAGGGACAGGCTGGCCGCCCTTGCCGCGCGTCTCCGGCTGTCGAAGGCCGAAGCGGCTTATCTTGCGCATTGGGCTTCGGCGCCGGCGGCTGACCCGGAGATGAAGGAGACCGCGCTCGACCGGTTGCTTTATCGTCAGGGCGTCGAGGGCGTGAAGACGCGGCTGAAACTGGCGCTTGCTTCGGCCCGTGCCGATCTTTCGGCTGGCGACACGGCCATGCAGAAAGTGGCGCGGCTTTCTACTTTGCTGACGCGGGCGGAAAAATTTCACAAACCGGGCTTTCCGCTGAGCGGCGCTGATGTGATGGCCGCGGGCGTCGAGGCGGGCCCGAAGGTGGGCGAAGTGCTGAAAAGCCTCGAGGAAAAGTGGGTCGACGTCAATTTCTCACTCGACCGGGCAGCGTTAACCGCCCGGCTGAAGGATATGCTGGAAAATTGAGGTCAGCGACGATGGCGTTGCGGGTCAGGCCGCATTTGCCTCGTCGCGAATGCGGGATTTGATGTTTTCGATCATGTTCTCGCGGATGACGGTTTCGCCGTGTGCTGATCGCATATGTTCCACGGTGCGACGCACAACTTCGGCGTCGTCATCTGCGCGCGTGTGCCAGGCACAGCCGGGCACGAGCGTTCCACATTCAAACAGTCTCATGGTCTTGCCTCCCTGTTTTAGAGCGCCATGCGTCCGTTCGGACGCATAAAGGACGCTCTAACATCTTGAGTCTGCACATTCTCCCTGTCGAAAAGCGGAATCGATTTTCGACAGGGAGAATGTGCGAGAGTGAGGGACAGCAATTCGATTGCCTGCTGTCCCTCCGACAAGAAACGAATGTTCACCGCTTATGTTCCAGAGCGGCGTCCTTCGACCTTATTCAGGCCCCTATTCGGGCATCGCCCAGCACTGAAAAACAGAGGATGTGCCGGCTGCCGGAATTTTTGTACGAGGCATTTCGTCATTGGCCGCCCGCCGTGCCGTTTTTTGTCCGGCAAGGGAGCGTTTTACCTGCTCGACATAAAAGGAATGCGGCAGTTCGCGATCACCCGTGGCGCGCATTTCCGCTGCCAGGCGGTCGATCAAATCAGGGGTATCGATGGATTGTGGCGCTCCCTCGGGGGAAGCAGAGATAGGCATGCTGTTCGAAGTAATCATGACGATAGCTCCTCCAGTACGTCTGCGGGGAGGAGACTATCATTGCCTTGATTTTTCCATAAGTCCTAATTTGCGCTATTTGCGACAAATTGGCTGATGAGCGTCAAATTTGCGTGAGGTTTTTTAAGGCCAGCGCACCACCGGCGGCAGCGAGGAGAGAATCGATTCGACGTTGCCGCCGGTCTTGAGGCCGAAGATCGTGCCGCGATCGTAAAGCAGGTTGAATTCCACATAGCGGCCGCGGCGGATGAGCTGTTCGTCGCGGTCCTCTTCCGTCCAGTTCTGGTTGAAATTGGCGCGGACGATTTTCGGATAGACCAGATTAAAGGCGCGGCCGACATCCTGCACGAAGGCGAAATTGGCGTCCCAGCCGCCATTTTCCTCCTGCGGGTGCAGCCAGTCGAAAAAGATGCCGCCGATGCCGCGGGCTTCGTTACGGTGCTTGAGGAAGAAATACTCGTCGCACCACGTCTTGTAGCGCGGATAATCGGCAACCGGATGGCGGTTGCAGGTGATTTCGAAGGCACGATGGAAAAGCTGGCTGTCCGGGTCTTCCTGCGTCCGTCTGCGCCCCAGCACCGGCGTCAGATCCGCGCCGCCGCCGAACCAGTGGCTGGTGGTGACGACCATGCGGGTATTCATGTGCACCGCCGGCACATTGGGGTTGACGGGATGGGCGATGAGCGAGAGGCCCGACGCCCAGAAATGCGGGTCTTCTTCCGCGCCCGGTATCTGCTTGCGGAATTCCGGTGAGAATTCGCCATAGACGGTGGAGGTGTGGACGCCAACCTTTTCGAAGACGCGGCCTTCCATCATCGACATCTTGCCGCCGCCGCCCTCGCCATCGTCGCGCAGCCAGTCTTTCTGGACAAAACGGCCGGGCTCCTGGTCGGAAAGAGGGCCGGTCAGGTCGTTTTCGAGGGTCTCGAAGGAGTTAACGATGGTGTCGCGCAGATGCTGGAACCAGGCTTGGGCAAGGGCCTTCTTGTCCTCGATGTCGTCGGGCAAGCCCTTCGGCAAGATTGGCCGTTCCATGCGTATTCTCCTTAGGTGAAGTCGATTCCCTGTCGCGTCTAGCAGGTGCAGGCCCCGCGCACAAATTCGACTCGCCAAGTTCACATGCGGGCACTATCTTTATCGATGTAGGTGCCAGAGGTGAATATCATGACGAAATTTACCGGACCGCCGCCCCTCGACGGGCTGAAGCGCAGGATCGCCAATCACCGCAAGGCGCGTGAAGGCTCGGGCGACGACAAGACGCGCAACGGCATGTTCGTGCGGCAGACCTTCTGTCTCGGACGCGAGGAAGCCCGCGCCAAAGCGCGCGAATGGTTCGACAGCTTTCCGAAAGCGGCCTACTGGACGGAAGTGGAAAGCTGGCGGCAACTGGAAGGCGACCGCATCGAATTCACCATGCGGCGGCTTCCTTCGGCCGATTGAAGTTTAGAGCGTTTTCGCATTTCCCCCGAAATGCTTTCAGGCGCGGGGCTCGGCATAACGCAGTCGGCTTTCGATCAGCACACCGCTTTCATCCAGTATGGGATGCGCCACCGTGACGATATGGGCGTTGATGCGTTTGAGGTCGCGCAGCATGTCGAGATGCAGCGAACTGGTCTGCATGCTTTCAGCCAGCCCGTCACGCAGCCGCTCCAGATGGCGGTTGGAGGACTGTTTTTCGAGCCGGCGTATATCCACCTTGCTTTCCATCAGCCGGCGGGCGAGTTCGAAATCGCCGGTTACCAGAATGCTCTGGGCGGCGCGCAGGTTCTCGATGGTCATGTCGAACAGGGTTTTCAGCTCCTCATAACCGTCGTCGGAAAACTTGAAGCTGTTCAGCACCTTCTTGCGGATCTGCTCGCAGATGCCTTTTTCGATGATATCGCCGATATGTTCGAGGTTGATCGCGTAATCGATGATGGCGATCGAACGGCGGGCTTCTTCGTCGGAAAGCCCCTTGCGTCCCAGTTGCGACAGATAGACCTTCACCTCCTGCTGGCGGCGGTCGACCTTCTTTTCGAGCAGGGAAACCTCCTGAAGCGGTGCGAGATCATTGTGCTTGAAGGCGTTTTCAGCGCGGATCAGCATGCGCTCGATGCTGTCGCCGACACCCAGCACTTCGCGGGTGGCGTTGGCAAGGGCCACGACCGGCATGTCCAGCGCCTGCTGGTCGAGGAAATTCGGACCGTCTTCGGCTTTCGGATCGCCCGGCACCAGCCTTGCCATCAGGTCGGACAGGAGGCCGGAGAAGGGCCAGGCCAGCGCCGCCAGAATGACGTTGAAGATCAGATGGGCGTCGACCGGCAATTTTGCGGGCGAAAGCGGCAACTGCTGCAGGAATTCCGCGCCATAGGAGGCAAGCGGCAGCGCGATGAGGCAGCCAATGGTGCGCACCAGAAGGTTGCCCATGGTGATGCGCCGCGCCGAGGCGGGGCCGGAAAGCGTGGCGATGACCGGCGGAATGGCGCCGCCGAGATTGGCGCCGAGAATGAGCACGATGATGAGGCCGGTGGAAAGCGTGCCGGTGGCGGCCAGCGACAGGATGAGCACCACGACGGCAAGGCTCGAAGACGAAACGAAGGCGAGCACGGCGGAAAAGATCAGCGCGACGGGCCATGCCCCGTCAAGCAGGCCGATAAAGACGCCGAGAGCCGGCGAGGCGCGCATCGGTTCTGTCGCGCCGCTCAACAGATGCAGCGACAGAAGCATGAGGCCGATGCCGATCAGCGCCGTTCCGCCGCCCTGCCGGGCATTGGAACTGCCCTTTTTCAAAATAATGCCAGCAAGGATCAGCAGAGGCGACAGCCATTCCACCCCGGCCGCCACGATCCATGCGGTAACGGCGGTGCCGACATTGGCGCCGAGCAGCACCACCTGCGCCATGCGCGGCCTGATGAGGTCTCGTTCAGCAAAGGAGGCGACGGTGAGCGCCGTCGCCGTCGAACTTTGCAGCGCGACGGTGGCGAAGAAGCCGGAAAAGAAGGAACGCGGACCGTTCTGGGTGCCGGTGGCCAGCACGCTTCGCAGTTTCATGCCGAAGGCACGGGTGACGCCATCCTTGACCTGGGAAAGGCCGAAGAGCAGCAGCGCGACTGCGCCGAGAAGGTTGACGATGACAATGGTGGATTGCATGCGACGTCTCCTCACACCCGCCGGCGGATGGTTCCGGCGAGCACGATTTTTATTGTCCGGCTAATCAGTATAGGAGCCTCAATGCCCTCGGTACAGGCCGGGTTGCGACAGTTTTGAAGTAAAAACGGTCAAATTTTGTATTTGCCCGAAAAATTGGCGTTAAAAATGACGCCTAGGCCCATGCCACCTGGCGCAAAGCCTCGCCAGCGATCATCGCCGCCGACATGGCGACGTTGATGGAGCGCTGTCCCGCCACCATGGGGATGATGATTCGCACCTCTGCCTTCTCATGCACATGGTCTGGTACGCCCGCACTTTCGCGGCCGAAAAGCAGGATGTCATCCGTGCGGTAGGCGATCTTCGTATAGGGAAGGGCGGCTTTGGTGGAGGCGAGAACGAGACGGCGGCCGGTGGTTGCCCGCCATTCCTCGAAACGGTCCCAGCTGACATGGCGCGTCAGCGCCGCCGCTGCGATATAATCCATGCCCGCCCGTTTCAGATTGCGGTCGGAAATATCGAAACCGGCCGGCTCGATGATGTCGACGCCAAGGCCGAGACAGGCGGCCAGCCGCAGGATGGTGCCGGTATTGCCGGGAATATCGGGCTGGTAAAGGGCGATCCTTATTTCGGGCATGGACGTCTCACTGCGGTTGGTCTGCCCGTCCGATTATCACGGGCAGGGGCCGGGCGACAGCTATGCCGCGAAAAGTCCCTTTGAGGCGTCGTTCCCGGCTGGATGTTCATTCGCGTGACACACAGGGCGGCTACCCGCGGCCGAATTGGGCGACGTGCGCGTCGTTTAACGGGCGGAGACCTCGCGGGGTCATCTCCGCCCGTTCGCCTTTGGGCGGCACCTGCATGTTTTCTCGCGTATTCGGTGTCTTTCCGACTGGTCATTGACTAAATTTTGCGCTACAAGGCCATATCTTCAACACCAGCCAAGGGAGGTTCTCATGCCAAATGACATTCGCATCCGCCTCCCGGCCCCAGTCGTGCCGCTGCTGGCTTAGGTGTTACTCCGCGGTTCGCCCGCGTTTCCCATTTTTCGATTCGTCATGTGGCTGTCACGGCCATATCCAAAGACTTTTCCGTTCCGTCGTGAGCCATATTTGTGTCCGCTCACCGTGTCACGATGGAGCGATTGATTGCCGGAGCTTGGCCTATGTTTGGCTGGTTTGAAAAACGCCTCGATCCTTTTCCCTCTTCGGCGCCCTCCGTGCCGCCAAAGAAGCTTTTGCCGTTCCTGTGGCACTATGTGAAGCCCGCATGGCCATGGCTCCTGCTGCTCGGCCTGATGTCCATGGGCATCGCGATTGCGGAAGCCATGCTCTACAAATTCCTTGGCAATATCGTCGACTGGCTGTCCACGGCCAATCGCGAGACATTTTTTGCCGATGAGGGCTGGCATCTGATCGGCATGGCGGCGCTGGTGCTCTTCGTTTTGCCGCTGATGGGCGCGATCCACACCATGACGATGCACCAGACGCTTGCCGGCAATTTCGGCATGATTGCGCGCTGGAAGATGCACCGTTTCCTGCTGCGCCATTCCATGAACTTCTTCGCCAACGAGTTTGCCGGCCGCGTTTCCACCAAGGTGATGCAGACGGCGCTGGCGATCCGCGAAGTGGCGCTGAAGGTGATCGACGTCTTCGTCTATGCGATCAGCTTCGTCGTCTCGATGCTGTTCATGGTCGCGGCGGCGGACTGGCGGCTGGTTATTCCGCTGCTGGTCTGGCTCGGTATCTATATGGCCATCCTCGCTTATTTCGTGCCCAAGCTTGGCCGACTGGCGCAGGAGCAGGCCGATGCACGCTCGATGATGACGGGCCGGATCGTCGACAGTTACACCAACATCTCGACGATCAAGCTGTTTTCCCATGCGGGGCGCGAGGAAAGATATGCGCGTGAGGGCATGAATGTGTTTCTCGGAACCGTTCACCGCCAGATGCGCAAGATTTCCGGCTTCAACATCCTGATCGACCTCAACAACGCCCTGGTGCTGTTTTCCACGGCGGCGCTCGGTCTTTATTTCTGGATGCAGGGTTCGGTCACGGCCGGTTCGGTCGCCATCGCCATCAGCCTTGCCATGCGCGTCAACGGCATGTCGCAGTGGATCATGTGGGAAGTCACCTCGCTGTTCGAAAATATCGGCACCGTCTATGACGGCATGTCGATGATGACGAAGCCGCACGACATCGTCGACGTTCCGAAGGCGCCTGAGCTTGCCGCACCGCAGGGCGCGATCCGTTATGACAATGTCCGTTTCCACTACGGCAAGAACAAGGGCGTGATCGACGGGCTGACGCTCGACATAAAACCGGGCGAAAAGGTCGGTCTGGTCGGGCGCTCGGGTGCGGGCAAGACGACGCTGATGAACCTGCTTCTGCGTTTCTACGATCTGGAAGCGGGCAGGATCACCATCGATGGGCAGGACATCTCCAAGGTGTCCCAGGACAGCCTGCGCGAGCTGATCGGCGTCGTGACGCAGGATACCTCGCTGCTGCATCGCTCGATCCGCGACAACATCGCTTATGGTCATCCCGAAGCTACGGACGAGCAGGTGATCGCGGCGGCGAAGCGGGCGAATGCCTGGGACTTCATCGAAACGCTTGTCGACATGCATGGCCGTCAGGGCCTCGATGCGCAGGTGGGCGAACGCGGCGTGAAGCTCTCCGGCGGCCAGCGCCAGCGTATCGCTATCGCCCGCGTCTTCCTCAAGAACGCGCCGATCCTGGTGCTGGACGAGGCGACTTCGGCGCTCGACTCCGAAGTCGAGGCGGCGATCCAGGAAAACCTGTTCTCGCTGATGGAAGGCAAGACGGTGATCGCGATTGCCCACCGCCTTTCGACACTGACCGAAATGGACCGGCTTATCATTCTCGACAAGGGCCGGATCGTGGAGGCGGGCAGCCATGCGGAGCTGGTGGCGATGGGCAGCATCTATGCCGACCTGTGGCGGCGCCAGTCCGGCGGCTTCATCGCCGACCATGAGGCGGAAGTGGCCGCAGAGTAAGGAAAAGCGAGAGGGCGGCAAGCATGGTTTCCCGCCCTCTCGCCTATGATATGTGTGCCAACCTCTCTTCCGTCATACCGGACTAGATCCGGCATCCAGCCACGGCGCGTCCGCGCCGTGAGAGGAGTCTTTTGCGATCAAGGACTTGATCGCGCTGGACCCCGGATCAAGTCCGGGGTGACGGTGTGAGGATGCAACCGATGCGCAAAATATCGCTGGGTCGATTTAAGGGCGGGGAACATTCCCCGCCCTTCTTCATTCCACGAATGTTACCGAAATATAATCTCTTCCCGAAGCCTTCGCGGCTGTTCCCGCTCCGGGAATCCGCCTATATCCGGATCATGGTTATTACCCGCATCTTCGAGTTTTTCGAGAACTGGATAAAGCCCTTCGCCCGCAAGGACGATTTGCGGCCGCCTGAAAGCACGTTCGCCTTTATCTGGTTCTACATCTCGCAGGCCAAGGCGCCGTTTTTAGCCATGCTGGTGCTGGGCGGGCTGACGGCGGCCATCGAGGCGGCGCTGTTCTGGTTCGTCGGGCGGCTGGTGGATATTCTCTCTACCGTGAAGCCGGAAGAGGGCTGGGCGGGGCTGCTTGCGGCCCATGGCGGCGAGCTGGTGGGCATGCTGGTGCTGATCGGCGTCGTGCGTTTTATCGTCACCATGGTAACGGCGCTGGTGGATCAGCAGATCATCACGCCCGGCTTTTACAATCTGGTGCGCTGGCAATCCTACATGCATGTTGCGCGGCAATCGCTGACCTTCTTCCAGAACGATTTTTCCGGCCGCATCGTCACCAAAGTCTGGTCGGGCGGGCAGGCGGCGGGCGATCTCGTCACCTCGCTGATGGAAAGCGTGTGGTTCGTCGGCATTTATTCCGTTTCCATGCTGTTCCTGATTGGCGGGCTCGACTGGCGGCTTGCGGTCGTCGTCGTCGTCTGGGTGGGGATATTCTCGCTGCTGGCGCGCTATTTCGTGCCGCGTATCCGCTACCATTCCAAGGAAACGGCGGAAGCCGCCTCGATGCTCTCCGGCCGCATGGTGGATGCCTACAGCAATATTCAGACGCTCCGGCTGTTCGGGCGAGATGATGCCAATGACCGCTACATGCGGCAGGGTTTCGACATTTTCCAGCATGCGACCATGACATTCACCCGGTTCATCACCGGCGTGCGCGCCTCCATGGCGCTGTTGTCCGGCGTGATGATCACCTCCATGGCGGCGCTCTGCATCGATCTGTGGCTTTCCGGCAAGATCAGTTCCGGTGCGGTGGCCTTCACGCTGGCGCTGGTGCTGCGTCTCAACTTCCTGCTCGGCCGGTTGATGACGCAGTTCAACGGCATCATGCGCAATTTCGGCACGGTGCAGAATGCCGCCGAGCTGATTTCGCAGCCGATCGGTCTAGTCGATGCGCCGGAGGCGACGGTGCTGGAGGTGAAGAAGCCGGGCATCCGTTTCGAAAATGTCAGCTTCCATTACGGGCGCGCGAACGGCGTCATCGACCATCTCAATCTCGAAATCAGGGCGGGCGAGAAGGTAGGCATCGTCGGACGCTCCGGGGCGGGAAAATCCACCCTCGTCAATCTGCTCCTGCGTTTTTACGATGTCGAAAAAGGCCGCATCCTGATCGACGGGCAGGATATCGCCAGAGTGACGCAGGAATCGCTGCGCGCCCATATCGGCATGGTCACGCAGGATACGTCGCTGCTGCATCGCTCCATTCGTGACAACATCCTGTTCGGCCGTACAGACGCGACCGAAGCGCAATTGCAGGAGGCGACGCGGCGAGCCAAGGCGGATGATTTCATCGCCAGGCTCGAGGATCAGCGCGGCCGCAAGGGGTTCGACGCACATGTGGGCGAACGCGGCGTGAAATTGTCCGGCGGCCAGCGACAGCGCATCGCAATCGCCCGCGTGATGCTGAAGGACGCACCGATCCTCGTGCTCGATGAGGCGACGTCGGCGCTCGATTCGGAGGTGGAGGCGGCGATCCAGAGCAATCTGGATGAGTTGATGCAGGGCAAGACGGTGCTGGCCATCGCCCACCGCCTGTCGACCATCGCGGCTCTCGACCGGCTGATCGTGATGGATCAGGGGCGCATCGTCGAACAGGGCAGCCATTCCGATCTGGTCATGCAGGGCGGACTTTATTCGGAACTCTGGGCGCGGCAGTCGGGCGGTTTTCTTGCCGCGGACGAAGCGGCGCAATAAGGCCCTCGGCTATTTCCCGATCATGAAATCCGCCATCAGGCCATAATGATTGGAGCCGAGGCTGTCGGGCAGGCGGGTGGTTTTCATCAGCGTCGCCGGTTCGCGGGCGAAGATGTGGTCGATGGCGATGCCGAAGCGGCCGGCCTCTGTCGGCCATGTGGCGGGTTCGAAGGTCGCTTTTTTCAGATCGTTGGCGGCGAGGAAAGCGCGCATGTCAGGGGCGATGCTGGCCGAATTGAAATCTCCGGCCAGAATGAGCGGCCCGGTGACGCGAAAGAGAATTTCACTGACTTCATCGAGTTCGTCGCGATGATAATCGTCGAAATAGGGCTTGGTGATATGCCCGGCGGCGAGCGTCAGTTCCGTGCCGTCGAGATCGATATGGGCTATGGCGAACCGATCCCGCCGAAGATCGCTGAGACTATGGAAACGGCCTTCCAGCAACGGTCTTTTTGACAGGATGACCAGATCGCATCCGGGCGTTCCGGTGTAACAGCCAAGCCTGTGCGGATAGGTTTGCTGCAGTCGCGGCAGGGCCGACTTCAGCGCCGCCGCCTCGAAGAGATAGACCGCATCCGCGCCCGATTCGAGAATCGTGTCGGCAATTGCATCCGCATTGGTGGCATTGTCCATCAGCACGTTGAAGGACAGCAGCCGGAATGGTTTGGCGCCCGGCGCCGGGTTGGCGGATGAGGAAAATTCCAGAAGCATGGCAATGGCATGGATGGCGAGCGCAAGCGACCACACGACGAGGAGCGCGGAAACCGCGTCGCGCGTCAGCCAGAAAACGAGGCATGAGAGCAGGATACAGACGATGGCGATGTGCAGCTGGAAACTGGTGACGAAGGCGAGAAGCCAGAAATCCGTCACATAACGCAGGCTGGCGACGAAAAGAACGGCAGCCACCGCCGTGGAGACCATGCAAGAGAGCTTCGCCGTCATCCGAATCCCTGCTTTCCGCGCTCTCCCTTGAAGTCTCCTAACATGGTGCATGGATGCGCACAATGTTGCCCGCCTGCCAAGGACGGCGAAAAAATGCGAGCCAAATCGGCCCCCTCCGGCAGAATTACGGCAGCTTTGTGTGCTTTGCTCTTGCCAAGTCAGTCAATATTTTGCGATCAAACACATGACGCGGTTTCTCAAATGCCGCGAGAATGACCAGGACGATGGGACGGAGTTTGTCTTGGATCAAATCATAGCGGGAGGACTCATGCGATTTACGGCAAAAACAGCGCAGAGGATGGTGTAGCGGTGAGCGAGCACGTAACCAATCACGACGCTTCGGGTGAACCGACCCGTCGCGATTTTCTTTACCTAGTGACGGGAATGGCGGGCGCTGTCGGTGCCGCCGCCGTCGCATGGCCCTTTATCGACCAGATGCGTCCCGATGCATCGACGCTGGCGCTCGCCTCCATCGAGGTGGATGTCACGGCCGTCGAGCCGGGCATGTCGCTTACCGTGAAGTGGCGCGGCAAGCCGATTTTCATCCGCAACCGCACGGAGAAGGAAATCGAGGAAGCCAAGGCCGTCGCTCTCGGCGATCTGAAGGATCCTGTGGCGCGCAATGCCAACATCGCCGCCGACGCGCAGGCGACGGATATCGACCGCTCCGCCGGCGAGGGCAAGGAAAACTGGATCGTCATGGTCGGTTCCTGTACCCATCTCGGTTGCGTTCCGCTCGGCCAGGCCGGCGATTTCGGCGGGTGGTTCTGTCCCTGCCATGGCTCGCACTACGATACGGCGGGCCGCATACGTAAGGGTCCGGCGCCGGAAAACCTCGCCATCCCGACATTTGCATTCACATCCGATACCGTGATCAAGATCGGATAAGGGGACAGATATTCATGAGTGGTCATTCCAGTTATCAGCCGTCCACCGGCATCGAAAGGTGGATCGATTCGCGGCTTCCCTTGCCGCGCATGATCTATGACAGCTTCGTTGCCTATCCTGTCCCACGTAACCTGAACTACGCCTACACCTTTGGCGCGATGCTTTCCGTCATGCTGCTGGTGCAAATCCTCACCGGCGTCGTGCTGGCCATGCATTATGCGGCCGAAACGACGGTCGCCTTCAATTCCGTCGAAAAGATCATGCGCGACGTCAACCATGGCTGGCTGCTGCGCTACATGCATGCCAATGGTGCGTCGTTCTTCTTCATCGCGGTTTACCTGCATATCGCCCGCGGCCTTTATTACGGCTCCTACAAGGCGCCGCGCGAAATCCTCTGGATTCTCGGCTGCGTGATCTTCCTGCTGATGATGGCGACGGGCTTCATGGGCTACGTTCTGCCCTGGGGCCAGATGTCCTTCTGGGGCGCAACCGTTATCACCGGCTTCTTCACCGCGTTCCCCGCCATCGGCGAATGGATCCAGCAGTTCCTGCTCGGCGGCTTTGCCGTTGATCAGCCGACCCTGAACCGCTTCTTTGCGCTTCACTATCTGCTGCCCTTCATGATCGCAGGCGTTGTGATCCTGCACATCTGGGCGCTGCATGTGACCGGCCAGACCAACCCGACCGGCGTTGAAGTGAAGAGCAAGACCGACACGGTTCCCTTCACGCCCTATGCGACGCTGAAGGATGCGCTCGGCGTTTCCGTGTTCCTGATCGGTTATGCCTGGTTCGTGTTCTACATGCCGAACTTCCTTGGCCACCCCGACAACTACATCATGGCCGACCCGCTGAAGACGCCGGCGCATATCGTTCCGGAATGGTACTTCCTGCCGTTCTACGCCATGCTGCGCGCCATCACTTTCAACATCTGGATCATCGATTCCAAGCTGGGCGGCGTTCTCGTGATGTTCGGCGCGATCGTCGTGCTGTTCTTCCTGCCCTGGCTCGATACGTCGAAGGTGCGTTCCGCCGTCTATCGTCCCTGGTACAAGATGTTTTTCTGGCTGTTCGTGGTCAATGCCATCATGCTCGGCTGGCTGGGTTCACGCCCGGCGGAAGGAACTGGCCTGCTCGGCCTGCTCACCGGCGAGCTGAAAGGCAATTATGTCGGCTATTCGCAGCTCGGCACGCTTTATTACTTCGGTTTCTTCCTCGTCATTATGCCGATCCTCGGTCTGGTCGAAACGCCCCGGCGTATTCCGAATTCGATTACCGAGGCCGTTCTCGAAAAGAACGCCGCCAAGACAGGTGCCGCATCTGCGGCTGCTGAAGTCTGAGCGTGAAGGAAGGATGACGACAATGAAGAAGCTTGTAACGAGCATCGCGTTTATCACCGCCATCGGCTGTTCCGTCGCCGTCGCTTCGGCGGCGGAAGAAAGCCACGATCTCGCCGCCCAGGCCACGCATGCGATTGCCGGCAATCACTTCCCGGTCATCAAGCCCGAGGAGCAGAGCTGGTCCTTTGCCGGACCCTTCGGCAAATACGACAAGGGCCAGCTGCAACGCGGCCTGAAGGTCTATAAGGAAGTTTGCTCCGCCTGCCATTCCATGAGCCTCGTTTCCTTCCGCACGCTGGAGGATCTCGGCTATTCGGAGGAGCAGGTGAAGGCTTTCGCCGCGGAATATGAGGTACAGGACGGGCCGAACGCCGATGGTGAAATGTACAATCGCAAGGCCGTGCCTTCCGATCATTTCCCTTCGCCTTTCCCCAACCATGAGGCGGCCGCTGCCGCCAACGGCGGAGCGGCCCCGCCCGACATGTCGCTGCTCGCCAAGGCGCGTGGCGTGGAGCGCGGTTTTCCGCAATTCATCATCGACATGATCCCGATCGTCGGTGGTTACCAGGAAGGCGGCCCGGATTATATCCATGCGCTGCTGACCGGATATCAGGATCCGCCGGCTGGCATAAAAAACCCGGATGGTTCGGAGTACAAGGTGTCGGAAGGCACGCACTTCAATCCGTACTTCGTCAGCGCCACTTCCTTAAAGATGGCGCCGCCGATCAGTGCCGATCAGGTGACCTATGATGACGGCGCGCCGCAGACCGTGGACCAATATTCCAAGGACGTCGCTGCGTTCCTGATGTGGGCGGCAGAACCGCATCTGGAAGAGCGCAAGCGCACCGGCTTCATGGTCATGGTGTTCCTGTTCATCTTTACGGCGCTGATCTATCTCACCAAGAAATCGGTCTACGCCAACAAGGAACATTGATCGGCATCCAGAAGATGCCTGTCAGTCATTGGCCTCCACGGTCTTCCGTGGGGGCCTTTTCATGTGCCGGGAGGGATGGTGGAAATGACGACAATTCGTAACGGCGGCTGCCTGTGCGGCTCCATCCGTTTTGAAGCGAAGGGCGAGCCAGGTAATCCGCACACTTGCTCCTGCGATATCTGCCAGCGCCATTCCGGTGCCCCCAGTCTTGCCTGGGTGGAGTTCGGGAAGGATGCGGTGACGTGGACGGGAGAGGGCGGCGCGCCTTCGACTTTCCGATCCTCCGATTATTCCAGCCGGGCTTTCTGCCCGACCTGCGGCAGCACGCTTGGCGCCGTCGACGACGCGCCGACGGTTGCGCTGGTCTTTGGAAGTTTCGATGACAGGGACGATGAGGCGCTGCGGCCCCTGTCGCATTCCTTCGAGGATGTCTGCCCGGTCTGGGCGCGGATCGAGGGAATGTCGCCGGCGGAGTGAGCACCGGCCCTTTTTAGTTGGTCCGCAGCCGTCAAGTTGATAGGGTGGTCCGAACCTTCTGATCCATTTCCCTTATCTCAACTGGAAATACCATGACCGTTATCGCTTCGGAGCTTTCCGCTGCCATCCGTTCCATTCCCGACTATCCGAAGCCGGGCATCATCTTCCGGGACATCACGACATTGCTCGGCAACCCCCGCGCTTTTCGCCGTGCCGTGGACGAACTCGTGCAGCCCTATGCGGGAACCAAGATCGACAAGATCGCCGGCATGGAAGCACGCGGCTTCATTCTGGGCGGTGCGGTGGCGCATCAGCTATCGGCCGGTTTCGTGCCGATCCGCAAGAAGGGCAAGCTGCCGCACACCACCGTCCGTGTCGCCTACAGCCTTGAATACGGCGTCGACGAAATGGAAATGCATGTGGACGCTGTACAGCCGGGCGAAAAGGTCATTCTGGTCGATGATCTGATTGCCACCGGCGGCACTGCCGAAGGTGCGGTCAAGCTGCTGCGGCAGATGGGTGCGGAAATCGTTTCCGCCTGTTTCGTTATCGACCTGCCCGATCTCGGTGGCCGCAAGAAGCTGGAAGACCTCGGTGTCGAGGTGCGCACACTGGTGGAATTTTCCGGCCACTGAGATGGTAACGGGGCAATGATGACGCTATTGCCCCGACGCTTTTCTATTCGAATTCCAGAACCCCGCTCTGGAAGGTCATCACTGTTTCTCCCGACTGGTTGACGCCCTCGTTAAATGTGGTGTTCAGCCAGACGCCGGCTCTGGATTCCAGCGCTCGGGTGTCGAGCAGGGTCACGAAATAGGTGACATCGTCTCCGGCGAAGACCGGCTTTTTCCATTTGAGTTCGCGAAAGCCGGGGGAGGGGCCGAGTTTGGGCGGCTCAAGGCCCTGTAGCTTCAACCTTTTTACCTCTTTGGCCCAGTGAGAGAGGAAACATTTCATCCAGCCTGCGCCGGTGTGCCAGCCGGAAGCGCAGAGAGCGCCGAAAACGCTATTCTTTGCGGCTTCCGCGTCGAGATGAAAGGGCTGCGGATCGAAATCGCGCGCGAAACGGATGATGTCTTCGGCGGAAAAATGCAGCGTGTCGAGGGTGACACGTTCGCCGATGGGAGAAAGTTCTGCCAGTTTCATGCTGCAACGCCTCCATTGCCGCGCATCAGGAACATCACGGTGTTTTCCCCGTGCGACACCAGAACGCCGTGCTGGTTATAAAGCTCGTGGCGTAATTTCACGAGGCCGATGCCGGGGCGCGACGCGGAGGGCCGCTGTTCCAGCACGATGGATTTTCCGACAAGCGTATCGCCCGCCAGAACCGGCTTTTTCCAGTCGACGAAATCGATGCCGGGGCTGCCCTGCGAGGTCGAGTTCGAGATGTAGCTGTCCGCCATCATCCGCATCAGCAGGCTGCAGGTGTGCCAGCCGGAAGCCGCCAGGCCGCCGAGAATGCTCTGGCGGCCAGCCTCTTCGGAAAGATGCATCGGCTGTGGGTCGAATTCGCTGGCGAAGGCGATGATCTGCTCTGCGGAGATCCATTGCGGGCCCAAAGGAAATTCCCGACCGACGGAAAAATCCTCATAGGCATATGTCGCGACCGGCGTCATGGTTTCCTCCCTTCGCGCAGTCAATATCGGCGGCATCTAAAATGATTTTTCCCTTTACGTAAAGGTCAAATCGAGGATGCAATGCAGAGGAATGGGGCGAGCGGGGAGCCACGTGTTTCTTCTCCCCGAAGAGGGAGAAGGTCGCGCCAGCGGGATAAGGGGCGAGGATCGATATATTCGGAGAGCTTGCTCTCTCATCCGACCCTTCCGCCACTTTCTCCCCGCCGGGGAGAAGAGACCGTGCCGCGATGTCCGGGCGACTACGCCCCGACCGTCCTCACCTCAACCCAGATCAGGTATTGAAGCGGAAGTGGATGACGTCGCCGTCCTGAACCACATATTCCTTGCCTTCGTCGCGAGCCTTGCCGGCTTCCTTCGCGCCGACTTCGCCCTTGAAGGCGACATAGTCGTCGTAAGCAATGGTGTTGGCACGGATGAAGCCGCGTTCGAAATCGGAGTGGATGACGCCGGCGGCCTGCGGGGCCTTGGTGCCGCGCTCGATGGTCCAGGCGCGGCATTCCTTCGGGCCGACGGTGAAATAGGTGATGAGATCGAGCAGCTTGTAGCCGGCGCGGATCAGGCGGTCGAGGCCTGCTTCCTCGAGCCCGAGGGCGGAGAGGAATTCCTTCGCCTCTTCATCGGGAAGCTGCGCGACTTCGGATTCGATCGCCGCGGAGATGACGACGGATTCCGCACCCTGGGCCTTGGCCATTTCGGCAACGGCCTTGGTATGTTCGTTGCCGTCGACGGCGTCGCTCTCGGCGACGTTGCAGACGTAGAGGACCGGATGCGCGGTCAGGAGGTTGAGGCCCTGAAGGATGCGCAGTTCTTCGGCATCCAGCGTGGAGAGCAGGGTGCGGACCGGCTTGCCTTCGTTCAGGAGCTTCAGCGAGGCTTCCATCAGCGGCAGCTGCGCCAGCGATTCCTTATCCTTGCCGGTGGCGCGCTTGCGGGTCTGTTCCGTGCGGCGCTCAAGGCTTTCGAGATCGGAAAGCATCAGCTCGGTCTCGATGGTTTCGGCATCGGCCACGGGGTTGATGCGGCCTTCGACGTGGGTGATGTCGTCATCTTCGAAGCAGCGCAGAACGTGAACAACGGCGTCCACTTCGCGGATATTGGCGAGGAACTGGTTGCCGAGGCCTTCGCCCTTCGACGCGCCGCGCACCAGGCCGGCTATGTCGACGAAGGAGATGCGGGTGGGGATGATTTCCTTCGAGCCGGCAATGTCGGCAAGGATTTTCATGCGCGCATCCGGAACCGCCACTTCGCCGGTGTTCGGCTCGATGGTGCAGAAGGGATAGTTGGCCGCCTGCGCCGCTGCCGTTTTCGTCAGCGCGTTGAAGAGAGTGGACTTGCCGACATTTGGCAATCCAACGATACCGCATTTGAAGCCCATGGCTTGAAACCTGTCCGTTTGAAAGAATTCGTTGAGGAGCCTTTTGCGGAAAGGGCAGGGCAAGGTCAAGCCCGCGGGCCGATTTGTGCGGGCAAAGCCCCTTTAATGGTGCGGAATTTCGGGCAGGGTTGCCGATGCTGCGGTTGCGGCGCAATATAAGCCGGTCAAGCGATCGATCTTTCGTCATCAACGGGGTTTTCCCATGAACAACCGCGATGAGCGACAGGCACGAGCGACCATGATGAGTGACAGTCCTGTCGATCTCAAGCCGAAACCGAAAGTCAAACCGAAGCTGGAGCGGCCGAAGCTCTACAAGGTCATTCTGCTGAATGACGACTATACGCCGCGTGAGTTCGTTACCGTGGTGTTGAAAGCCGTCTTCCGGATGAGCGAGGAAACCGGCCACCGGGTGATGATGACGGCGCACCGCTTCGGCAGCGCGGTCGTCGTTGTCTGCGAGCGCGATATAGCCGAGACCAAGGCCAAGGAAGCGACCGATCTCGGCAAGGAAGCGGGTTTTCCGCTGATGTTCACCACCGAGCCGGAGGAGTGAGCGTTAATCCTGCCGGATCTGGAAACCCGTCTTGTTCTGCACGAAACCGCAGCTTTCGTAAAAGGCGTGAACCTCCGGGCGTTGTCGCCCGGTCAGCAGCATCACCTTGTAGCAGTTCGCCGCAAAAGCGGCCTCGACGGCATGGCGCACCACCGCGCGGCCGTATCCGCGGCCGCGACGGTTTTCCAGCGTCACCACGTTTTCGATAAGGGCATAGGGGCGGGCGGCGCGCGTCAGGTTCGGAACGACCTGCAGCGTGGCGGTGGCGACCGCTTCTTCGCCTTCGGTCGCAAGAAACAAGGTCAGGCCCGGCTGGGCGAGCATGGCTGCGAAAGCCGTGTTCGCTTCTTCTGCCGTCATTTCAGGATCGGACGGATTGAGCGCCCGGTAAAGGTCAAGCAATCCGGCCAGATCGCCGGCTCCGGCTGCGCGCAGGACGATGGGCTCCGAAGACATCCGCGATCTAGTCCTTCTTGCTGAACATGCGTTTCAGCATTTCGGCCATCGGGCCGGTTTCCGGCAGCTTTTTCGGCTGGGCGCTGTTGCGCGCCTGATGAATATGGGACTGTGCGGCGGGTTTGGCTGACTTGGCCGGCTTTTCGGCTTCCGGCTTGGTGCCCGTGGCGAGCGCCAGCTTGTTCATCAGCTGCGAATCCTCGGCTTTCACCAGCATGGCGGCATTGTCGGCAATGGCGTCCAGAAGCGGATCGAGCCAGACCCGGTCGGCCTTGGCGAAATCGCCGAGCACGTGGCCGTGCACCCGTTCCTTGTCACCGGGATGGCCGATGCCGAGACGCAGGCGGCGATAGTCCTTGCCGCAATGGGCGTCGAGCGATTTCAGGCCGTTGTGACCGCCATGGCCGCCGCCGGTCTTGATGCGGGCGCGGCCGGCCGGCAAATCCAGTTCGTCATGGATGGCGATGATGTCTGCCGGCGCAAGCTTGAAGAAGCGCATGGCTTCGCCGACGGACTCACCCGAAAGGTTCATATAGGTCAGCGGCTTCATCAGCAGGACCTTTTCGCCGCCGATCTCGCCTTCGGAAATCTCCGCCTTGAATTTTCTCGACCAGGGCGCAAAGGACGGCAGGCGCTGCAGCGCATCGACGGCCATGAAGCCGATATTGTGACGGTTTCCCGCATATTGCGCGCCGGGATTACCAAGTCCTGCGATGATCTTCATGGGGCATGTCCGCGTTTTGCCTGATGATGCTGTTGTCACCACCCCGAAAACCGCCGGCTGTCAATCTTTTTATGGAGTTTCGGATGGGCTCAGGGGCTGACGAGATTGTAGCGGTCGAATATTCGCTGCTGCGTTCCATCGGCGATCAGCCTGTCCAGCCGGGCCTGTAATTTCGCGATGACCTCGTCGGGCACGCTTTTGTTGCAGGCAAGCCCAAGCTGCTGCCGCGAGAGAGTTATCACTTCGCTGAACGTGTCGGCGGGCAGGCTTTTGAAGGTGCTTTCAGACATGGGCATCAGGTCGATGCGGCCGGCCTTGAGCTTGTGAAGCGTGATCTCGAAATCCGCGCCGACATCCACCTGCGGGAAACCGAGCTTTTCGAGAAGCGCTTCGGTGTAATCTCCACGCTGGGTTCCCACCCGATATTTCTTGGCTTCCTCAAGGCTGGAGGCTTCGATATTCGCGTTGCGGCGCGCCACGAGAATGTTGCGGTCGATATGGATCGGCGTGACCCATTTGAACTGTTTTTCCCGCTCCGGTGTTCTCGCGGCGGCGAAGACGCAGTGCATGGCCTGCGTTCTGGCCAGTGCGATCGCCCGCGCCCAGGGCATGACGGCGACCTCGTAACTGGTGCCGGTGTCTTCGAGCACGGTTCTGAGCTGTTCGAAATAGACACCCCGCACGCTGCCGTCGCTGGCCTGCAGATTATAGGGCGGATAGACCTCGGTGGTCAGGAAGAGCTTGGCCGCGCTGGCCGGAGTGGCGAGTGCAAGAAAGATCAGGCAAAAGCGGATCAATCCCATGGCTGCCCCCTGCCGGTTCATGCTTGCCGCGCAGCGGCGCGGTTTTGCCCGGACGCCGTGTCGAGTGAGGTGATCAATCTTTCGACCGGCTGCGGACGTGCGAAGAAATAACCCTGCCCGAAATCCGCGCCTATATCGCTCAGAAGCGCCTTCTGTTCTTCCGTCTCGACGCCCTCGGCAATGACGGCGCAGTTCATCTTGTGCGAGATGGCCGCGATGCCTTCGACCAGCATGCGGTTGCGCTGCCTGATGTCCATCCTGTCGTCGCAGATCGAGCGGGTGAAGGACTGGTCGATCTTGACGATATCGACTGGAAAACGGCTGAGATAGCTAAGCGAGGAATAACCCGTGCCGAAATCATCCAGCGCGATGCGGCAGCCGAGCTGGTGGATGGCATTGAGGATCGCCCGGACCTGCGGATCGTCCTTCATGATAACGGCTTCGGTGATCTCGATGACCAGCCGTCTGGGAAGAATGCCATGGCGGTGCAGAACGCCGGCGATGCGCGTCGGCAATCCCGGTTCGAATTGCAGCGGCGAGAAATTCACCGCCACATAGGTCTGTTCCATGCCCGGAAGGCGCGACAGCCGGGCGAGATTGGCGATCGACTGATCGAGAATGACATTGCCGATGCGGTGGATGGTGCCGTTTTCTTCCGCAAGGCTGACGATTGTGGCCGGGGAAAGCAGGCCCTTGTCCGGGTGGTTGAGACGCAGCAGCGCCTCGAAACCCGCCGTCTGGCCGGTGGCGAGGTCTTGAATCGGCTGGAAATAGGCCTCGAACCAGTCTTCGGAAAGCGCCTGCGCGATATCCCGTTCCAGCTCCGCATGTTCGCGCGCACGGTCCATTATCGAGCTGTCGAAGACCTGCGAGCCGTTCTTGCCGGTGCGCTTGCGGGTATACATGGCCATGTCGGCATTCTGCAAAAGCTCGGAGGCGCTGGCGGCGTGCAGGGGATAGACCGCCATGCCGATGCTGGCGCTGAGGCGGATGCTGTTGCTTTCGATCTCGAAGGGCGTGTCGAGCATGGCGCAGATGCGCTCGCAGAATTGCAGGGCGCGCTCTTCCACCTTTTCGCCGGCCAGAAGGATGGCGAATTCGTCGCCGCCAAGCCGCGATGCGCTGTCCAGCGGTGTCAGCAGTGGTTCGAGCTTCAACGTGAACTGTTTGAGAACGGCGTCGCCCGCGGCATGGCCGAGATTGTCGTTGATCGCCTTGAACCGGTCGAGGTCGATGAACAGGCAGGCCAGCTCGCTGCCGTTGCGGTCCGCATCGCGGATTTGCAGGTCGAGAATGGCCTCGAAGCCCTGGCGGTTGAAAAGGCCGGTCAGGTGGTCGGAAATGGCCTGCTGGCGGTTGCGCTTTTCCGACTGGCGCAGTTCGGTCACGTCCGTCATGACGCAGAGGCAGGTGCTCTGATGGGCCGCATCGCCGGAATCAAGGGCCTTTTCGAGGATGAGCGCATCCATGACGCTGCCATCCATGCAATGGAAACGCACGGTAATGCCGCTATGCGAGGCATCGGGCAGGGGATGAACCGTCTTGCGCTGCTGGAACAGAAGCCGGTCATCGGGATGGATGAGATCGGCGAAATTCAGGCCGAGTATCCGGGTGCGGTCGTAACCGGTCGCTTGCACCCAATAGTCACTGACGGCGGCAATGCGGTCGTGCCTGTCGAGCGAAAACAGCATCGCGGGCGTGCGGTTGTAGATTTCCGTCTTGCGCTCATGCGCATTCTTGATCTCCAGCTCTTCCTTTTCGAGCTGGGTCTGCATTTCGTTGAAGCTTTTCGCCAGCCGGCCGATTTCGTCCTTCGAACGCCAGTCGACGTGGTGGCGCGAGCCGAGACGCCGCGTCGCCTCGATGGCGGCCGCGAGCCGCATCAGCGGACGGATGACCATGAAGCGGTTGCCGGCGATGGCGGCAAGAACGATGGTGAGGACGGCGAGGATGAAAATCGTGATGAAGGCCAGTTCGGTGCGGCTCAAAGAGGTCAGAAGGCTGACATTGTCGTAATAGATCGTCAATTGCCCGACCGTGACGGAGCCCTTCGTGGTCTTGTAGGTCACTTCGCGCGTCGTCGAGGCGGCATCCTGAATGATGTCGCTGTCGGCCGTCTGCACGATATCGAGCTGGCCGGAGGTATCCCTGACCTCGACCATCCTGATCACGGGGTCGGAAATGAGGGTGCCGGTAATCTGGTTTATGGTGTCGTCATCAAGGTCCCACAGGGGCCGGGCAAGCGCCTGCGCATTGGTCGACAGCAGAATCTCAAGGTGGTTACGCTGGCTGCGAATGGCTTCGTGGTAGGAGAGCGTCAGCAAAAGCGTGAAGAGCGGGGCGACCACTGTAAGAAGTGCGCCGGAAACAATCGCGATAAAGCGACTTTCGACGGAATGAGCCATGTTCGATTGCAGCTACCCTTTGCCCCAGACTTGCTGCGCCCGTTTCCTCCGCCCGGAGGGTTTTGCGAGGGTTTTCGGCAAAAGCCTGTTTTCCCACGCATTTCCTCAGCCCGGCCGGTGTTCCACGACAGCGCGAGGGTATCGTTTCATGGAAGTGTTAATCGACACTGAAACGGGTTGCGTATCAGGTGAGGATGGCAAGCTTTCTGGTTTTAAAGTTCATAAAAACTAAAAGGCCCGTTCCGAAAACGGAACGGGCCTCATTGTTCAAAGCTGTCGGCCTTGCGGCCGCCGATTATTCCTCGGAAGCTTCTTCGGTCGTTTCTTCTGCAACGCCAGCGGCCGGAGCAACGATCGTTGCGATCGTGAAGTCACGGTCGGCGATAACCGGCGTGATGTTCTTCGGCAGCTTCACATTCGAAATGTGAACGTTGTCGCCGATCTTCAGACCAGCGAGATCGACCGTGATGAATTCCGGAATGTCGTTGGCCGGGCAGTGGAATTCCACCGTGTGGCGAACGATGTTCAGAACGCCGCCGATCTTGATGTCCGACTTTTCTTCGTTGACGAAGTGAACCGGAACTTCGACGTTGACGAGCGTGTTGCCCGAAACGCGCAGGAAGTCGACGTGCATGGTGAAGTCGCGGACCGGATCAAGCTGGTAGTCCTTCGGGAGAACCTTGATCTTCTTGCCGTCGACGTCGATGGTCGCAACCGTCGTCATGAAACCGCCAGCGTGGATACGCTTGGTGACTTCGTTGGTCGAGAGCGCGATGGAAATGGGGGCCTGCTTGTCACCATAGATGACAGCGGGAATCAAACCGTTGCGGCGAAGTTCACGAGAGGACCCCTTACCAACTCGTTCGCGCGCCTCGGCCTTGAGCTCATACGATTCTTTGCTCATGGCAATTCCTTTCGAGGTTATATGGAGAGTTCACGCCGAACGAAGCGGCCTGAACCGGAGAGGCCAGAGGCCATCCCGCCCGCGTTGCCTCCAAGGGTGTCTACACGGGTGCGGGCGCTATAATACAAACGGGGCATAAAGACAAGAGCGGCCCGTTTTTGATGGGTGCCGCTTTATAATTTTATTAGAATTTACTAATTCACTCGCTTGTTGCAACCTTTAATATATGTTTATCCATGCACATAAACCCGGTGAAAACTTGGCGAATGATAAGGCTATGCAAAATTCCAATTGCGTAGATGACAATGCTCAAAGTTCTCCAGTGCCTCACCATCGATCACGACTATCGATACACAGCCGCAGCGGTCTTCGTCTGCATGCTGGGCAGTTTCGTTTCGATGCGCCTTTTTTCGAAAGCACGGCTGGCGACGGGGGTGCAGAAGGTCAACTGGCTGTTTCTGGCGGGCGTCAATGGCGGGGCGGCGATATGGACCACCCATTTCGTGGCGATGCTGGGCTATGTCGCAGCGGGCGATGTGGGATACGATCCCTATCTCACCGGGCTGTCGCTTCTGATCGCCATTACCACGACGACTGCCGGTTTCGGCATTTCCGCCTATGGCGGGCGCAGCGTGCTGGTGGAAGCCGGCGGAGTCGTCCTCGGCCTCGGCATTGCGGCGATGCATTACACGGGCATGGCCGCCTATAATGTTCAAGGCATGATTTTCTGGGACCGGGCCTATGTCGTCGCCTCGCTGATATTGGGGGCGGTGCTGGGCGCCATTGCGGTCAATCGCATTTCCCGGCCCCTCAACCGTTTCTGCCAGTATAGCGCGGTGGCGTTTCTCATCCTGGCCATCGCCTCGATGCATTATACCGGCATGGCGTCGATGTCCTTCGCCTTCGACCCGCGCATCGTCATTCCGGAAAACCTGCTGCCGCCGGCCATCATGGGCGGAGGCGCCATTGCGGTGACGCTTCTGCTTCTGGCGCTCGGGCTCTCCACTTATGTCATCGATGCGCAGTCCACCCAGCAGGCGGTTGCCCGCTATCGCCATCTTTCGTTGCACGATCCGCTGACTGGTATTCCCAACCGGGCGGCATTCATCGAGCATCTCAATCGCCGCACACGCCATGTCTCGCTGGGCGCACACACCGCGCTCCTTTCCATTGATCTCGACCGTTTCAAGGAAATCAATGACGTGCATGGCCATGCGGCAGGCGACGCCGTGCTGCGCGCCATCGCCGACCGCGCAAGTTCCGTGCTGAAGACCGGAGAGTTTCTGGCCCGCATGGGCGGCGATGAATTCGTTGCGATGACCCATTCCTATTACACCCGCGCCGACGGCGCGGAATTCGCCCAGCGATTGATCGAGCAGATCAGTAAGCCGGTGGAATGGAACGGGCAGACATTTTCGGTTGGCGCAAGCGTCGGCATATCGGTTCGCAATACCGGCTCCATCGATGCCGATACTCTGATGGCCCAGGCGGATGTCGCCATGTACCGGGCAAAAAGCGGTACTTCGGACACCATATGCTTTTACGACAAATCCATGGACGAGGCCGCGCGTGAGCGCAACGTGCTGGCCATCGCCATGCGCAGCGGCCTCGCCAATAACGAGTTCGAGCTTTATTACCAGCAGCAGAACGACACCAAAAGCGGCAGCATCGTCGGTTTTGAAGCGCTTTTGCGCTGGAACCATCCCGAACGGGGCATGGTTTCGCCGACCGAATTCATTCCGATCGCCGAACAGACCGGCTTTATCGTCGAACTGGGCGAATGGGTTCTGAGAGAAGCCTGCGCGCAGGCTGCGCGGTGGAAAAAGTCACTCGCCATTGCCGTTAACGTCGCGCCGCAGCAGCTTGCGGATAATGATTTCCCCGACAAGGTTGAGAGAATTCTTGCCGAAACGGGACTTGCGCCGGAAAGGCTCGAGCTGGAAATTACCGAAGGCAGCATCATCGCCGACCATCGCCACGCGCTCGTCACCATCCGCAAACTCAAGTCGCTCGGCGTCAAGATCGCCATGGATGACTACGGCACGGGCTATTCCTCGCTTTCGACGCTGCAGAGCTTCCCCTTCGACAAGATCAAGATCGACCGCGCTTTCATCGATGGCCTGTCGACCAACGTGCAGTCGGAGGCGATCGTTCGCTCGACGCTCATTCTGGCGCACAGCCTCAATATTCCGGTGCTTGCGGAAGGCGTTGAAACCAAGGCCCATATCGAGTTCCTGCGGCGTGAAGGTTGCCTGCAGGTGCAGGGCTTCTTTTTTGGCAAGCCCGGTCCGCTGACTTCCATCGCCAATCTCGTGGACGATACGTTCCTCTCGGCCGAGGATGAAACGGACGTGACCGCCGGCCGGCGTTATTTCAAGGCGGTCCGATAGTCCGGCGGCGCCTGCGGCTGCGCCCGGCAAGGCCGGTCGCGAAATTTTTTGTTGAAACATGGCCGCTTCCAGCGCACCATCGCCGAAAAGCTTTGGGAGGAGCGTATGCCGACAGACATCGCCCATGCGGAACGCGTGTATGAAACCGCGCGCCATCGTTCCGCAGCCGCAAGTTCTCCGATTGTCGCCTCCTGGCGTCGCTGCATGGTCAAACATCATCTTGCACCGGAGGAAAACCGCAAACCGATCTTTCTCAGCGAGTATGAGTTCCGCCGCGCCCGCGAAAGTGCGGCCGGCCTGATTGCCGAAAGCACGGATGAACTCGACCGCATTTTCCAAAGCGTCGGCAGATCCGGCTGCTGCCTGCTTTTGACCGACGCGCAGGGCGTTGCGCTGGAGCGGCGCGGCGCCTCTGGCGATGATCGTGATTTCCGGGCGCTTGGCCTCTGGTCCGGGGCGGTCTGGAGCGAAGAAAGCGTGGGCACCAACGGTATCGGCACAGCACTGGTGGATGAGCGCTCGGTGGTGGTCTACCGCGATCAGCATTTCTTCACGTCGAATACCGAACTCTGCTGCACCACGGCTCCCATCCGCGATCATACGGGCCGGGTGACGGGCGCGCTCGATATTTCCACCTGCCGCGACGACATCAACGAGATGACTTTCTCCTTCGTCACCCAGGCGGTGAAGGACGCGGCGCAGCGTATCGAGGGCAATCTTTTCCGCCGCGCCTTTCCGGGTGCGCGCATCGTCGTCGTGCCAAGTGGGTTCGGGGCGGCGCTGTCGCTGCTCGCCGTGGATCAGGACGATCTCGTGCTGGGCGCGACCCGTGCCGCACGCCTTGCGCTGAAGCTGGACGATGCCCGCATCGCGCAGGGTCTGCCCGCCGCCGATGTTCTTCAGGAACAGCGCCACGATGGCGGTTCCGATCTTGCGGAAGCGGAGCGCTCGGCGCTGCGGCGCGTGTTGTCGCGCACCAACGGCAATGTCACACAGGCGGCTTCACTGCTTGGCATCAGCCGCGCCACGCTTCACCGCAAGATGAAGAAATTCGACGTGCATTGAGGTGCGTGCGGGGGCGATCCGGACAATCATGCCGGATCGAGGTGCCTTTGTCGCAGATGTGAGACAATGTGCGCTGCGGAACCGCGCCGCCCCTCTACCGGACCGCGCCATCTAGGCCCACCTTCCTCCCATGCGGTCCGCTGCGGATCGTTTTCATCAGGGAGGATGAAATCATGAACATTCAGGTTCAGCAGAAAGCGGGCGAAGCGCCCTTCAAGCTGAAATACGGCAATTACATCGGCGGCAAATGGGTGGAGCCGAAATCCGGCCGCTACATGGACAATCTCTCGCCGGTGACCGGCCACAAGATCTGCGAAGTGCCGCGTTCGGACGCATCCGACATCGAGTTCGCGCTGGATGCCGCCCACAAGGCCCGCGACAAATGGGGCAAGACGAGCGTGACGGAGCGCTCCAACATCCTGCTCAAGATCGCCCAGCGGATCGAGGACAATCTCGATCTCATCGCCCGTGCCGAAACCTGGGATAACGGCAAGCCGCTGCGCGAAACCACCAATGCGGATATTCCGCTCGCCATCGACCATTTCCGTTATTTCGCGGGCTGCATCCGCGCCCAGGAAGGCACGATCGGCGAAATCGACAACGATACGGTCGCCTATCACTTCCATGAGCCGCTCGGCGTGGTCGGCCAGATCATTCCGTGGAACTTCCCGATCCTGATGGCTGCGTGGAAGCTTGCACCGGCGCTTGCCGCCGGCAATTGCGTGGTGCTGAAGCCGGCGGAACAGACACCGGCCTCGATTCTCATCGTCATGGAACTGATCGAAGACCTGCTGCCGCCCGGCGTCCTCAACATCGTCAACGGCACGGGCCTCGAAGCCGGCAAGCCGCTGGCGCAGAGCAACCGCATCGCCAAGATCGCCTTTACCGGCTCCACCTCGGTCGGCAAGGAAATCATGCGTTATGCGGCCGACAACGTCACCAACATCACGCTGGAGCTGGGCGGCAAGTCGCCGAACATCTTTTTCGCCGATGTGATGAACGAGGACGATGCCTTCCTCGACAAGGCGCTCGAAGGTTTCGCCTTCTTCGCGCTCAATCAGGGTGAGGTCTGCACATGCCCCTCGCGTGCGCTGGTGCATGAATCGATCTATGACCGCTTCATGGAAAAGGCGATCAAGCGCGTTCAGGCGATCAGCCAGGACGATCCGCTCAATCCGTCGACCATGCTGGGCGCGCAGGCCTCGCAGGAACAGTTCGACAAGATCATGGGCTATCTGGAGATCGGCAAGAAGGAAGGCGCCAAGGTTCTGACCGGCGGCGACCGCAAGACGCTGACGGGCGATCTGAAGGATGGCTATTACATCCAGCCGACCGTCTTCGAAGGCAACAACAAGATGCGGATTTTCCAGGAGGAAATCTTCGGCCCGGTCGTTTCCGTCACCACCTTCAAGACGTTGGAAGAGGCGCTCGAAATCGCCAATGACACGGTTTACGGTCTGGGCGCAGGCGTCTGGAGCCGCGATACCAACATTGCCTATCGGGCCGGCCGGGGCATCGAAGCGGGCCGCGTGTGGACGAATTGCTATCACGTCTATCCGGCGGGCGCTGCCTTTGGCGGCTACAAGCAGTCGGGCATCGGTCGCGAGACCCACAAGATGATGCTCGATCATTACCAGCAGACCAAGAACCTGCTCGTGTCCTACAGCCCGAACAAGGTCGGTTTCTTCTGAGGTCCTCCCCGGAAGCCGGCGAGGGGCTGTGGTGCCAGATCGCCGGCGTGTTCCCAGGGGCTTCGGCCCCTGGGAGCCCGGCTTCAAACAGAAAGGCCGGAGGTTTTGCCTCCGGCCTTTTTTCGTTGCGGTTTATGCCGCGTAACGCTGGTCCCGTTGGCGGAGGCCGCCGACCGAGAACTGCCCCACCTGTTCGGTCAGGCCGTCCGCCTCGCTGGATAGCGAGAAAGCGGCCGCCGTCGTTTCCTCCACCATGGCCGCGTTCTGCTGCGTTACATGGTCGAGTTCGTTGACGGAGGCGTTGATTTCGCTGAGGCGGCCGGACTGTTCGCGCGATGCGGTGGCGATCTCGCCGATCTGGTCGTTGACCGACTGGATGCGTTTCTGAATCTGCTCGAGGCTTTCACCGGTCTTCAGCACCAGCGCCACGCCGCTTTCCACATCGCCCGCCGAGGTGGCGATCAGCGTCGTGATATCCCGGGCGGCGGCTGCCGATTTCTGGGCAAGCTCGCGAACTTCCTGTGCCACAACGGCAAAGCCCTTGCCGGCTTCGCCGGCGCGGGCGGCTTCCACACCGGCATTCAGCGCCAGCAGATTGGTCTGGAAGGCGATCTGGTCGATGACATCGATGATCTGGCGGATCTTGGCCGACGAGGTCTCGATGCGTTCCATCGCCACGATCGCTTCTTTAACGACGGCCGTGGACTTGTGCGCATCCTGCATCGTGCCCGCCGTCGCCTCGACGGCGACATTGCAGCGCGACAGCGAGAGGTTGACGGCCTGCGTCATGTCTCCGAGTGCCGCTGCCGCTTCCTCAAGGGCTGCGGCCTGGCGTTCGGTGCGACGCGACAGGTCTTCCGATGCGCTTTTCAGTTCGCCGGAGCCGGAGCGGATGGCATTGGCGCTTTCGCCGATGTTGGAGATGGTCGCTTCCAGGCCTGCCATGGAGTTGTTGAAGTCGATGCGGAGATGATCGAGCGACGGCACGAAGGATTTGTCGATGCGGAGATCGAGCCTGCCGGCCGCGAGATTGGCAAGACCGGTGGCAAGTGCGTCAACAGCCTCTTCCAGTTCTTTCGCGCTTCTTGCCTTTTCCATTTCCCGCTGGGCGCGTTCTTCGTCCAGTTCTTCGCTCTTGCGATGGGATTCGGCTTCCATGCGCTGCTTGTCCAGAATGCCCTGACGGAAGGATTCCAGCGCGCGCGCCATGATGCCGATCTCGTCGCCACGGGAAACGGCCTTGATCTCAATGTTGTTTTCACCGCCGTTCAGGCGCTCCATCAGCCCCGCAAGGCCGGTCAGCGGCTTGGTAAGGCTCGCGGAAACGAAAATGCCGATCAGCGTCATGATCGCAAGCACGGCCAGCGTCGCGACCGTTGCCCAGAAGGCGAGATCGTTGGCGGCGGCGAGGACCTTGCTTTCCTGCTGGCCGATGGCCAAAAGATGTTTCTGGCCGAAGACGGAGACCGGGCGGTAGGCATAGAAGATGTTGCCCGCAGGTGTCTGCGCCATCACCGTTCCGGCGTTGTTTGCGTTGGAAAGGGCGGCGAGGCTTTCGGAAACCGCAGCGTCAGCACCGCCCGACAGTACGCCGGCCCGACGTTTGCCGTCGGCGCTCAGGAGAACGGCGTCATCGATGGTCTTGCCGGTTTCCTCGGGCGTCACCACCGCGCCGATGCGATCAGCGGCGATGCGCATGATGACGGCGCCCTTGCGCTGGAGCTGGCCCCAGTTGGAGACGGCGAGCGGCATGCCGATCATGGCCGAATCATTTTCGCCGCCAGTGAAACCTGTGGTGCTGACGACGCCGTCCTTGCCGGCTTCGATGCGGTCGAACAGGTCCTTGATCGCGGCGTTCTGCGGTTCCGTCACGCTGGTGAGGAAGTTCTTCCCCTTGGTCACAGTGTAAATAATGAGGCCGGTCTTGTCGATCACATAGATGTCGCTGACACGGGTGTTGCGCCAGACGCTGGCGATGGCGGCGTTGATGGTGGCGTGGCGAATGGCGTAAAGCAGTCGCAGGCCTTCGCCATTGAAGGAGGCGCGCTCCTCTTCGGAGACGCCCTCGCGCCGGAAAGCCTGGATGATCGCATCCCTTTCCGTCGGTACAACGGTGGTCATCGTTTCCAGCGCCTGTGCGACCGCGGCGTTCTGCGACAGCTCGGAAATGCTCTGTTCGACGCGCAAAGTATAGGCATCAAGCTGCTTGGACTGGTTGCCTGCAACCGTTTCGAGCCTGATTTCGCTGGCGTCGATCAGTCCCGACTTCCCCATCTCGTAGGACAACAGCCCCACGGAAAGACATGAAACCAGCGTTGCGCCCGTGACGAGCGCTGCGAATTTGGCCTTTATCGACAATGATTTAGCTTTGACAGCAGTCGGATTTACACCCGGCATCCTGTTTCCTCCCCCCAAAAAACGTGGCCATACCGTGGCAAAAATTGTTTACGGCCGCGTTAAAAGTGCTGGGAATTGTACGATTGTTTCCCGCATGCCGTGAAAAAATAGCCGGCCGCCACTGACGCGTTTCCCGTAATAAAACTGCAATAGAACGGGCGCATATCGAGTGAAGTTCAACGGCTGTTCATGTTCATGCAAGCTTTCCGCGCTCCTTCTCTCGCCAATATCAATGATGTCTGCGGACTGAGTGCGGACGGATATGACGGAGCCAGCGTGAAACCGAGGCCGGATTTCGCCGTTGTCGTGCCCATGCACAATGAGCAAGCGAGTGTGGAAACGCTCGTGGCGGAGATTTTTGCCGCCTGCCAGCCCGTCGGCGCCTTCGAGATCGTGGTGGTGGACGACGCATCTTCCGACGGCACGGTCGATGCGGTGCTTGCGCTTGGCGATCGTTACCCGATGCTGCGGCTCGTCCGGCATGATCGTCAGGGCGGACAGTCTGCGGCGATCCACAGCGGTGTGCAGGCGGCGCGTGCGCCTGTCATCTGCATGCTGGATGGAGACGGGCAGAACCCGCCGGACAATCTGCCGGCTCTTCTCGCGCCGCTTCTCTCCGCAGGCGCTCCCAGCCGGCTCGGTCTTGTGGCCGGCCAGCGTGTCGGTCGGCGCGATACGCTTGGAAAACGTCTTTCCTCCCGCTTCGCCAATGGGCTTCGGGCGCGGATCTTAAAGGACGGCACGCGCGACACCGGCTGCGGCCTCAAGGCCTTCCGCCGCGACGCCTATCTCGCCTTGCCCTATTTCGATCATCACCACCGCTATTTCCCGGCGCTGTTCAATCGCGACGGCTGGCAGGTCACCCATGTCGACGTCACGCACCGGGCGCGGCTGCACGGGAATTCCCATTACACCAATATCGGCCGCGCGCTTGTCGGCATCCACGACCTGATCGGCGTCGCCTGGCTGCTGCGCCGGCGAAAGCGCTCAAGCTGGGCTGAAACTTTCAAAACGGAGACATCGCCGTGAATGCACCGGCTTTATGGTCCATGCTGCATGTGAACAGCTGGAAGGAATTTCTGTGGGTCTGCACCGGCTTCATGGGCCAGATGCTGTTTACCATGCGTTTTCTGGTTCAATGGATTTCTTCGGAACGGGCGAACCGCTCGGTCATTCCGGTGGCCTTCTGGTATTTTTCCGTTCTCGGCGGTCTGGTGTTGCTTTCCTACGCCATCTGGCGGCGCGATCCGGTCTTCATTCTGGGCCAGGCGTCCGGCCTTTTCATCTATGCCCGAAATCTCTGGTTGATTCATGCCGAACGCCGCCAGCATGCATGAGGCGGCGACCCTGCCTTACGAGCAGGCAGGCGATGAGCGCAGGTGGCTGACATTTGCATTCGCGGCGATTGTCCTTGTAACCGCGTTGCGCGTCGTTGGGCTGGCCTTCAACCGCACCGACCTTTTCGTCGATGAGGCGCAATATTGGCTATGGGGCAGGGAGATGGCGCTCGGCGCCTATTCCAAGCCGCCCCTGATCGGCTGGCTTATCCGCGCGGCAACCATTCTGGGCGGCGGTGAGGGCACGTTTCAGGTTCGGCTGGCCGCGCCCGTGGTGCATGGCGTCGCGGCGGCGGCCATTCTTGCGCTCGGCCGTATGATCTATGATGTCAGGCTGGCATCCCTGGCCGCCCTTATCTATTTAACCCTGCCGGCCGTAACGCTCGGCAGCCTGTTGATCTCGACCGATACGCCGATGATGCTGTTCATCGTGCTGTCGATGATCTCCGTGCGGAAGCTTGCGCTGGCCCGCCGCGAGGGCAGGGCGGCGCTAGGCTGGAGCATCGCCCTCGGTCTCTGCTTCGGCCTCGGGCTGATGTCGAAATATGCGATGATCTATTTTCTGCCCTGCTTCATCGCCGCAGGCTGGCTCTGTGAGGCATGGCGCATCCGGCTGCGTGACGCGGTCATTGCTGCGCTCGTCTGCGTCGCCGTCATCGCGCCCAATCTGTGGTGGAACGCGGCGCATGATTTCATGACCGCACGCCATACGGCGGATAATGCGAACTGGCATGGCGTCCAGCTGAAGATCGGTTCCGCGCTGGAATTCTTCTTCTCCCAGGCGGGTGTGGTCGGACCATTCGTTTTCGTCGGCATGATCGTTGCAACAATTCGTGCGAAAAATGCCGAAACCCGGGCGCTGGTCGCTCTTTCGGTGCCGATCATTCTTCTGATTACCGCGCAGGGTTTGATGTCACGGGCGCTCGCCAACTGGGCGGTCGGGGCCTATGCGGCCGGCGTGCTGCTGGCGGTGCCGGTCCTGGCGTCGCGGCGTTGGCTTACCGTGTCCACGCTTGTACTTGGTAGCATCGTGGCCATCGCGCTGCCGCTGATGACCATTGCTGGAACGCAATTGCGCCTGCCGAAAGGTGAACTGGCGATGGCGCGGTATCTCGGGCGCGCCGAGCTGGTGTCGACCGGTCTGTTACGGGCGCGCGAGGCGGGTGCCGACGCCATCGTCGCTACCGACCGTTCGATACTTGCCGAGCTTTTTTATCAGCTTCGGGATGAGAAACAGGTGATGACGCGCGCGCTGCCCGAGACCGGCGTGCCCTCCAGTCACTATGCGCTTCTTTACCCGCTGAAACCGGGCGAGGCGAAAAATCCCCTGTTCCTGGCAAGTGCGGATGGCCTGCCGGCCTGCCTTGCCGGCGAGGCGCCGGTCGCCCGCTGGACCGCCGGGCCGGGTTTCCTTGAGGGCAGGGAAATCGGTCTCTGGCGCCTGCTGCCACGATGCATGCCGGAGGGCAGCAATGGACAATGATCTTTCGCATATGCGGATCACGATCTGGGTGACACTCGCGACATTGGCGCTCGTCATCCTGTTCGCGACCTTTCCCTCCATCGATCTGAGATTCTCCGCCCTGTTTTTCTCGCCCGTCGAGCAGCCATGGTCCGGCCGTGAGCCGTTTCCCGAATGGTTGCGGGATACGCTGCGCGAAGGTACGGAGCTCGCCACCCTTCTGGCGTTCACGATCCTTGTCGGCAATCTTCGGCTGGGCACGCTGCAGAGAACCGGCTGGCGGGTGTGGGCCTTTCTGTGCGGGCCGGTGATCCTCTGTGCCGGGCTTCTGGTCAACGGTGTGCTGAAGGCGACTATCGGTCGCGCGCGCCCGTTCAGCGTCACCGAATTCGGCGGGCAGCAGCTTTTCACGCCGCCTTTCCAGTACAGTGCGCAATGTTATTCGAACTGCTCGTTTTCTTCCGGCGAAACCGCGCTGATCGCCAGTTTCTTCCTGCCGCTCTGCGTGCTCGTCTGGCCCCGGCTGCAACGGCGCGGACGGTTGGCGATGGGAAGCATCGCCGCCGGCATGATCGTCCTCATGTCCGGCTTGCGCATCGCGGCCGGCGGGCATTTCCTCAGCGATGTGGTGATGTCCATCCTGTTTTCCGCCCTCACAACCCTGTTTCTCTACCGGGCGCTGGTGATCGGACGTCACCGCCATTTGTTTACCGGCGATGCGGTTATAGCCGATACGGCCAGCATCTGGCGTAACGGTCGCCATGCTGTCCTGACCAGGGTTCGGCGCTGGTGGCCGAAAATCAAGGCCGCAGCCTCACGTCTGCAACGGCCGCCGGATGCGGGTGCGGCATCGTCTTAAGGGGAACTTCGGAGTTCGCTTCAATGAGTGAATGGCCAAGCGTGCCAGACACTCTCGCGTCATCCTCGGGTCTCCGAGGATCTGCGACCTGTTGATTTCATTCAACATGGCTGGATCCTCGGCGCAGGGCCAAGGACGACGTCGAGGCAACCAGCGATTTCAACATGGAACGCACCCTGCCCGGGAATCTAAGCTGGGCGGCAATTCGCCATGCGGCAGAACGGTTGTCGAGGTTTGCCGCAGCTTTTCAGTCGAACAGGCCGGAAACCGACTGTTCCTGTGCGGTGCGGTTGATCGCTTCGCCGAGCAGGCCGGCGGTGCTGACCACGCGGATATTATGCGCGGACTGGACACCGGTGGTCGGCTGTATGCTGTCGGTGATAACGAGTTCGCGCAGCTTCGAGGAAGCAACACGGGCAACCGCGCCGCCGGAAAGCACACCGTGGGTGATATAGGCGGTAACGCTGGTGGCGCCCTTTTTCAGCAGCGCTTCAGCGGCGTTGCAGAGCGTGCCGCCGGAATCGACGATGTCGTCGATGAGGATGCAGTCCTTGCCGGAGACATCGCCGATGACGTTCATGACTTCGGATTCGCCCGGACGGTCACGACGCTTGTCGACGATGGCCAGAAGACAGTCGAGACGCTTGGCGAGTGCACGGGCGCGAACCACGCCGCCAACGTCGGGCGAAACCACCATGACATTGTTGGTGTCGTAATGGTCCTTCACGTCGCGGGCGAGAATGGGCGCTGCGAAGAGATTGTCGGTGGGGATATCGAAGAAGCCCTGGATCTGGCCGGCATGGAGATCGAGGGTGAGAACGCGGTCGGCGCCGGCTTCGGTGATCAGATTGGCGACGAGCTTGGCGGAAATCGGGGTGCGGGGGCCGGCCTTGCGGTCCTGGCGGGCGTAACCGAAATAAGGCAGCACCGCGGTGATGCGCTTGGCAGAGGAGCGGCGCATGGCGTCGATCATGATGAGCAGTTCCATCAGATGATCATTTGCCGGGAAGGAGGTGGACTGGACGATGAAAACGTCTTCGCCGCGCACGTTCTCGCTGATTTCTACGAATATTTCCTGGTCAGCAAACCGCTTTACAGTGGCATTTCCGAGAGGAACGTTAAGATACTTGCAGATCGCTTCGGCAAGGTGCCGGTTCGAATTGCCTGCGAAAACCTTCATTGCGGCCGCCTGTTTCCATGCCATCGCCTTGCATCACGGGGCTCAATCCACCGTAACCAAGCGTCGTTCAAGGGGAGGAACATCCGGCTGAAAAGCCTTTGCCGGATACGCCTTGTTGCCATGCGCGCCTTAATAGCGCTGTTGCTTCCGATTGCAAGAGGACTCCGCGCTTTCGCAATGATTTTCGTGAAATCTCTGTGACTTCTCCCGCCGTTTTCACCTCATCCCTGTTGAGACTGCTTCCATGACGAATAGTCGTTGAGCGTTTTTGCAGCGATATCCTGCATGACCCTGTCGGTCACGGCGGCCCATGGATCGCTGCCTTTTGCCGCCACCGTTTCCTGCCCCTGCAGGCGGTGAAGCCGCACGCCATTGGCGTCCAGAATGTCCCAGACGTAGACGACATTGACCTTGGCGCCATCGGCAAAGGCGGAGAAATATCCCTTCAGGATGTTTTCGGCCGAATTGTCGTTTGAGGCCCGGATGGTCAGCCCCTTCGCCCGCGCTTCGGCCCCGAGCTGGCGCGACAGCGGCGTCACCGCCTGAACCGGCGCTCCGATGATCGGCAGGAAGCGGATGGAGTTTGCGGAAGAGGCAGGCGCAAGCGATGCCGTCTGCTGCGCGGGAGCGGGTTGAGCGGCCGCCGGTGGCTGGGTTGCGGTCTGGTTCTGGCGAAGCGGCTCGCCATACTGGCTGCCGTTGGACAGCGCCTGTGCCTGCGCCTGCAACGAGTTTTGCGGCGCATAGGCGGGAACGGATGTTGCGGTTGCCGGAGCGCCCGTGGGCGCGCGGTCGGCGGCGGCGGCCATCTGGTCGAGATCGCCCTGGGTCACGGGTGTCGACTGCGAGGCATTGTGGCCGACATCCACCTGCGGTGTAAGCGCTTCCGTCGTGTTGCAGCCTGACAGGGCCAGCATCATCGCTGGAACAATGATGGCCGGAAAAAGGGGGGTGAACCCCGTCCGGCTCATGCGATTTTCCCTCTCATGTTCCGCTCCTTCTTGCCCAAGGTGGCGCAATGTAAGGGCGGTTTTCCCGCTCTGTCAAACCCGGCAGCGATTTAAGCTGTGAGAAGATCGAGGTTGTGGCGCGAGAGCGGCTCCGGTGCGCCGTCGGTGGTCAGATAGGTCTGGCCGAGCGTCATGGCCGTGCCGGAATCGGAATCCATCACGATCATATGCACGAAAAGCGTCATGTCGGCGGTAATCTCCTGCGGATTGCCGGCGTGGAACATCTGATGCTCCATCCAGGACGGCGAGAAGCGCGCGCCCAGCGAATAACCGCAGGAGTTCAGCCGGTGGCGGGTCAAGCCGCGTTCGTCCATCACGCGGGCATGCACGTCGAAGACATCGCCAAAGGTCTTGCCCGGTCGCAGCATCTCTTCGATGGCGGTGAGGTTTTGCAGGCAGGCGCTGTAAAGCTCCTTCTGGCGGAAGTCCTGTTCGCCGATCACCACCGTGCGCATCATGGCGGCATGGTAATGCGCGCTGACGCCGGCCCATTCCAGCGTCAGCTGATCCTTGTCGTCGAGCCTGCGGCGGCCGGCCTTGTAACGGCACAGCAGCGCATCCGCGCCGGAACCGACGATGAATTCATTGGCGGGGTAATCGCCGCCGCCGGCCAGAACCGCTCCCTGCATTGCCGCGAGAATTGCGGCCTCGTCCGCGCCGGGCCTGATGAGCGGCAGCGCCGCGTCCAGAGCCGCATCGGCCAGTTGGCCCGCCTTGCGCGCATAGGCGATCTCGGCCGGGCTTTTGACCAGCCGCAGTGTGCTGACGAGATAGGAAGCGTCGCTCATCTGGCAGAAGCTGGCGAGCTGGTTGTCCAGCAGACGGGCGACGCGGCCTGTCATGCCGTGCGTGTCGTATTCGACGCCAATCTTTGCACCCAGCAGGTCGAGATCGCTCAGCAGGTTCTTCAGATCGAGCGTCGGGTCGGCATTGGGCCGGTCGACCCAGATCAGGATATTCTCGATGATGGAGGTATTGCGGGCCTGGCGCAGATCCGCCGAGCGGGTCAGAAGCGTCATGGAGCCGTCCGATTTGACCACCAGCGTCTGGAAGAAGCAGTAGCCGAACGTGTCATAGCCGGTCAGCCAATACATGCTTTCCTGCGCGAAAAGCAGCAGGGCGTCCAGCTTCTCCTCGGCCATTTTTGCGAGCAGACGCTCGCGGCGGGCATCGAATTCCGAAAGCTCGAAATGCAGGGCCATGTCAGTCCTCCAGAATTGCGATTGCGGAAATCTGCCGGCCATAATCGGGTTCGGCGCGGTGGGTGGTGCGGCGGTAGGAATAGAAGCGATGTTCGTCGGGATAGGTGCAGAGGCCGAGATTTTCCGCCCTCACACCGGCTTTCGTCAGCCGGTCGATGGTGAATTGCTTGAGGTCGAACAATGCGTGGCCTTCCTTCTCCGTCGCGGCGAAATAATCCGCATAGGCCGGATCGATATCGGTGAAACGCGCCACATATTCCGGACCGACCTCATAATTGTTCTGGCTGATGGAAGGGCCGAGCGAGGCGGCGATGCGCTCCCGGCTGGCGCCGAGCGTCGTCATGGTCTCGATGGTGTTTTCGAGCACGCCGAACAGCGCGCCTTTCCAGCCGGCATGGGCCGCACCCACGACGCCGGCTTCCGCATCGGCAAACAGGATCGGGCCGCAATCGGCGCTCAGCACGCCAAGCACGAAACCCGGTGTCGCGGTTACCATGGCGTCGGCCTGCGGGCGGCTGCCGTCATAGGTTTCATCGACCACGAGAACATCGGGGGAATGGATCTGGTGCACGGTGGCGAGGCGCTCCGCCGACAGGCCGAACCATTGCGTTACGCGCCGACGATTTTCCTGCACCCGTTCCGGTTCGTCATGCGAGCCGAGGCCGACATTGAGGCCCTGATAAAGCCCTTCCGACACCCCGCCCTGTCGGGTGAAAAAACCGTGGCGGATACGGTTTTTGCTATAGTCGGCGAGCAGGGGACTCTGGATGGGGAGCGGCAGCGTTGCGTTCTGCATGGTGCGGGAGTTCCTTGGAGAATATCGCTGTTGGCCAGTGAGATACGGTTAAGCGAGATGTTTCCGGTTGCCGCGGCGTTGCGCGGCGTGTGTGATGCAGTGTGCCTGCTTCGTGTGTCGCGGCGATGTTGGCCCAGAGGTGATTGCGCTGTCAATCCACCGCGCGAAACGGCAGGAGATGAAGCGCGGGACTTGAAACGGCGATGACCTTGAAAAGTTCCCCCATCTTGCCGGCGCCTTCGCCGGCGAGGCGGTTGACCGCTTCGGCGATTTCCAGCGTCTGGTCCGGCGTGGCTTTGGCGGCAAGTGCGGCCGCGCGTTCCTTGAGACCGAGGCCATAGAGAAAGTCGCCCTGTCTCAGGGTGCCGTTGACGTGTACGCCGGTTGCTTCGGCTGTTTTCACGAGGCTTTCGAAATCGACATGGCTGGTGAGATCGGCTTCGCCGGGATGCGCAAGCGCCGGGTCGAAGGCATGGTTGCGCATGGCCTGCAACGTATCGCCATACCCGGCGACCAGATGGCCGTAATCGATGGCGAGCGCCGTGCCGCCATGGGCGGAGAGGCGCTGGCAGATCGCGGTCATCACGGCTTCGCGGGCAGGCGAAATCTCGACTATGGCGCCAATCGGCTGCCGTTCCGGCTGCGGCGGCAGCAGGGCCGGGTCTATGCCGGCAAGCCCGGTCGAGAACACAAGTTCGTCATTGGCGTCGAGGCTGACGACCCGTTCACGGAAACCCTGTGGTGTTTTTATGAATTGCCGGATCGGAATGGCGTCGAAAAGCTCGTTGGCGACGAGGAGCAGGAAACCTTCCGGCACATCGTCGAAACTGTCATGCCAGGTCAGCCTGTCCGCATGTGCGGCCAGCGTTTCCTTCTGGATGGCGGAAAGGCGGGGGCTGGTTTCGACCAGATGCACCCGCATCGTCTCGTAAAGCGGCGGTGCGATGCGGCGGATGACGCGCAGCATGTCCGACATCATGGTGCCGCGGCCGGGGCCGATTTCCACCAGCTGGGTTTCCATGGGCGCGCCGTGCCTCTGCCAGGCATGGACCACGAAAACGCCGAGCATTTCGCCGAAAAGCTGGCTGACTTCAGGTGCGGTGATGAAATCGCCCGAACGGCCGAAGGGCTCGCGGCTCCTGTAATAACCGTGCTCCGGGTCGGCGAGGCAGAGCGAGAAGAAGTCGGTAACGCTAAGCGGACCGTTGAGCCGGATAAGTGATTTAATGCGTTGCGCGAGCGGTGTCGTCATGGCGGGTCATACCGTTCAGGCGCTTTTTGCCGCGCTGCGCGCCCGCAGAACCGCCCAGAGGCCGAGGGCGAACATCGGCGTGGAGAGCACCATGCCCATGGTCAGCCAGTTGCCGGCGAGATAACCGATCTGGGCGTCCGGCTCGCGGAAGAACTCCACGAAGATGCGCGACAGCGCGTAACCGCAGACGAAGATACCGGTGACGACGCCGGGCGTCTTCAGCGCCCTGAAGGCATAGATGGCGATTGCCAGAACGATGACGAGCACGAGGCCTTCAAGGCCGGCTTCATAAAGCTGGCTCGGGTGCCGCGCGAAGGGGCCGCCGGTCGGGAAGACGACCGCCCATGGCACGTCGGCGATGCGCCCCCACAATTCGCCGTTGATAAAATTGGCGATGCGCCCGAACAGCAGGCCGATGGGTGCTACGGCCGCGACGATGTCGAACATGCTCCAGACCGGAATGCCGTTCTTGCGGGCGAAGAGGATCATGGCGATGGTGGTGCCGATCAGGCCGCCATGGAACGACATGCCGCCGTTCCATATCTCGATTGCCCTGATGGGATTGGCGGCGACGGCGGCGAGATCGTAAAACAGGATGTAGCCGATGCGCCCGCCGAGTACGATGCCGCCGGCTGCCCAGAGGATGAAATCGTCAAGATGCTGCGCCGAGATCGGCGACGTCTCGTTCGGCCACAGGCGATCCGTGCGGGCGAGGCGACGGGCATAAAACCAGCCGAGCATGATGCCGGCGACATAGGCGATACCGTACCAGTGGATCGAGAGCGGGCCGAGGGACAGCGCTACCGGATCGATATTGGGGAAGGGCATGATGGCGATTTGGGTGGGAGCGGCTAACAATCCGTATATTCCGTCATCGTTGCGGGGCGGACAACGGAACGAGCCATTGCCTCATGGGGCCGGGCGATGATGCTCACCGGTCTCCCTGACGCCAAGGAAAATGGCGATTGCGATGGCGGCGGTCAAGGTGATTCTTCAAGCTGCGGCTTAAGATAGCAAAGGCCATGCAAGCTCTTGCGATTTTTCGATTTCGCTTGCAAGGCGGCGATGGAGTGCCTACCTGAAGGCTAGCAACAGCGGGCAAGACGATGCCCCTGAACCGACGAAGGATGAGCGCCATGAGCACGACAGGCACCAACCGTTTTCTGGATGAATTTGCCAAGCTGATGACCGATGCGGCCGGCGCGGCGCAGGGTGTGCGCAAGGAAGCCGAAGCCGCTTTTCACGCCCAGGCGGATCGCTGGCTGAACAGTCTGGACGTCGTCCGGCGCGAGGAATTCGATGCCGTTCGCGAAATGGCCATTCAGGCGCGTGATGAAAACGACGCGCTGCGCGCCCGTATCGAGGCTCTGGAAGCGAAGCTTTCCGCCGCCAAGGACTGATTTTTTAACGCTTTTTTCGATGGGTCCCGGATCGCTTGCGATTCCGGGACTTTTTGTTTTCGGCCCATTCCGCCCGAAATGACTCCCGGTTGTTAAAAACATCCCTCCTGCGCGAATTTTTTGGGGCCTGTGGACACTTCCAAAAAACGCAATCGGCAGAGTCGCTTATGTATCTCGCCTGAGGTGATGGGGGAGGAGATATCCACTGTTCAAAAAGCAAAAATGGCGGGGAAGGGGTGGCAGCAGGACTCGGCCATTATACACTGATTTTAAATGATGATTCGAAAAGACCTGGTAAGCTCCAGACAGGGTGAATGCGTAATTCTGGTGGTGTCGGGCAATCGTCTCAAATGTTTATCCCGGTTTGTATGTGCGTTTTGTGCCCGGCGTTCAAAACAGGACATTCCTACCGGCTGAGAAGGTGCCGCATGAGTCTGATAGAATTTGAAATTGAGCGTCAGTCCAATCCCGTGGACATGATCGAGATCGTCGCGGCCTCGAACGACTGGTCGTTCGAACGTTCGGGCGAAGATGAGATCGCCATGACAGTCGCCGGTCACTGGGCCGACTATCACGTTTCCTTTTCATGGATGGAAGAGTTCGAGGCGCTGCATCTTGCCTGCGCCTTCGACATCAAGGTGCCGGACCAGCGCGTCAACGAAGTCATTCGTCTGCTCTCCCAGGTCAACGGTCAGGTGCTGATGGGGCATTTCGATCTGTGGCGGCAGGAAGATGTGGTTATCTTCCGCCAGTCCCTGCTTCTGGCGGGCGGCGCCGAGCCGAACAACCAGCAGGTGGAAGTGCTGCTTTCCAGCGCGCTGGAGGCCTGCGAACAATATTATCAGGCATTCCAGTTCGTCGTCTGGTCGGGGCTGGATGCGAAAAGTGCAATCGAAGCGGTCATGTTCGAGACCGTCGGAGAAGCGTAAGATGGTATATAAGGCTTCCGGGCCGCTCGTCCTGGTGGGCGCCGGCAATATGGGCGGCGCTCTGCTTTCAGGCTGGCTGAAAAAGGGCGTGCCGGGATCGCAGGTCATCGTGATCGATCCGCGCCCTTCCGACGCGATGCGGACGACGATTGCGGAAGCCGGAGCCACCCATAGCGAAAGCGTGCCCGAGGGTGTGAAGGCCGGTATTCTTTTCGTGGCGGTGAAGCCGCAGATGATGGAAGCCGTACTGCCCTCACTGAAACCCCTGCTGGGCCCGAATACGGTCGTCGTTTCGATTGCCGCGGGCACCACCATCGGCACGTTCGTTTCGCATTTCGGCAAGGTTGCGGCCGTGCGGGCCATGCCCAACACACCGGCCATGGTCGGCCGTGGCGTCACGGGGGCCTATGCCAACGAGCTGTTGACGCCGGAGCTTAAAACGGTGGTGGACGGGCTGCTGAAAGTCAGCGGCCCGGTCGAATGGGTGGATGCCGAAAGCGATATCGACGCGGTAACCGCCGTTTCGGGAAGCGGCCCGGCCTATGTCTTCTATCTGGTGGAATGCATGGCCGAAGCCGGCCGCAAGGCCGGTCTGCCGGCGGATGTGGCCATGCGTCTGGCGCGCGAGACCGTGGCCGGCGCCGGTGAGCTGCTGCATCAATCCTCCGACGAAGCGGCGCGCCTGCGCCAGAACGTCACCTCGCCGGGCGGCACCACGGCTGCGGCGCTCTCCGTTTTGATGGCCGAAGACGGCATGCAGCCCCTGTTCGACAGGGCGGTCGCTGCCGCGAAAACGCGCGCCGAAGAGCTGGCGGGCTGAAGGGGCGGGCGATGAGCGGTGAAATTTCCTATGCCGATTTCGAGAAGGTCGATATCCGCGTCGGCACCATCATCGAAGCCGAGCCTTTTCCCGAGGCGCGCAAGCCTGCCTTCAAGGTGAAGATCGATTTCGGGCCGGAGATCGGCGTCAAGAAATCCTCGGCGCAGATCACGGTGCATTATACGCTGGAAAGCCTTGTCGGCCGGCAGGTTCTGGGCGTGGTGAATTTTCCGCCGCGCCAGATCGGCCCTTTCCGGTCCGAGGTTCTGACGCTCGGTTTTGCCGATGCCAATGGCGATATCGTGCTTGCCGCCGTTGAACGGCCAGTGCCGAACGGCGAGAAAATGTGCTGATGGAACACGACGGCTCAGTGCCGGAGTGACGGAAACCGCAAGTCCGTGACACACTTTTCGATCCGGTGCTTTAAGCCGGAATTTTGACGATTACCCGCAATCCACCCATCGGGCTTTCATCGAGCGTCACATCGCCGCCGTGGCTGCGGGCGATGTCGCGGACGATGGAAAGGCCAAGGCCGGTGCCTGAAGCATTGAGGTTACGCGCCTCGTCCAGCCGGAAGAACGGCTTGAACACATCCTCGCGTGAATTCTCCGGAATGCCCGGCCCGTCATCGTCAAAAGTCATGATGATGGAACGCGGCGCCTTGCGGATATCGATGTGGAGATTGCCGGCGTAGCGCCGTGCATTTTCGGCCAGATTGGCGACGAGCCGGGACAGCGCGTTCGGCCGCGCGATGATCCGCTCGATATTATAGAGTTCGTAGCTGAATTTCTTGCCGTGCAGCTCGAAATCATGGCTGATTTTTTCGAGAAGGGCCGGAAGCTCCAGCGTGCCGACATCCTCTTCGACATCGGTACGGGCGAAGGTCAGATAGGCCTCCAGCATCGACTGCATGTCCTCGACATCCTTGTCGAGCCCCTCGAGGTCGGGATTGTCGCCCGCGAGCGCCAATTGCAGCTTGAAGCGGGTGAGGATGGTGCGCAGGTCGTGGCTGACGCCGTTCAGCATGGCGGTGCGCTGCTCCATCTGCCGCTCGATACGCTCGCGCATCAGGATGAAGGCGAGGCCGGCGCGCCGCACCTCGTCCGCACCGCGCGGGGAATAGCCGCTGATCTTCTGGCCCTTGCCGAAGTTTTCCGCCGCCTTGGCAAGCGCTTCGATGGGTTTGATCTGCCCGCGCAGGAAGAGGATGGAGATGGCGATCAGCACCAGCGATGCCCCGACCATCCAGACAAGGAAGATATGGGTGTTGGAGGCATAGGCCGCGCTGCGGCTGGTGAAGACGCGCAGGGTCTTGTCTTCCAGCTGGACGCGGATTTCGACCAATGAACCATTGCCATAGGTGTCGATCCAGAACGGTCGGCCGATCTGCTGCGTTAACTGATCCGCCAGAATCCTGTCGAGGATCGAAAACAGCGGCTCAGGTCTTGGAGCAGGCAGATCCGCCTTCGGTTCGATATAGACGCTCAAACCCAGCTTGTCGCGGGCGATGCGGATGACGCGTTGATAGTCGTCTTCCTCCGGGTCCGTCTGCAGAAGCTCGATGATCGCGGCGATATCGCGCGTCACGGCGGAGGAGAGGCGCTCTGTCACGAGCTGCCAATGACGTTCCATGAAAACGGCCGCGACCACGGCCTGAAGCAGGATCATCGGCAGGATGATGATGAGCAGCGAACGGGTGTAGAGGCCGGTTGGCAGCCAATGGCGCAGCCATCTGCCCGACATGCGCCAGGCCTTGGCCACGCCGCTGTTTCTGACCGTGCTGAGAAAATCGAGGCTCGCCATGGCCGTGCGTTTGCCCTTCGTTGGGTGCTCGTCAGTCCACGCTCAGGCGGTAACCGATGCCGCGCACCGTTTGCAGATAGACAGGATTGGCAGGGTCGTCCTCGATCTTTCGGCGAAGACGGTTGATCTGCACGTCGATGGTTCTTTCGCCCACTTCCGATTCCGCTTCCACCAGCTCGTGGCGGGGAATGGTATCGCCGGCGCGCAGCGCAAAAAGCAGCATGATCTCCTGTTCGCGATCCGTCAGGCGGATCGTTTCGGGGCCGCGCCGCAATTCCTTTTTGGGGATGGAGAAGCTGTAGGGGCCGAACATGATCTGTTCGATCTTGGGCGTATCGGGCGAGGTATTGCGCCGCAGGATGTTGTTGATGCGAAGGACGAGCTCGCGCGGGTCGAAGGGTTTGGCGAGATAATCGTCCGCTCCCGCTTCCAGCCCGGCGATGCGCGAATCCGCTTCCGACCGGGCGGTCAGAAGGATGACCGGCACGGATTTGTCCTCGTTCAGCGAACGGGTCAGCGAAAGTCCGTTTTCGCCCGGCATCATCACGTCGAGGATGAGCAGATCGAAACGGATGCCCACCATTTTGCGCCGTGCTTCGGCGGCATCGGCAGCCACGGAGATTCGATAGCCCTTGTCGCCCAGAAAGCGCTGCAGAAGATCGCGAATACGGGCATCGTCGTCGACGATAAGGAGATGGGCCGCATCGTCATCCGCCGGTGGACGTTTTGTCGGTGCTGTCGCCATCGTCACTCGTCCTCCACGGTGGTGGTCGTCGTGGGGCTGCGCATCTGCGCCAGGAATTTTCGCACGCAGGCGCGGGCGTCCGGCCCGAGACCTTCCAGCGCGCGGTCGATGCGGCGCGACTGCGGCTCGCTCAGCGCCAGCGCCAGTTCACGGCCCGTCAGCGTGGGGTAAAGCCTGCGCTGGCGGCGGTCTTCCGGGCCTGCCATCTGGCGGATGTAACCGTCGTCGATCAATTGCTTCAGCACACGGGCAAGGCTCTGCTTGGTAATCTGCAACGTATCGAGCAGATCCGCCACCGTCATGCCCGGCTGCCGGCTGACGAAATAGACCACCCGGTGATGCGCGCGCCCATATTCCAGTTTCGACAGAATGACATCGGGATCGGAGACGAAATCGCGATAGGCGAAAAACAGCGCCTCGATCGTGTCGAAGTCGATCTTGCCGTCGTCAACCTTCGGGAGTGCCGGTGTCTGCCTGGCGGCTGCGGTTTTAAGCGATTGCGGTGGCACTACGGTTCCTTCATATTCTGCGGCTGTCTGATCATAGGCTGACAGGCGTCGATGCGCCAATATTCTGTAAACATAGCCGAAAATGCGTCCGCTCGGGAGAATGCCGCGATCATTTTCTGTTGCGGTGGATAATATGGCGCGGGTGCGGGTGCAACTGGAATCCTGAATGGCCCTTACCGGAAATAGAAAAGAGCGCGGAAACTCCGCGCTCTTCATCCGTCTCTTGATGTCCGCCGTGCGTTTACTGATAGACGTAAACGATCCGTCGCGTCGAAGGTTCGACCAGAACCGGCACGTCGTTCACCCGGACATAACGATATTGATAGTCCGGAATTTCGACGAGACGCGTATCCGACGGCAACACGCTGCCGACGGCTATGTCGCCATCATACGTGACGGTGTCTGCGGGATGTTCGTCAATATAGGTGATAACCGATTGCGGCGGATCGACCTCACCAACGCGGCCGAGGTTCGGATCGCCGGGATTGGGTTCTGCCTGCACGCTCGAGGTCGTTTCGTAGGTCACGACCGGCACGCTGAGTTCCGAGCGGCGCTGTTCGAGAATGACCGGAGAGCCCTCATACATGACATTCAGATAATCGGCGTGGGCCCAGCCGCGCAGACCGTTGACTTCGATCCGGCACCAGCTGCTGCCTTCCATGCAGCCATCCAGAACCGCATTGCTGCCGCGGGTGGCCAGTCCCACTTCGGGATAGTCTTCACCGGGGCCTGAGCGAACGGAAATATCCGATGCGGTGGTGGCGACCATGGCGGCGTTCGCGAAACCGGCCATCAAGGCGAAGGCGCCGCCAGCCATGAGCATTTTAAGCGTCTTGTCCATGTGTCTCACTCCTTTCAAGACTGGAGCTACAACGTCGCAACCATCGGGGCGTTCCACATTTTTTGCCGGCAATTCCCGCCATCAGCCTAGGATTTATTGCTATCTCACTGTTTCGAATTATATTTTAGACTGCTTCAGTCGCCGGAAGTCGCCGTCTTTTCCGCCGCCATTGTGCCGCACCCGGTCGCGGGCTATAGGAGGCTGGAGCTTTCAGACAGGAGATACAGGATATGGGAAAATTGCAGGCGGGCATTATTCCGGTCACGCCATTCGAGCAGAATTGCACCATCCTGTTCGATCAGGACACAAAGGAAGGCGTCGTCGTCGATCCCGGTGGGGATGTTGACGTCATTCTCCAGGTCGTGTCTGAAAACGGCATCACGCTGAAGGAAATCTGGCTGACGCACGGGCATCTCGATCATGCCGGCGGTGCCGATGAACTGCGTGAAAAGCTGTCGCTGCCGGTCATCGGGCCGCATGAGGACGACCGGCCTCTGCTGGAGAGGATCGAGGTGCAGGCGGAGAAATACGGCATCAGCGGTCTGAAGAATGTGGTGCCTGATACATGGTTGAAGGAAGGCGATAAGGTCTCATTTGGAGACCACGTCTTCGAGGTCTATCATTGCCCAGGTCATGCGCCCGGCCACGTGATATATTACAACCGCGACCAGAACTTCGCCCATGTCGGCGACGTGCTGTTTTCGGGATCGGTGGGGCGCACGGACCTGCCGGGCGGAAACCACGAGCAATTGATGGCGTCCATCCGCGACAAGCTTTTGCCGCTGGGTGACGATGTCGGTTTCATCTGCGGCCATGGTCCGGGTGGACGGCTGGGCGAGGAGCGGCTCACCAACCCCTATCTCAAGGGGCTCTGAGCGCCGGCCCATTAGAGTTTTCCGCATTCCCAGACGGAAAACCGGATTCCACTTTTCCTGGAAATGCTCTAAGGCCTGCGGGACCGCACAAAAAAACCCGGCATTCCTGCCGGGCTTCAACTAGAAAAGAAAGCCGTTTTAGGGTCAGCCAGCAATCTGCAGATTGACTGCCTTCGGCCCTTTGCCGCGACGATCCGGTTCCGTGTCGAAGCTCACTTTCTGATTTTCTGAAAGTCCGGACAGGCCAGAAGCCTGTACGGCAGAGATGTGAACAAAGATATCAGCGCCACCATTGTCTGGCTTGATGAAGCCGAAGCCTTTGTCTGTATTGAAGAATTTTACGGTGCCAGTTTCGGCCATGCATCAGGTCCTTTTCGCTCTGCCCGCGTTCAGCTACAGGCAGCATTACAGTTTTGCCCCGCGTGGGCGTTGGCAGGCAGTTTTTGACTATTGAGAAAATGGACCTTCGCAGCGGGAAGTAATGGCGTTCTCATCCAACGTTTTTCGTCCCACCGCCCGAGGTTTATAGCGTCCCCAGTGCGCAAAATTATAGGCCTTCCCATGCTCGCAAATTGCCCGAACCGCGGTAGAGTGATGCGTTTATCGAAAATTGGCAAGCAAAAGTTTTCACGGGCTTTTTGTCAGATAAAAAACCTGCGGTAGAATAAGATTGCGCAATCGCATATTTTTTCCGCAGAAGCGACAATTGATGAAATAATTGCCGTTTACCGCAGGATTTCACGGCAAAATTTGAATGCCCTATCTGGATTTACGGCGGAACGAGAAAAATAAGTTCTTTTTGCGTCAGGCCGCTCCAGCCATGGATTTTTGCCGTTTGCGCGTCAATTCCGGCACCAGTTCCACGATCAGGATCGCGACGAATATGATCAGGCAGCCGATATAGCCGGCGCTTGAAATGGTTTCCTTCAGGAACACCGAAGCCAGCAAAGCGCCGAAAAGCGCTTCCGAGGACAGGAATATCGCGGCCTGCGGGGCGGTGGTGTAACGCTGGCCGATGACCTGCAAAACGAAGGCGAGGCCGGAGGAGACGAGGCCGACATAGAGGATTTCCGCCAGCGACGCCTCGATGGAGGCCATGCTGATCGGTTCGAACACAACGCCGATCATGCAACTAAGAAGGGAGCAAACGGCGAACTGGGTGCAGGAAAGCGCCAGCGGCCTTCCGCTTTCGGAGACGAAGCGCCCGGCAAGCGTGATCTGGATCGCCCAGAAGAAGGCGCAGATGATGCTGAGAATATCGCCGGTGGTCAGCGCCTCGAATGCGCCTCCGGAGAGCAGGAATATGCCGCCCAGCATCATCAGCGCGCATGGCCAGACGATCCAGTGGGGATGACGGCGGTAAAGCACGACGGCGATCACCGGTACGAAGATGACGTAGAGCCCGGTCAGGAAGCTGGAATTGGTGACGGTCGTGGTCAGGAGCCCAACCTGCTGGGTGGTGGCGCCGCCGAACAGGGCCAGACCCACGAGGATGAAGCTGCCGATTTCGCGCCGGCGCGGCGGCGATTTCAGCGACCGTGTTTCCATGAACGCGAAGGGCAGCACGGCGATGGCGGCAATGGCGAAACGCAGGCCGACGAACCAGAATGGGCCAATAGACGCCATGGCGGAGGATTGCGCGACGAAGCCGCCTCCCCAGATTGCTGCGGCGAGCAGAAGCAGCATATTGGCCTGAATACGCGTCATTGTTGGCACCAGCACGGCAGGGCCGGAAGATCATTCAGTCGCGGCCGTGGCAATTCGGGGATTTTTGAAATATCGATCCGCGATGCGGATGACTGTTTCCGGGTGCTTTAGCAGCAAGCTGCCGATGCCGCAAGTCGAGGGGAGGGCCGCTTATTTGTAGCGGCGGGCCTCGTCCTTCAGGCTGCGCCGGGTGAGCGTCAGGCCGCCAATGCCGAGGCCAATGAAGGCCGCGGCCGAAAGGACGATGAGCAGGATGTGGGGACTCGCTTTCGTCGTCGCTGCCACCTGCGGAATGGCGGAAGTATGCAGGGTATCGACCGCCTGGGCAGCCGCATTGGCCGAGGTTGCGATGCCGGCGGCCATGGTGACGATGACAAGAAACGCCGCAACGGCCATCCAGAGGGAAAACAGCGTTCTCTGCGCCCTTAACCTTTCAACGGAAGTCCGATCGTTGGTAAACATGGCTGTCGCCTCTTGTCCCTGTTCTTAAAGGATAAAAGAGGCTTCGAAATGGACGGCTTGGAGACCGAATTCTGGCGTTCCGCGGCATTTATTGCGGCAATATTGTGGCAAAGCCGGTTAGGAGAGCCGTTTGGGCGGATTTGGCGTCAGAGGCCGCGTTTTCCGAAGGTCCGGGTCTGGCGCAGCGGGTGCGGATCGGCGGGGCGTTCTTCCCGGAAAAATGCCGGTGGCGCAGGGCCTCTTTCCGTCCTTGAGGGGGCGAAATATTCACTACCGAGTTCCGGGAAACGTGTGTCGAAACTAGTCGGGGCAAGGTCTGGCTTTGCCAGCACGTAGCCCTGCATCAAGAAGACGCCGAGTTCTTCGCACAGATCGACCTGCCATGCAGCTTCCAGTCCTTCGAAGACCGGCTCTATGCCATCGGCGCGAAACTGGCTGACGATGACGCGCAGAAGGGCAGCGCCCGCCGAATTCTGCATGAAATCGCGCACCCAGCCGGCTTCGAATTTCACATAGTCCGGCTTGATGAGCTTCACCCGGTCGATGTCGGAATCGCCCGCGCCATAATCATCGAGCGCCACGCGAAAGCCGATATCGTGCATGTGGTACGCGAAGTCGGCGACCATCTGCGTATCGGAGGCTTTTTTCTCGGATATTTCGCAGACGATGCGATCCGCCGTCATGCCGGCTTCGTGGGCGGCAAGACGCATGCGCTCCACTTCCTGGCGCATCTTGGCCGGAGTCTGGAACAGCCCCGGATGGAAATTGACGAAGATGCGGGCGCGGGACCGGTTGAGCCGGCCGGTGTTGAGAATGTGGATCGTGCGCAGGATGCTGTCGATATTTTCGATATCTTCCGGCGCGACCAGCGAGAAGAATTCTCCCGGCGTCACCGGCTCGCCATTGCGATGGGGACGCACCAGACCCTCAAAGGAATCGATGTCGAGAATACCGCTCGCCGTGCGGCGGAAAATGGGCTGCAGGGCCGATTTCAGGTTGAAGGTGCTATAGACGGTGGACCATGTGCCATCGACCTCGCGGACAAGACTGGAAAAGATGCTTTTGAGCGCCATTTTTCAACCAGCTATAGAGACACGACCTCTAGGCTCGCGAATGTAGCGTATCAAGCGTTACTTCCGGGTTAAGGAAGGTTTAAATTCTGCGATGCAGCACATAAGCCGGCTTTTGACCTTGAAAGAAGGCCTGTCTTTCGACATAGAAAATGCCGCAGATGACAAGTTTTCCAACCTCTGCCGATGTCAACCCCAATAGGACCGATTAAAAATGGCCTTCCTTGCCGACATTCTCTCCCGCGTAAAGCCATCCGCCACCATCGCCGTTACCCAGAAAGCCCGTGAGCTGAAAGCGAAGGGCCGCGATGTGATCAGCCTTGGCGCCGGCGAGCCGGATTTCGATACGCCCGAAAATATCAAGGAAGCGGCCATCGACGCCATCAAGCGCGGCGAAACGAAATACACGCCGGTTTCGGGTATTCCGGAACTGCGCAAGGCGATTGCCGACAAGTTCAAGCGTGAAAACGGGCTGGACTACAAGCCGGAGCAGACGATTGTCGGCACAGGCGGCAAGCAGATCCTCTTCAACGCCTTCATGGCCACCCTGAACCAGGGCGATGAAGTCATCATTCCGGCGCCTTACTGGGTCAGCTATCCGGAAATGGTGGCAATCTGCGGCGGTACGCCGGTTTTCGTCGACGCCACGCTGGAAGATAATTTCAAGCTGAAGCCGGAAGCGCTGGAAAAGGCGATCACGCCGAAGACCAAGTGGTTCGTGTTCAACTCGCCGTCCAACCCTTCGGGCGCCGCCTATTCGCATGACGAGCTGAAGGCGCTGACCGATGTGCTGGTCAAGCATCCGCATGTCTGGGTGCTGACGGACGACATGTATGAGCACCTGACCTATGGCGATTTCAAATTCGTCACGCCGGTGGAAGTGGAGCCTTCGCTCTATGACCGCACGCTGACGATGAACGGCGTCTCCAAGGCCTATGCCATGACCGGCTGGCGTATCGGTTACGCTGCCGGCCCGCTGCCGCTGATCAAGGCCATGGACATGATCCAGGGCCAGCAGACCTCGGGCGCAAGCTCGATTGCGCAATGGGCCGCTGTCGAAGCCTTGAACGGCACGCAGGACTTCATTCCGGCCAACAAGAAAATCTTCGAAGGCCGTCGTGACCTCGTCGTCTCCATGCTCAACCAGGCGAAGGGCATCAGCTGCCCGGCTCCGGAAGGCGCATTCTACGTTTATCCGTCCTGCGCCGGCCTGATCGGCAAGACCGCTCCCTCGGGCAAGGTCATCGAGACGGATACGGATTTCGTTTCCGAGCTTCTGGAAGCCGAAGGCGTCGCCGTCGTGCAGGGATCGGCTTTCGGCCTCGGCCCGAACTTCCGCATTTCCTACGCCACGTCGGAAGCGCTGCTGGAAGAAGCCTGCAAGCGCATCCAGCGCTTCTGCGCCGATTGCCGCTGATCGGTTGTGATCTCAAATGAAGAAGCCCGGCAGCGATGCCGGGCTTTTTTCGTTTTGGTCAAAGCCCCAGAAACAGCAGCATGATGAAGGTGGCGAAGAGAATGAAATGCGTCATTCCTTCAATCGCGTTGGTCTCGCCGTCATTGAGATTGATGGCGGCGGCGATGAGGGTGATGAAGACCATCACGGTCTGAACCGGCGTCATTGCCATGATGAAGGGCTGGCCGGTATAAAGCGCGATACCCTCCATCACGGGCACGGTGAGGATGACCGTCGACAGCGATGCGCCCATGGCGATATTGACCACCGCCTGCATGCGGTTTCGCAAGGCGGACCGAAGCGCGGTGAGGATTTCCGGCGATGCCGAGATCGTCGCCACCACCACCGCCATCAGCGCCGGCGGCGCGCTGGTGCCCTCGAGGCTTTCGCTTAAGAAGGCCGACATGAATTCCGCCAGCACGCCGATCAGCACCACGCCGGCGATGATGAGGCTGATGGAGAGCGGTACGCTGCCTTCGTCCTCCTCTTCCGCATGGCCGTCCGATGCCTGTCCGGCCGGATGCGCCTTGCGGGGATAGGCATAGCTGAAGAAATAGCTGTGCGGGCCGACCTGCATTTTGAGGAACAGGGCGTAAAGCGCGATCATCGCGACGATGGTGAAGGCGGAGTAGACATGCCAGCTTTCATTGGGGATGAATTCCGGCACGATCATCGAAATACCCATGGCGGTGAGGATCATCACGCCATAGGTCTTGCCGGAATCGTCATTATAGGGCTGCTCGCCGTGGCGAAGACCGCCGAGCAGCGCCGCGAGACCGAGAATGCCGTTGATGTCGATCATCACGGCGGAATAGATCGTATCGCGCACCAGAGTGGGAGAACTGGATTCGCTCATGATGATGGCGAGGATCAGCACTTCCACCGCAACGGCCGACAGCGTCAGGATCATGGTGCCGTAAGGGTCGCCGACCTTGGTGGCAAGGATTTCGGCGTGATGGGCAACCCGCATCGATACGAGGACGATGAGCCCTATCAGCACGATTGCGGCGATAAGCGCCGCCGTTTTTCCGGCTTCGAATATTGCATGTTCGGCAAGATAGGCGGCGATTGCCGCCGGTATTGCCAGCAGCAGCATGCGCTCCTGTTTCAGAATAGAACCCGCCATCGATTTCCCTTCCCCCTGATCGGCTCAGGCTGTGACGTATCGTCCCCCAGATCAAGCAGGATTTGCGCTTGAATGCTTTTGGTAGGATAGTGGTGTTGCAGGACATGCTGCTCATGCCGCGGTGTCCCATCGGGTGCAATGCTTGAAACGCGGTTGTGGTTGCCATGTCGCCTACCGAAGCAGGAGGACCATGCATGACCAAAGTGGTATATGAAATTGTCGAACATGACGGAGGCTTTGCCTACCGCATGAACGGCGCTTATTCCGAAACATTCCCTTCTTATGCGGATGCCGTCGAGGCTGCGCGCATCGTTGCCGCCGAACAGCAAGTGGGGGGCGATGACGAGGAAATCAGCTATCAGGATGAGAGCGGCCACTGGCATGAAGAATACAGCCAGGGCGGCGACCGGCCGGAAGCCGAGGTGGTCGACAAGACGACGCAGCAGGCCAGACCGTTTTGATCAGCGATCCGTGGATTTCCAGCAAAGCCGGGATCACTTTGCCGGGAGTTGTTCGGCATTAGCGCCGTTTCGGCGGTGCGCTCGGATCGGTTTCTTTAAGATGCCCCTTGAGGCCTTCGACGAGGGCGCTGAACACGGCACGACATCGCGGCGAGGTCTTGAGATTTTCATGCATCGCGACCCAGGTGTGGAGCGGGATGTCGATTTTCGGAAGAACCTGAACGAGCCGGGGGTCCTTGCGCGCCAGGCCTATCTGACAGACGCCGATGCCTGCGCTGGCGCGGATCATGGCAAGCTGGGCGAGATTGCTGTCGGCGCGGATTTCAAAGGAAATTTCCTCAATATCGGGTATGTCCGGATCGAGCGAGCGCATGCGCTGGATGGCCGCCCGGATGAAAGGCGTCTTGCGGTCGAAACCGACCATTCGGTGATGGTTCAGATCTTCCATGCTCTTCGGGGTGCCAGCTCTTGCCAGATAGTCGCGCGTCGCATGAAATCCCAGACGGAAATTGCCGATATAACGCATGACGATCGCATCCTGCTGCGGTTCGGTCATGCGAATGGCGATATCCGCCTCGCGTCTTAAAAGGTCTTCCAGCGTATCGGAAAGCGAAAGCTCGATTTCAAGCCGCGGGTGAACCTCCTGCATGGCCGTGATGATCGGCGGCAGCATTTCCACGCCGATGATATCAGATGCGCTGATGCGCACCGTGCCTTCGATCTTGCCGACTTCGCCGGAGGCCGCGCGCATGAGGGCGGCGGTCGTCGCCGCGAGATTTTCCGCATAGGGGCGGAGCGCAAGCGCTGCTTCCGTCGGCATTAGCCCGTGCGGCGAGCGGATGAACAGCGGAAAGCCGACGGCCTCTTCCAGCGCGCCGATATGACGTCCCGCCGTCGGCTGGGTGATGCCAAGCTCGCGGGCGGCGGCGGAAAGCGAACCGTCGCTCAGCACGCTGAGGAAGGTGCGATAGAAATCCCAGCTGATGTCGCGGTTTCTCGTCATAAGATTTTGTATAGCTGCTCCACTCATTTCGATAATTTCGTATATCGTGGAACGGGACGATACTCCAGCCCACAACAAGGAGTACGGCGATGATATATGAAAACAACGCAAATGCAGCGCAGAATGAACGGCCTCTGGCCCTGATTTTGGGGGTGAATGGCGGTGTCGGAAGCCAGGTCTCCAGAATGCTGCAGCAACGGGGATGGCGGGTGAGGGCGATGACGCGCCAGCGGACGTCAACGGGCGCTACGGATGGCGTCGAACGTGTGATCGGCGATGCCATGAACCGGCAGGATGTGATGGATGCGGCAAAAGGCGTGAGCCTCATCGTCCATGCGGTCAATCCTCCCGGGTATCGCAACTGGGAAAGCCAGGTGCTGCCGATGCTCGACAATACCATTGCCGCCGCCGAGGCCAGCGGGGCGAGGATCGTCTTTCCGGGCAGCGTCTATAATTTCGGCCCGGACGCCTTTCCGCTTCTGACGGAAGACAGCCCGCAAAAGCCGTTCACCCGCAAGGGCGCATTGCGTGTGGAGATGGAGCGTCGGCTGAAAATGGCGTCGATGCGTGGCGTGCCGGTGCTGATCGTCCGCGCCGGGGATTTCTTTGGGCCGGACGCGAGAAACAACTGGTTTTCGCAGATGCTGGTGAAACCCGGAAAGCCGGTCCGGAGTGTCCGGAATCCCGCGGCGCCCCATGCCGGGCATCAATGGGCCTATCTGCCGGATGTCGCCGAGACCATTGGCCGGCTGCTGGACCGCGCAGACGAGCTTCCGGCTTTCGCCGTCTATCACATGGAAGGTTTCTGGGATTTCGACGGGCTGCAACTGGTTGAAGCCATCGAGCGGGTTGTCGGGCATCCGGTCAGGAGGCGGCAGCTGTCCTGGTCGGGCATCAAATTGGCCGCTCCCTTCGTTCCCCTGTTCCGCGAAGTGCTGGAAATGCAATATCTCTGGCAGATGCCGATCCGGATGAGCAATCGCAGGCTGACGGATTTCCTCGGAACGGAACCCAGAACACCGATCGACATCGCGGTAGCGACGACACTGGCGAGCCTCGGCTGCCTTGAGCAGAGGCCGCAGCCGTCGAGCCTTTCTCATCCGGCCGATGCCGGGGGCAGGGTGTGATGGCCACGATTGCGAATGGGATGTCGGCCCGGCGTCGCGTGTTTGCCGTGATTTCGGCAAGCGTGCCGATGCTGATCTTCGCGCAGGTGCTGCTGGCCGGGCTGTCGATCTATTACGATGGATCGCTGCTTTCGCTGCACAAGGGACTCGGCTTTCTGATCGCCGTTCCGATCCTGTCGCTGGCGGTTCTCGCTTCTCTATATGACGATCTGCGGCCGAATCTTGCCCGCACGCTGGCCCTGCTTGGTCTTTACTGTCTTCAGGTGGCCCTGATGAGCATCGGCCGGGAAACGGGCAATGGCTTCCTGCAGGCGCTGCATGTGCCTAACGCCTTCGTCATGGGCGCGTTTTCCGATTTTGCCGCGCGGCAGGCGCGAAGCCTGCGCTGAAAGAAAACGCCGCACTGCTTTCGGGCAGTGCGGCGTCTTTGCTTTATCCATTATCAGGCAAGCGCCGGATAGTCGGTGTAACCTTCGGCTCCGCCGCCATAGAAGGTCGGCTGGTTCGGCTCGTTGAGCGGCGCGTCGTTTTTCAGGCGGCGGACCAGATCCGGATTGGCGATGAAGGCCTTGCCGAAAGCCACGGCATCGACTTTACCGCTTTCAACCGCCTCGATGGCGCTCTCACGGTCGTAGCCATTATTGGCGATCCACAGACCCTTGCCGCCGGCATTGCGATAAGCGGCCTTGAAGGCGGCATAATCGAAAGGCTTGTCGCCCTGCTTGAAATCGCGCGGGCCGCCGGTTGCACCTTCAACGACATGGATGAAGGCGAGATTGCGCTTGCCGAGCTGTTCCACCACGTAATTATAAAGCGGCTGCGGATCGGCTTCGAAAATGTCGTTGGCGGGCGTGACGGGTGAGAGGCGGATACCGGTACGGCCTGCGCCGATCTCTTCCGCCACGGCATCGACAACTTCGAGCAGGAAGCGGGCCCGGTTTTCGATGGAGCCCCCATAATCATCCGTGCGCTGGTTAGTGCTGGATTTCAGGAACTGCTCGATCAGGTAGCCATTGGCGGCATGGATTTCGACACCGTCGAAACCGGCTTCCAGTGCTGCGCGCGCGCCGCTGCGGTAATCCTCAAGAATGAGGCCGATATCGTCGATGGTGAGCGCGCGGGGCTCGGAGGTTTCGGCAAAGGCGCCGGTACCGTCATCATTGATGATATAGGTCTTCGACTTGGCCGGAATGGCGGAAGGCGCGACCGGCTGGCCGCCATGTGGCTGCAGCGAGGTGTGGGAAATGCGGCCCACATGCCAGATCTGCGCGACGATCTTGCCACCGGCAGAATGCACGCTGTCCGTCACCTGTTTCCAGCCCGCGATCGCTTCCCGCTTGTAGAGGCCGGGAACGTCAGCGTAACCCTGACCCTGCTGGGAAATCGGCGTGCCTTCCGTGACGATCAGCCCGGCCGTGGCGCGCTGCTCGTAATAGGTGGCGTTGAGATTGTTGGGAATGGCGCCCGGCGAACGGTTGCGCGTGAGGGGGGCCATGACGATACGGTTGGCGAGTGCGATATCGCCGGCCTGTGCCGGTTCGAAAAGACTGGTCATGCGACTTCACTTTCTGGTCGGTTGGCGAAATTGCGCGGGGGACGCGCTGTCTTTCTGTCTGGGTGCCGGAATGAAAACCGTCTTGCGGTTTCCGGTCCGACACCCCGAGGCTCAAAGCTTGGGAGGCTCAGAGATTGGCTTGCAGATAATTGCGGAAGGCGTCGATGGTTTCCTCGTTGCGTTCGAAAAACACCCATTGCCCGACCTTTTTCGACCTTATCAGGCCGGCTGCCTGCAACACCGCCAGATGCGACGAGACGGTGGATTGCGACAGGCCGCTGATCTGAAACTGGTTGGCGCATACACCCATGCTGAGGGGATGCTCCTGGCAGAAGTGACTTTCAGGAGACTTCAGCCATTCCAGGAATTTCAGCCTTGCGGGGTGCGAAAGGGCTTTGAGGATTTCCTCCGGGTTCATCGGTGCTTCTTCAATATCTGGCATGTCCGATATTTATATCGGTCATCATCGATATACAAGTCACGTCTCTGTGAGGATCGTCTGTGAGGATCAAGGGGGCGGGCAGGCATTTCCAAAAAAGAAGGCCGCTGGATATCTCCGCGGCCTGATAAGTTTGAAGGTCAAAACCTCCAGAGGGGAACAGCTGTCGCGTGCCTTGAGCGAGCGTGACAGCTGACTAAAATATGGGTGTGGGAATAATGCAAAACAAGGTTGCATCATGTGATATTTCGCCAATTCGGAGAAAATTCTTGCGGGTAAAAAAAGAGGGCCGCCGGATGGATCCAGGGCCCTTTAAGTGTGAAGGTCAAAAACCTCCAGAGGGGAACAGCTGATGCGGTGGAACTGGGAGGAAAAGCCACCGTGTGCATCAGCTGAGAGCGATATGGTGCTTTTTTGTGCACGAAACAACTCTTTTTTGTGCAGGTCAGGCATGCGCACCACGCAGCCCTCGATATTTCCGGTATATTTTATGTGCAATGCTCCTGCGCGGCGCAGGTGCGCCGCTCAGGTATCGTGTCAGATAAGCTATTGAAATTTAATAGCTATAACCGAGTGTCGATTATTTTAACGTCAGAAGTTCCAGTTCCGCGCCTTTGCCACGATGAAGTCGCGGAAGGCTTTCAGCTTTGCAGCGTTTTTCATCTCGTCGGGATAGCAGAAATAGGTATCGAAGGACGGAATATCTGCGGCGAGCGATAGCTGGATAAGGCCCGGATCGCGGCCGACGATATAATCCGGCAAGCAGGCAATACCGATTCCCAGCAGGCAGGCGCGCTTGATCGAGGTCTGGCTGTTGATCTGTAGGTGTGGTGTACGCGTGTTGTCGGATGAGCGTCCGGCGTTCTCCAGCCAGTTGACGTCCAGCAGATAGTTGGGCGCCGGTTCGCCGAAGGAGATGATGCGGTGATTGTCGAGATCCTCGATCGACTGCGGCTCACCATGGCGGTTGATATAGGACGGCGCGGCGTAGACGTGCATGTGCACCGTGAACAACTTGCGCTGAATGAGGTCCGACTGCTGCGGCTGGCGCAGGCGGATGGCGCAATCGGCGTGACGCATGTTCACGTCCAGCTCCTCATTGTCGAGGATGAGCTGGATCGACATTTCCGGATAGAGCTGCAGGAATTCCTGCACCTTGTCCGTCAGCCAGCCCTGGCCGAGGCCGACGGTCGTCGTCACGCGCAGCTTGCCGCTCGGCTTCTCCGTCGTTTCGGTGAGCTGCATCTTCACCGTTTCGAGCTTCAGAAGCACGTCATGGGCGGTGCGGTACAGCAACTCGCCCTGTTCGGTGAGGATGAGACCGCGGGCGTGGCGATGGAACAGCTTGACGCCGACATCCTGCTCCAGCGCGCTGACCTGACGGCTAATGGCCGACTGGGACAAATGCAGCTTGTCGGCAGCATGGGTGAAAGACCCTGCTTCGGCTGCGGCATGAAAAATGCGCAGTTTATCCCAGTCCAATGGCATTGCCATGCCTATCCTGCCTTTCGGTTATTCCGCTGCGACAGCAAGCGGTTGATGCGCGGTGAGATAACGTTCCGCTTCCAGCGCGGCCATGCAGCCCATGCCGGCGGCGGTGATCGCCTGACGGTAGATGTCGTCGGTGACGTCGCCAGCCGCGAAAATGCCTTCCACGTCGGTCGCCGTGGAATCGGGGGCGGTCCACATGTAGCCGTTGTCTTTCAGCTTCACCTTGCCCTTGAACAGCTCGACTGCCGGCGCATGGCCGATGGCGACGAAGACGCCGTCGATGGGGAATTCGCTGATCGTGCCGGTCTTGGTATCACGCAGCTTCACGCCGGAGACGGAAGGCGGCATTGGCGGCTTTGCGGGTGCACCGGTAATTTCGGCGATTTCCGTGTTCCAGAGAATCTTGACGTTTTCCTTGGCGAACAGCCGTTCCTGCAGGATTTTTTCCGAGCGGAAGCTATCGCGGCGGTGCACGACGGTGACCGACTTGGCGATATGGGCAAGGTACAGCGCTTCTTCCACGGCGGAGTTGCCGCCGCCGACCACGATCACATCCTTGTTGCGATAGAAGAAACCGTCGCAGGTGGCGCAGGCGGAAACACCGAAGCCCTGGAAATGCTGCTCGCTCTCAATGCCGAGCCACTTGGCCTTGGCACCGGTGGCGATGATCAGCGTATCGGCGGTCCAGACCTGACCGGAATCGGTCTTGACCACGAAAGGCCGCACATTGGTTTCAACCTCGGTGACGAGGTCGCTGACGATTTCCGCGCCCACATGCGTCGCCTGCTTCAGCATCTGGTCCATCAGCCACGGACCCTGGATCGGATCGGCAAAGCCCGGATAGTTTTCGACATCGGTGGTGATCATCAGCTGGCCGCCCTGTTCCATGCCGGCGATCAGCACGGGTTTCAGCATTGCGCGGGCCGCGTAGATCGCCGCGGTATAACCGGCGGGGCCGGAGCCGATGATCAATACCTTGGTGTGGCGGGCAGACATGGAAACGTTCCTTTCAATAGCGGGGCCTCTCGGTAGCAGTGACTTTCGGCACCAGAACCCTCCGGCCGCAAGACGGCGGACAGGCCGCAACCCCTTCGTTGCCCGGTATTTAAGGTTGTCTAGTGTCTTTATTCAAGGGCAGCCTTGCGTTACCAACAAGGCAGTTGTGGATGCGCGCGCAATTTTGTGACCGGGCGGTGGCATAATGTTGCGAATCCCGCGCTGAATAGTACAAGGAAGTTCCACAGCTTAACGAGGTACTCCTCCGTGACCAGCGTCGAACTCGATGCCATCGATCTGAAAATCCTGCGCGAATTGCAGCGCGACGGGCGCATGACCAATGTGGAACTGGCCGAAAGGGTCGGAATTTCCGCGCCGCCCTGCCTCCGGCGCGTCCGCAAGCTGGAAGAGGCGGGCGTGATCGAGGGTTATCACGCCATGTTGAACGCGCCGAAGCTCGGTTTCGATCTCGTCGCCTTCTGCATGGTTGGTCTCAAGCGCCAGTCGGACAGCAATCTGAAGGCTTTTGCGGCGGCAACGGCCGGCTGGTCGCTGGTGCGTCAGGCCTGGATGGTGTCGGGCGAAAGCGACTTTCTGCTACATTGCGTGGCCAAAAACCTGACGGAATTTCAGGATTTCGTCATCGAGGTTCTGACGGCGGACGAAAATGTCGATACGGTGCGCACCATGCTCACCATCCGGCAGGTCAAGCGCGTCGGTCTCGTGGAAATCTGAGCGGCAGGCTTCGTTACTGCCTTAAGACGCGTTACCCGCGCCGCAAAGCTTCATAGACTTCGCCGAGACTCGTAGCCTCTTTATCAAGCGGGAATGTGCTGCGCACATGCGCGAGACCGGCACGGGCATGGCTCTCGGCCAGAGCAGGGTCGGCAAGATAGGTCCTTATCGCATCCCTGAGCGATGCATAGTCACCCGCCTCAACGACTGCGCCGGTTTCACCCCTGACGATCATTTCCTCATAGGCGCCGGCAGTGCTGGTGACGACGGCCGTTTCCGATGCCATGGCCTCGAGCGGCGTCAAGCCGAAACCTTCGTTGCGGGATGGGGCGACATAGAGCGTCAGCCGCCGGTACCACGGCTTGATGTCGTCCACCTCACCCTGAAACACAATGCGATCCGAAAGGCCGGCAGCCTTGACATCGGCCTCGAGTGCCTCGGCAAAAGCCTTGTGTTCCGCCGTTACCCGGCCGGAAACAATGGCTGTCCATTGCGGATGTGCGGGCAAAAGCTCGATCATGGCGCGCACGAAGAGATCGGTGCCCTTCTGGTGGCGCACCCGTCCAAAGCAGCCGATGAGATATTGTCCCGGCAGGCCGGTTGCAGCAATCGTGTCTTCCGGACCGGTTGCCGGATGGAACAGGTCGGTATCGACGCCATGCATGACAACGCGATGGGGTACTTCCAGAAACGAGCCGGAGCGGGTGCTGGTCGCGACCACGGCGTCCATCTTCGAAATCAGAAACCGTGTATAGGCGGAATGCCGCCTCTGTGCGGCCGAGGTGAACAGCAGCTTCACTTTCATGCGCAGCACGTCACGCATGAAAAGACCCGGCAACATTTCAAGATTGCGACGGGCATGCCAGATACGCGGGCCGCCCTGTGGGCCGTTTTGCCAGAGCCGCCAAAGATCGCGGAAGCGCACATGCGGCAGATGCGGCGGCAGGCCGGGGCCGATGACGGCCACCTTCTGTCCCAGCCGGTTCTGCACCGGAATAAGTTGAACGATGGTGGAGGTGACGCCGGAGAGCCTGCGTTTGAAGTTCGGCGCAAGCACCTGCACATCTTTCAGACTGACGTGGGACAAGATGGGCTTCCGTCTTTGCGGCTAATTCGGGGGGATTGAAGACGTCAAGAAAAGCAATGCGCCCGCGTGGGGCGCATTGCATGTGAGGGCATCAGCCCCACTGAACCGCGAGAATCTCGTAGCCCTTGGCGCCGCCAGGGGCGTTGACTTCGATGCTGTCGCCGACTTCCTTGCCGATGAGGGCGCGGGCGATGGGCGAGGAAATGGAGATGCGGCCGGCCTTCACATCGGCTTCCTGGTCGCCGACGATCTGATAGGTCTTTTCCTCGTCGCTATCCTCATCCACCAGCTTGACGGTGGCGCCGAACTTGATCTTCGAGCCCGACATCTTGGAGAGATCGATGACTTCCGCACGTGCGGTCAGGTCTTCGAGTTCGGTGATGCGGCCTTCATTGTGGCTCTGTGCTTCCTTGGCAGCATGGTACTCGGCGTTTTCCGAAAGGTCGCCATGGGCGCGCGCTTCCGCAATCGCCTCGATGATACGGGGGCGTTCCTCCTGCTGGCGCCAGCGCAGCTCCTCCTGCAGCTTGACGAATCCACCCTGAGTCATCGGTACTTTTTCTACCATTTTTTTATCCTTCGCATTCCGGTCGCTTTACTTGCAGACACAAAAAGAAACAGGTTCCGGAGGGGAACTCCGGAACCATGCCAAAATCATAACTGAGCCGACTATATCAGAAGACGACAGCGAAATGCCAGCAAATTTGAGGCGTACATATTTTCTCACGTAATCAATGCGTTACCTTATGTCATTGACATTTGTCTGTGGAACATATAGTGAACATACCCATGAAGAAGTCCATCAGGCAACGGCTGGCCATTCTCTCCGACGCGGCGAAATACGATGCTTCCTGCGCATCCAGCGGCACGACAAAACGCAACTCCGCAGCATCGGGCGGTCTGGGCTCCACGGAAGGGTCGGGCATCTGCCATGCCTATGCGCCGGACGGGCGATGCATTTCGCTTTTGAAAATCCTGCTCACCAATTTCTGTATCTATGATTGCGCCTATTGCATCAACCGCTCCTCCAGCAATGTCGAGCGGGCACGGTTCACGCCGGAAGAGGTGGTTTGGCTGACGCTGGAGTTTTACAGGCGCAACTATATCGAGGGGCTGTTCCTGTCGTCCGGCATCATCCGCTCTTCCGATCATACGATGGAGGAGATGGTGCGCGTGGCGCGGGAGTTGCGGGTTACCCATGGTTTTCGTGGGTATATTCACCTGAAATCCATTCCCGAAGCATCGCCCAGGCTCATTGAGGAGGCAGGGCTTTATGCGGATCGGCTCTCGATCAATATCGAATTGCCGACCGATAGCGGCATTGGCCGTTTCGCGCCGGAAAAGCAGCCCGTCAATATTCGCCGCTCCATGGCCGATATCCGCCTGAAGATCGAGGAGGCGGGAGAGCCTACCGTCCGGACACGCAAAACCAGGCGCTTTGCGCCGGCCGGACAGAGCACGCAGATGATCGTGGGGGCGGATGGCGCTGACGATAGCACCATTCTCTCCACCAGCGCCCGGCTTTATGGCAGCTACGGTTTGCGGCGCGTCTATTATTCGGCCTTCAGCCCCATTCCCGATTCGTCGAAAAACCTGCCGCTCGTCAAGCCGCCGCTGATGCGGGAACACCGGCTTTATCAGGCCGACTGGCTGTATCGCTTTTATGGCTTCGATATCAGCGAGATAACGGCGATCGGCGGCGACGGCATGCTTGATCTCGATATCGACCCGAAACTCGCCTGGGCGCTGAAACATCGCGACCGTTTCCCGGTGGACGTCAATGCGGCGGATCGGGAAATGCTGCTGCGTGTGCCCGGTTTCGGCACCAAGACGGTGGCCTCCGTCCTCTCGTCGCGGCGGTTCCGGCGGCTGCGGCTGGAGGATATCGCGCGTTTCGGCGTTTCCCTGAAAAAGGTGAAGGCTTTCATCGTCGCCGAGGGCTGGACGCCGGGCAAGCTGACCGAGCGGCCGGATTTGCGGGCGATGTTTGCGCCGCAGCCCGAACAATTGTCGCTGTTGTGATGTATGGCCCGGTTCTCGAAGGGCGGGGCGATTTCGGCGAGTGGCGCGATGCCGCGCGTGCGGCCCTTGCCGCCGATATTCCGCCGGAGACGATTGACTGGCGGTTGCGGGATGACGGGGCAGGGCTGCTGGATTTCGCCGGCGAGCCATTGCCGATGGTCGATGCCGGCAATGGGCAGGTTTCCGTTCCGGCCTCGTTCGTGGCGCTGGCGCAGGCCGTCATCTGCCATGGCGATCCCGGCCGGTTTGCGTTGCTTTACCGGTTATTGTGGCGGCTGAAGCGGGATCGCGCCCTGTTGCAGTTCAAGTCCGATCCGGATGTTGCAGAGGCCCGCTTGCTCGAGAAATCGGTGCGCCGGGATTGTCACAAGATGACGGCCTTCGTCCGTTTCAAGGAATTGCCCTTGCCGCAGGGGCAGGGCGGGCGACGGCGGTTCATGGCCTGGTTCGAGCCGGATCATTTCATCGTCGAGCGAACGGCAGCGTTTTTCCAGCGACGGTTTACCGATATGGACTGGCTGATCGCCACGCCGAAAGGGTCCGCCCGATGGGACGGAAGCGAGCTGCAAAGCTCACGGGAGGCGGCGGCGAAGCCTGATCTGACGGACGAGACGGATGAACTCTGGCGGACCTATTATGCCAATATATTCAATCCGGCGCGCCTCAAGATCAAAGCCATGACGGCGGAGATGCCGAAGAAATACTGGAAGAACCTGCCGGAAGCCGATCTCATTCCCGGTCTCGTTCTCGGTGCCGAGGCGCGGGTGCTGGAGATGGCCGCCAGGGCGGCAAGCCAGCCGCAGCCCTTTCACCATCGCCTGCAGGCTGCGGCCGCTGCCCGGGAGACGACGCAACCCGTGCCGGAGGGCACGCTCGCGTCGCTGGCGCGGGAGGCTGCCCACTGTACCCGCTGTCCCCTGCATTGCAGCGCCACGCAAACGGTTTTCGGTTCGGGGCCGGAGGATGCGGAAATCATGATCGTTGGCGAACAGCCGGGCGATCACGAGGATCTCGCCGGCAAGCCTTTTGTCGGTCCGGCCGGCCAGCTTTTCGACCGGACTCTTGCCGATGCCGGTATCGAGCGCAAAAAGCTTTATGTCACCAATGCTGTCAAACACTTCAAATATGAAACGCGCGGCAAACGGCGCATCCATCAGCGGCCGAATGCGGGGGAAGTGGAGCAATGCCGCTGGTGGCTCAATCAGGAAATCGCGCTCGTCCGGCCAAAGCTGATCGTTGCCATGGGCGCAACGGCGCTTTATGCGCTGACCGGCGGCAAGGAAAAGCTTTCGGAGATTCGGAGCCGTCCTCTGCCGATGGAGGAAGGCCGAACGCTTTTTGTCACCGTGCATCCGTCCTACCTCCTGCGCCTTGCCAATGCGCAGGTGAAAGAGGCGGAAACGATGCGGTTCAAGAAGGATATAAGTTTTATTAGAACATTCGAATAAAATTCCATTTGCGCGCTGGAGATTTATTCAATATTTGAGCCATAACTTGCAGTAGTATCATTTACTGATTATTTATCTGTTATTTTTATTGAAACTTTATACTTAATACTATAATTAAGTCCTCCGAATTTATTTACCGTATGGACAAATCATGTTGGGTGAACTCGACCTTGCGACAGTCATACTGATGCAAAAGTGTTCTTATATCGTTGGGCTTTTGAGTTTTATCTATCTGAAAATGACCAATCGCGGCTTGCGCGGTCCCATCCCCCTTGCGGCGGGTTTCGCCTCGATGACGATTGGTTCCACGCTTGCTGGTTATGGCGAATGGGGAATATTGTCGCCGGCCCTGTGGCGGCTCGGCAGTGTCGCTTTCGGTATTGTGGGTTACGCGCTGATCTGGCTCGGCTTGAAGGCGTTGAGCGATGGGCGTTCCGTCGACCGACGGACCGTATCCATTGTCTGCGTCATCTCCGTGCTGGCGATGGTTGTCGCCCAGCAGGTTGCGGAAAATAATGCGTATCGCGCGGCGCTCTTCAATGGCTGCGCATCGCTTGCCTATCTCGCCGGGGCATCGGTGCTTTTGGCCAGATGGCGCAGGGAGCCGCTGCTGTCTCGCCTGGCGCTGGGTGGCATCACCGGCGTCTCCGGTCTCATTTCGCTATCGGTGGTGAAAAGCGTGCTTTTGTCCGATTATGCCACTATCAATCTGGTCAATGCGTTTTTCTTGATCATCATGCTGAACTTCGCCATTGCCCTGTTCGTGATGATGTTCGTGGCCGAGCGGTCGGAGCGAAAACTGCTTGTTCTTGCGAATACCGACCCGCTGACGGGCGTCAAGAACCGGCGCTTCTTTTTCCAGACCATGCCTGCGACGCCCGATCCCACCGATGCGGCCATGTTGCTGGATATCGATCACTTCAAGTCGATCAACGACCGTTTCGGCCACGCCGTCGGCGATAGCGTGCTGCAGGAAGTGGCGAAGCGTATCGGCGGCAGCATCCGCAGCGGGGACGTGCTGGCGCGTTACGGCGGAGAGGAATTCATCATCTACCTGCCGGGCGCCGGCGTTCGCAAGGCCTGCATGATCGGCGAGCGCATTCGCGATGCGATTGCGGTAACCGAGGTCGATTGCGGCGGTCTGCGTGTCGGCGTCACCATCAGCATCGGCGTTGCCGCCACTGGCGAGATGCGCTGCGATCTCCAGACGCTCGCGGAAATGGCAGATCGCGCACTTTACCGCGCGAAGATGGACGGGCGCAATTGCGTTCGGGAGGCGCAGGCGGCATAGGCGGGGCTGCGGGCTGTCGATTTTTCCGCAGGGCGGCACCGCATCGTCGTGTCGTGTAGCGTCGTTGTTGCCCTTCGGTCTAGAAGGGCGGCTTGTCTGCTTCATCCGCCGTGGCGCGGCGGGACAGGGCCTCTTTCAGAAGAACCTCGATCTGGGCATTGATGCTGCGCAACTCGCCGCTCGCGGTGTGCCGGATCATGTTCAATATTGCGGGTTCGATCCGCAGCGGAAAAGCCACCCGCTCCGGTCCCGGTGGACGTCCAGCCATGGTCAGTCCCTCAAGGCGCTTTGGCGTATCGGGGCCAGGTGTCCCCATCGCTGGGATACTATGGCGGGGTACCTCAGCATCTTCATGGAGCGTTTGACCGGAGCGTTGGCAACGGCGCGGCGAATGGCTGCGGGCGATCCGTCATTGAGCAATAGGGACATCATGGGCCTCGTTCGAACCTGATGTTTTGATACCGGCAATGAATTGCAGCAGGATTACGCAATGCAAAACGCCGCGGACATGGTGACCCGCGGCGTCTTGTTTTCATTCAGCGTTGGAACCTGCGGTTCCCGCAGCTTACTGGAAGTAGCTCTGCAGCGGCTTCACTTCCAGATTGCCGGCCTTCAGCGCCTTGATGGCAAGCGCTGCCGCTTCCGCGCCGGCCATCGTCGTGTAGTAAGGCACCTTCTGCATCAGCGTCGCGCGGCGCAGTGACTTCGAGTCAGAAATCGCCTTGTTGCTGTCGGTGGTGTTGATGACGAGCTGGACCTGACGGTTGCGGATGGCGTCTTCGATATGCGGACGGCCTTCCTGCACCTTGTTGATCTTTTCGGCGTTGATTCCCTTTTCGGCGAGGAAACGCTGGGTGCCGCCGGTGGCCAGCACCTTGAAGCCGCTTTCCACGAGAATGCGGATGGCGGGCAGAACGCCTTCCTTGTCCTCGTCACGCACCGAGACGAAGACCGCGCCGGAGCGGGGCAGGTCGACGCCGGCGCCGAGCTGGCTCTTGGCGAAGGCCAGCGCGAAATCGGTGTCGAGGCCGATGACTTCGCCGGTCGAGCGCATTTCCGGTCCGAGCAGAATGTCGACGCCGGGGAAGCGGGCGAAGGGGAAGACGGCCTCCTTGACGGCAATGTGCTTCAGGTTGCGCGGATCGGGCTTTTCGCCGTAAGCGGCAATCGCCGGATCGAGCTTCTCGCCGGCCATGACGCGGGCGGCGATCTTGGCGATCGGCGCGCCGATGGTCTTCGCCACGAAAGGCACGGTGCGCGAGGCGCGCGGATTGACTTCGAGAACGTAGATCGTGCCGTCCTTGATGGCATATTGCACGTTCATCAGGCCGCCGACATTGAGCGCCTTGGCAAGCGCCGTCGTCTGGCGTTCCAACTCGTCGACGATTTCCTTCGACAGCGAACGGACCGGCAGCGAGCAGGCCGAGTCGCCCGAATGGATGCCCGCTTCTTCGATGTGCTCCATGATGCCCGAGACGAAGACGCTTTCGCCGTCGCACAGCGCATCGACGTCCACTTCCACGGCGTTGGTCAGGTAGCTGTCGAACAGCAGCGGGTTCTTGCCGAGCAGGGTGTTGATCTGGCCGGTCTTGTCGTTCGGGTAACGCTGCTTGATGTCCTCGGGTACGAGGCCCGGAACCGTGTCGAGCAGATAGGTCTGGAGCTGGCCTTCCGAATGGATGATCTGCATGGCGCGGCCACCCAGAACGTAAGACGGGCGAACGACGAGCGGGAAGCCGATTTCCGAAGCGACGAGGCGAGCCTGCTCGACCGAATAGGCAATGCCGTTGTTCGGCTGGGCAAGATCGAGCTTCATCAGCAGCTTCTGGAAGCGGTCGCGGTCTTCGGCAAGGTCGATCATGTCGGGCGCGGTGCCGAGGATCGGGATGCCGTTCTTTTCCAGCGCTTCTGCGAGCTTCAGCGGGGTCTGGCCGCCGAACTGCACGATGACGCCAACCAGCTCGCCCTTTTCCTGTTCGGCGCGCATGATCTCGATCACGTCTTCAGCCGTCAGCGGCTCGAAATAGAGGCGATCGGAGGTGTCGTAGTCGGTGGAAACCGTTTCCGGGTTGCAGTTAATCATGATCGCTTCGAAACCGGCATCCTTCAGCGCGAAGGCGGCATGGCAGCAGCAATAATCGAACTCGATGCCCTGGCCGATGCGGTTCGGACCGCCGCCAAGGATGACCACCTTCTTGCGGTCGGAAACCTGCGCTTCCGAGCGGGCTGCGCCGACGAAGGGAATTTCATAGGTCGAATACATGTAAGCGGTCGGCGAGGCGAATTCGGCCGCGCAGGTGTCGATGCGCTTGAAGACCGGACGAACATTCAGGCTGTTGCGCAGTTCGGCCACTTCCTTCGGACGCTTGGACGTCAGGCTGGCGAGGCGGGCGTCGGAGAAGCCCATGGCCTTCAGCATGCGCAGGTTTTCGGCATCCTGCGGCAGGCCATGCTCGCGAATGCGGGCTTCCATGTCGACGATGGCCTTGAACTGGGCGATGAACCACGGGTCGATCTTTGAGTTCTCGTGGACTTCCTCTTCGCTCATGCCCATGCGCAGCGCTTGGGCGACCATGCGCAGGCGGTCCGGCGTCGGCGTGCCGATGGCGGCGCGGATGGCGTTCTTGGAGCCTTCGCCTTCCTCGTAACCGGGGATTTCGATTTCATCGAGACCGGTGAGGCCGGTTTCCATGCCGCGCAGCGCCTTCTGCAGCGATTCCGCGAAGGTGCGGCCGATGGCCATGACTTCGCCGACCGACTTCATGGCGGTGGTGAGGATCGGCGAAGCGCCGGGGAATTTCTCGAAGGCGAAACGCGGGATCTTGGTGACGACGTAGTCGATGGAAGGTTCGAACGAAGCAGGTGTCGCGCCGCCGGTGATGTCGTTTTCCAGCTCATCCAGCGTATAACCGATGGCGAGCTTGGCGGCGATCTTGGCGATCGGGAAGCCGGTGGCCTTGGAAGCGAGAGCGGACGAGCGCGACACGCGCGGGTTCATTTCGATGACGACGAGGCGGCCGTCCTTCGGGTTGACGGCGAACTGCACGTTCGAGCCGCCGGTTTCCACGCCGATCTCGCGCAGCACCGCAATCGAGGCGTTGCGCATGATCTGGTATTCCTTGTCGGTCAAGGTCAGCGCCGGCGCAACGGTGATCGAGTCACCCGTGTGGACGCCCATCGGATCGATGTTTTCGATGGAGCAGATGATGATGCAATTGTCCGCCTTGTCGCGGACGACTTCCATCTCATATTCCTTCCAGCCGAGAACCGATTCTTCGACCAGAACTTCCGTCGTCGGCGAGGCGTCGAGGCCGCCGGAGACGATGTCGAAGAATTCCGAGCGGTTATAGGCAATGCCGCCGCCGGTGCCGCCGAGCGTGAAGGACGGGCGGATGATGGCCGGCAGGCCGACATGATCGATGGCCTGAGCGGCGATTGCCATGGCATGGGCCATGTAGCGCTGCTTGCGGTCGGTTTCGCCAAGGTTCCACTGGTTTTCGAGATCGTCCAGCGCCTTGTCGAGATCGGGGCCGGAAAGCCTGCCCTTCAGCTCGGTGCGCGCGGCCTCGTGCTTCTTGCGGTCGGCATCCTTGATTTCGGTGGCGTTGGCCAGCATGGAGCGCGGAGTTTCAAGGCCGATGCGGGCCATGGCTTCGCGGAAGAGGGCGCGGTCTTCGGCCATGTCGATGGCTTCGGGCTTCGCACCGATCATTTCGACATTGTAACGGTCGAGAACACCCATGCGCTTGAGAGAGAGCGCGGTGTTGAGCGCGGTCTGGCCGCCCATGGTCGGCAGAAGCGCATCCGGACGCTCCTTGGCGATGATCTTCGCCACGACTTCAGGCGTGATCGGCTCGACGTAAGTGGCGTCGGCAAGGCCCGGATCGGTCATGATCGTCGCCGGGTTGGAGTTGACCAGGATGACCCGGTAACCCTCTTCCTTCAGCGCCTTGCAGGCCTGGGTGCCGGAATAGTCGAATTCACATGCCTGACCGATGACGATCGGTCCCGCGCCGATGATGAGGATGGACTTGATATCTTGGCGCTTCGGCATGGCTCTCTCGTTCCGCTTTTCGGTTGCGCAAAACACCGGCCAGGGTGAAGGATCACCGGTCGGGGGGCGCAATTCAAATGTTTTCAGGCTAGAAGCGGCTTATAGGCAAATGTTTTTGAGAACGGAACCCCATAAATTCCGGAATCGACAGAAACTCTTAACGGGCAGGGGCGTGTGCGGTGAAACGGGCCTGTACCGCAGCACTGTAAGAGCGGCTGACGGGGATTTCACTGCCGTCTCTGGTCATGACATGCAGACGGCCGGCCTGTTTGCGCAGGGAGACAAAGTCGGCATCGGCAATCCAGTGGGAACGATGCACCTGTAAACCCGCCGTCTGGCCGAGTTCTTTCAGCGCATCGGCAAAACGTAGCAGAACCAGCTGCTGCCCGCGCGTGGTGACGATTTGCGTGTAATGATCCTGCACCGACAGCCGCAGCAATTCTCCGCGCTTTTGCGGCGGCAATCGTTCCAGCAAGGGGATGATGCTTTTCCCGTCCCTATCTGCATTTGCCTTTGTGTCCGTTTCGGCGTCCGCCACCTTTTCGAAGGACTGGCGGGTCGTAAGGTAACTCAACAGGCAGAAGATCGCGCAGAGCGGCAGGGATGAGAGGCTGCTCTTCAGAACCGGCGTGAGACCCATCTCCTTGCCGTAGAAAATCTGATTGGTAATGGCGAGCAGTAGCCCGATCGGCAGTGCCGCCGTCAGCGAGCCGATCATCATGCGTGTCAGCATGTTGTCGATGTGGCCTGCAAGGATCGTCTTGGCGATGACCGAAAAGGAGATGGCGAGCATCCAGGCGCCCGCTTGAACGATTGTCCAGTAAAGCAGCCGGTCGGCGAAGCTCATGGTTTCGCTCGTCCCGAAAGGCCCGGTCAAGATGAAGATCGCCAGCACGGCAAGAAACGTCAGCCACAGCCTGCGCGATTGCAGCATGGCGTGCATTTCACGAAGCGTGAATTGCAGAGACGGGTGATCCACGAAGTTTTCCTGCTGATGGCGCCAATCCGTTTTTCTTCTCCGCATGTTTTGCCGAAATTGGCTTCGATTTCAACCGAACCGAAACAGCGCCCATGTCATTCCAGCCTTTGTTAGATGCATCGCTTGCCGTGCAGTTCCATGTTGCCACCGTCGTGCCCGCAGCCCTTCTTGGGGCCTTCATTTTCCTGCGCCCAAAGGGCACCGCCATTCACCGGCTGCTCGGCAAGATCTGGGTGGTGCTGATGGTCGCGACTGCGGCGTCTACCTTCTTCATCCATGAATTGAAGGTGTTTTATGGTTTCAGCCCGATCCATCTTCTTTCCGTCTTCACCATCTACGGGTGTCTGAAATCGATCTATTTCGCCCGCCGCGGCGATATCAGACGCCATATGCGGATCATGCAGAGCGTTTATCTCGGCGGCATCGTGATTGCCGGAGGTTTCACCTTCGTTCCCGGCCGCATCATGCATGAGGTTGCTTTTTGTGATGGCAGAGCCGGATTTTTGGTCCTTTCCGCCGGCGCTCTCCTGTTTGTCGTCCTGTTTCTGACCGTGCTGAAACAAAGACGCAGAGCCGCATCACGCTCTCCGTTTGCCACCTCTGCTTTCTTCCGGAACAAGATGTATTATAGTGCCGTTATAAGGCAGCTTGTTGAGGCGGAACCGCCGGGAGAAGAGCATGGAATGGAGAGGGCGCCGCCAGTCGGACAATATCGAGGATCGGCGCGGCATGTCGGCGGGGCCGAGTGATCCTTTTTCCCGAGGCGGGATGCGCGTGCCAATCGGGCGTCGCGGCGGCGGTATCGGGATTGGCGGTCTTCTGGTCATTCTATTGATCAGCTGGGTGCTCGGCATCAACCCGCTGACGTTGCTGACCGGCGGCGATCTGTCGATGGATGGCGGCGGTACGACGCAATCGGGGACCCAGCAGTCCGGCACGCGTCCGCAGGGCCAGTCGTCGGACGAGACGACGGCTTTCGTGCGCACCGTACTGGCCGAGACGGAAGATACGTGGAGCGGCATTTTCCAGTCGGCCGGCGAGACCTATCAGAAGCCGACGCTGGTTCTGTTCTCCGGGCAGGTGTCTTCCGCCTGCGGTTATGCTTCCGCTGCCAGCGGCCCGTTCTATTGCCCGGGCGACCGCAAGGTCTATCTCGACACCAGCTTCTTCAAGGAACTCGACCAGCGTTTCGGCGCGGCCGGCGATTTCGCGCAGGCTTATGTGATTGCGCATGAGGTCGGCCACCACATCCAGAACCTGACCGGCGTTCTGCCGGAGTTCAACCGCCGCCGTCAGTCGATGAGCCAGACGGACGCCAACAAGATGTCGGTGCGCGTCGAGCTTCAGGCGGATTGTTATGCCGGCATCTGGGGCAAGTTCACCGAGCAGAAGGGTATTCTCGAAACCGGCGACCTCGAGGAAGCGCTGAACGCCGCCCACCAGATCGGCGACGATACGCTGCAGAAGCAGACACAGGGCTATGTGGTGCCTGACAGTTTCAACCACGGCACCTCGGCACAGCGCGCGGAGTGGTTCAAGCGCGGTTTCCAGAGCGGCCGTGTCGAAGATTGCGATACGTTCTCGGCGAATATCTGAGAGCCGGACAGGAGAGGGGGCTTTTCAGCCCCCTTTTCATTTAGCGCATCAAAAGCGCCACGGCATACATGCCGAGGGCGAAAACCGTATGGGCCACGAGGTTGAGAAAGCGGACCTTGTTCGGGTTGGGGGTCTTCGACGCCGCCCAGCCAATGCCGAGCCCCGGCTGCAACAGGAACCAGCCCGCGCCGACCGTGACGATGCCGACGATCCAAGGCTCAATGAACGAAGGATTGGCAAACCACGCGGCCGGGACTACCAGCGCGAGAACGATGCCATAAAGAATGCCGACGGCGTAATGCGAAATCCAGCCGAGCGCCAGTTCGTGCTCATAGGGTTCAGCCGTGGCGATGCTGTCGTGAAATATCGTACCTTTCGGCACATGCCAGAACCAACGGCCGACCGGCGCCCAGTTCGGGGCGGACTGGCCGAAGAACCGGTGCAGTACGATTGCCCATATATCCATAAACACGGTGCCGCCAATGCCCATGGCAATGCCGCGCCAAATCAGTTCCAGCATGAATCCCTCCGCATTATCATGATCGATCAAGCTCTAGCGGATCACGCCGGTGGCGGGAACAGGCTTTTTTCGATTGCTGCGAATGGACATGAGAATGGCCGGATCGCTCCGGCCATCAGAGTGGTGAGAAAGGCGCAAGACCTCGCCCCCGTCATGCTCGTGCTTGTCCCGAGCATCTGCAACCGATCGGATTTAACGCGACGTGGTTGGATC